>DATKTQ010000170.1:0-12368 GCA_035531055.1 Occallatibacter sp. | reverse complement strand
GCGTGCGGATTTCCCGCACTGGGCGCACCTGTTTGCTTCATGCCAAGGTTTATGGGGCTTATTGTGCTGGGGCGACTTTCGCACCTGACCATCGACAGAGCTGGTAGTTGTTAAACAAACCCAGCCGACCGTACAGCCATTCGCTACTCCACCGCTTCCAGCCAAAGCCTTTGCGCCCCCGGGCACGCATCAGATGTTGCCTGACCTTCTTTTCTACCCACTGTTTGACCTTTGAAAAACAGGAACTCGAATGACCGACCCGAAAGTAGTTCACCCAGCCGCGCAGAACCGGATTGATGTTCGCAATCACAATCTCGACGGGCCAGCTGACATGCTGTCGGAAGACCTCCCGGAGCTTTGCATACAGCGCTGTTCGCTTCTTCAGCTTGGGCGCATAGTATGGCCGCCACTTCTGATTAAAGCTGAGTATGCGCCGATACTCAAAGCCCAGGAAAGTAAAGCTCTCTCCCTTTTTCAGGTCCACCATCCGACTCTTGTCCTCGTTGATCTCAACGCGGAGCTTCGCGAACTCCTCGCGCAGCCGTTTGTCTACCGCCTTCACCAGCCAGTCACTCCGCCGTTCGGCGTCAATCAAGATCACCATGTCATCCGCAAAACGTGCGTACTGGATGCTGGTTGACTTGCCCCTGTGCGTAGTATTCACCGCCTTTTCCAGCATCCGGTCTACCTCATTCAGATAGAGGTTACTGAGCATCGGTGAAATCACACCGCCCTGGGGAACGCCTTTCCTCCCAGTCGCCTTCAGAATCATCTTGAGAAGATGCATGACCGCATCATCCTGGACCCGCCGAGCTACTTTCTCTAACAGCAGCGAATGCTGCACGTTATCGAAATAGGAGGCAAGTTCCAGATCGATGATGCGCGTCTTCTCTTCGACGATCGCTCGGGCTACTCGGGCTACGGCTTCATGCGCCGTCCGCTTTGGTCGATATCCATACGACCCCGCTTGGAAGTCAGCTTCGAAGATCGGCTCCAGGATGAGCTTTAACGCCCCCTGGACCACGCGATCACGGATTGAAGGAATTGAAAGAACGCGGACTTTCTTGCCCCCATCCTTTGGAATCTCCTTCTTTCGTGCCGGCATGGGCCGATACGTGTTGGTAACTAATTCATCCCGAATCTTCACGAGAAAACTTTCCGATCCGCTTTCCTCAATAGCTTCGAACGTGACCCCGTCAATACCCGGAGCCCCGTGATTACTTTTCGCCATCTGGTAGGCTTCCCGCAAAGTTTCCATCTTGCAGACGTGAACGAATAGTCCCCAGAAACGCCAAGACGGTTCTGCCTTCGCCTTGACATATAGACTCCTTCTCAGGTCCTGCAAACTGATGGGCGGTTTTGTCATCGCACCCTTGCCTCCCTTTTTGTTAGAGCCGTTACAAACAGCAGGGCCTCTTTGCTCCGCGGACATTACTCCGCTTCTTCGCTACTACAGACCCAGCCGAATCCCTCTCGCCTTCCACCGACTTCCCGTGGTCACCGGTTATACGGCTTCCCTGCTCCGCCGATTTCTCGACGGGGCGAGGAGGGTTTCTCCAGTTGCTTAGCATGACCTTGTCACCGTGCTGTCCCTACCAACCCCGCCGAAGTGTTTCGCCGCATCAGTCCTTGCGACGCTCCATGCTGCCTTCGCCCCAAAAGTGAGGGCTCGGCCTTCGGGTTGCTCCTTTCGAGGCCATATGGGTTTACTTGCGTTACGGCCCGGCGACTCGCTCGCCATCCTTGTAGATGGCTTTGTCAATGGGCTTCAGGTTGTTCAGTTTCCTTCCTTCCTGCCATTCAAGCTACGGGGCTTGGACTCTTATCCCGATGGGACTTGCACCCACTGGTCATGCCAGCCTTCCTGGACGCACACATTCGAGGAGTAATCTTCAAGAGAACGGTCAACATGCAGAATATAAGATATTTACCTCGTTTATTGCCCGATTACCTGCGTTGAGACGCTCGATTCCGATGGGGGTCGAATTTGGCGATTCCCGCACCGCAATGCGGCCAGCAGGAAATTCAGGACAACGAAAAGGTCATCCACGCTGAAGGCGCGTGCGGCTGTTGATCAAGAGAACTGACGGTCGGACTGATATCCAGGTTCAACTCAGCAAGAGAAGTGCTGCTCGGTTCGCTTACGCAGTCACGGGTTCCAGCATTCTTGTACGCGTGACGGAGATGATGCTGATGTCGTCTTCCTGGCCGAACTGCTGGGCGGCGGTGGCGATGGCGGCTGCAGTTTGCGTTGAGCGCAACATATTGTGAATGCGGTCGAAGCCGAAGAGCTTGCCGTCTGCGTCCATCGCTTCGGCGATGCCGTCGGACATGAGGATGAGCTTGTCGTCGTGCTTGAGTTGGAAGTGCATGACGGAGGGCTCTGCGGCTTCAATCATGCCCAGCGGCAAGGCGCCTTCCATGGGCAGGGGCTCGCCATTCAGGTAGGGAGCGATGTGGCCAGCGTTGGCGAGGGTGGCTGCGCCGTCTTTGGCGATAAGGAGGGCGAGGCAGGTGGCCTGGGCGTGTTCTCTGCCTTGCAGCCGGGTGTTCAAGGCGCAAAGAATCCGCGTGGGGTCTGAGGTGTGCGCGGACTCCGTGCGAATGGCCCCCACGAGCATGGCCACCAGCATTCCCGCCTGCAATCCTTTGCCGGTGACGTCGCCGGCGACGATGAGCAGGCTGCCGTCTGCTTTGTTGGGAACAATCTGGAAGAAGTCTCCGCCGACTTCGCGGGCGGGGCGGTACTCAGTTTCGATTCGGAAGCCGGAGATCGCGGGCTGCTGCTCGGGAATGAGGAACTGCTGAATCTGCTTTGCCTGTTTGACATCGTCTTCCATCGCTTGCTGCCGTTGCTGCGAACTGCGGAACTGGCCGAACAGCACGATGGAAAAGAAGAACAGCGATGCGCAGTTTGAAATCAGGTGGAGGGGAAGGAGAACGCCGAATGGCTGCCAGGAGGTCCGCATGTGCAGCAGGTTCAGCTCGGGTTCAAAGACCTGAAACGATTGGAAGAACAGAGCGAGAAAGAGGGGCCACTGCCGTCGTTCCGCGCGCTTCCAGCCAAGATAAGCAATTGTGGCCATCACCAGAAATACAGCCGTACCGTTGCTGAGTTCGCTGATCTGTTCGGCAATCAGCAGTCCGCGGGAAGACCTTCCGATTCGCAATAGGATGGTGAAAAATTCCAGGGTTGCAAGGTTCCAAACCCCCAAGGCAAGAATTGTCTTGAATAGCCAACGTGTTCGCTGAAAGCCAAAGTAGGCCCACCAGGTCAGCAGCCAGAGATACCCGGCTGTGAGACTTGTGAAACCGATGAGGCCCTCCAGACGCACCTCGCTCGCCCATCGTGCGTTGGTAGAAAGAATCAAGGCAACCTGGATGAATGCAAGGACGCTTGCGCTCAATGGCCAGAGCAGGATCTTGTCGCTTCGGCTGAATGCGAAGATCATCGCGATCAGCAGCGCGAAAAGAAAGTAGAGCAGACCGGCGGCAAAAGCGGAGACCATGCGGCGATACTCCCGTTCCCACTCCATGTGAAAGACCGCGGTGGCAGCACCGGGCAGACCGATCCTGGGCGGACCGTGCATGCCGCCGCGTACTCCAAGCCCAAGCGAAGCAGTCGCCATGTAAAAGCGGAAGGCGAGAAACGTGGTGCCGCCCGGGCTTGATTCATAGGCAGAAACAGGCAGACTGAACCTCGCGGGTTTGCCTTCGTAGAGCGTCGGGACGGACCCGTTGAAATCTCCAAACGAGCCGATGAGGCGGCCATTGGCGAAGACCTGAAATGCATCGTCGAACCACTCGGGAGAGAGCAGCGTGAGCGGACTGGCGGCTCCGCGGATGCGCACCCGCATGCGGTACCATGCATAGCCCGCATAGCCGGGATGCCCGCGCGCCTCCCACCCCGCAACGAAGCCCGGAATCGGCACCCCTGGGACCGTGGTTTGCGGAGTGGGAGTGAGGTCGACCGTCTCCCATTGCGAATCGTCGTAGCTAGGATCGGCCCACTTCGGGTTGTCGCCGATGCGGAATTTCCATGGACCGTTGAGCGCTACAACGGACTGGCCCAAAGTGACGGGCACGGCTGTATCGCCGCCGCGGTCGTTGCTGGTGGAAGCCGTCGCTGCCTGCGCGATGAGTGTGCTTGCGGAGCACCACAGCAACAATAAGAGAAACATTGCCTGTCTCATGCCGTCACCTCCTTCAGCGTTGCCGCGCGCGCCACGGTTAGCACCGTGATGTCGTCTTCCTGCCCCCATCGCTGGGCAGCATCGGCGATGGCGGCGGCTGGCTGGCTGGTCAGCGCGGACATGCGGTCAAAGCCGAGGAGTTCGCCGTGGGCATCGCGGGCTTCGACGACGCCGTCGGAGAGGAAGGTCAGCGCAGCGCCGGGCGCGAGCACGTATCGGGCCTCTTCGTAGGCTCCGTCGCCCTCGTCCTTCATCCCGAGCGGAAGATCGGGTGCAACCGCGATCTCCTCGCCGCGGCAATACGGCGCCAAGTGCCCAGCATTGGCCACCATTACGGTTCCGTCCGGCGCAAAGTCCGCGCAGAGGCATGTGGCAAAGCCGGGGACGCAGCTCTCATGCAGCACTCCGTTCAGATGCGCCAACAGCTTCCCCGGTGAGTCAGCGTCTCGACGTTCGGCCCCGCCCAACAGCAAAGCCGCGGTCATAGCGGCGGCTGCACCCTTGCCGCTCACGTCGCCCACCAGTACGCGCTGCCGTCCATCGGGCAGCACGCGGCAGAGATAGAAGTCTCCGCCCACGTCGCGCATGGGATGAAAGGCCACATCGATCTTCAGCCCGGGCGCGGTATCGATCACCGCAGGCGCCAGCATGCGCTGAATCTCGCTGGCCGCCTGCATCTCGCCGGCCAGCAGCGCGCGCTCCTCGGTCACCCGCCTCTGGTCGCGGAAGAGCAGTCCGAGCAACGCCGCAAGCACGCAGGCAGTTACAAAAGCATAGGTTTCCAGAAACCCGCGTTGCCAGTATGCGAAGAGATTTGGCAGGCCAAGCCGCGGATCAGCGGTCATGTCCATTGCATTCCAGACCATGAGGAACGCGCCGTATGACATGCACAAGGCTGCTAGCAAGCGCATACGGCGTGAGATTTGCCTGTAAGGCCAAAAGGCGATGAAAGGCGACACCGAAGTCACAATCCACGCGATGGAAAACAGAACGAGAATCGCAATTCCATCCAGAACCTTTCCTGGCAGCCAGAGCGATTGGTCAGCGGGAAGCAACAGCGTGAATCCAGACTGCGCGGACTGCGCCGATGCGACTGCAGCTGCCAGCCAAATGAGCCGGGGCACACGGCGGCGCGCCAGCGCAAAGAAGAACAGAACGGCCACGACCGGATCCGTAACCTCTACTGCAACATGGATTGCGGTGGAGAGCGCCCACGGGAAACTCATCTGTGCAGAGACGCAGTACGCTAGAATGCCCAGAGCAGCCCTGTTCACGCAAATAATGCTCAGGTAAATCAGCTCTCGACGATCGCGGTCGTAGTAGAAGAGTCCCAGCAGCATTAGGCCAACTACGCCGATCAGGGGGTACCAAAACGCAACGATAAGGACTCTCTCGCTCTGGGCAAGGACAAAGCTGGCGCGTTGCCCCGTAAGCGCCTCCGCATCGCCGGCATGAATCTCCAGAGGGCTCGTGGTCCAGATTGATTGCCGAGAGGTGATCCTCACGGCGATGGTGTTCGGCTGGCTTTGAAGCGCGGCCGCCGGCAGTGGATACTGCCGGATTGTGTCCATGCTGTAAAAGCCTGTGCGGATATTGCCGGCGCCGCCGATGCGCACTCCGTTCACGAAAAGCTGATACGCGCCAGCAAGGCTAATTTGTATTGCGGGATGCGCCGTGCCGAGCAGCGAGCCAAGATCCGCACGGCAGCGCGCCCACAGGTGCGGCTCCGCGAGCGGTAACTTCCATTGCGCGGAGGATTGCCAGCCGGTTTTATTGAGATTTGGTGCAGCCCATGCCGGGTTATCCCCCGCGCGCCAGACACACTGCTGCGTCGAAACCGATACGAGAGACTGCGCCGCGAGGCTGCCGCAAGCAGCGATGGAAAGCAAGAGGATAAAGATTGTTCTCTTCATGCCGTCACCGTCCCCAGTTTCGCCGCGCGCGCCACTGTCAGCACGGTGATGTCGTCCTCCTGGCCCCAGCGATGGGCCGTGTCTGCGATTTCGGCGGCGGGTTTGGTGGTGAGCGGAGTCATGCGCTCGAAGCCGAGCAGTTCGCCTTTGGCGTTCCGGGCTTCCACAACGCCGTCGGAGACGAAGGTGAGGCGGTCGCCGGGAGCCAGCTCGAAATGCTTCTCGTCGTAGGTTGCTTCGGCAAGGAGTCCGAGCGGCAAGCCGCCGGGAACGGGCAGTTCTTCGCCGTTGCGATAGGGAGAAAGATGGCCGGCGTTGGCGAGTGTCATATTGCCGTCGATGGCTATCAAAGCGGCGGAGCAGGTGGCGAAGCCGCTGATCTGGCCGGAGAGAACGCGGTTGAGATGCGCAAGCACATGGGCGGGCTGGCGTTCGTTGTTGTCGCGCAGGGCCCCGACGATAGCGCTGACGGTCATGGCGGCCTGCAGTCCCTTGCCGCTGACGTCGCCGACAATGATGAGCAAAGAGCCGTCATCGTCGGGGAGGACCTGGAAGAAATCTCCGCCGACTTCGCTGGCGGGTATGTAGACGTTCTCGACTGTGAAGCCCGGTGTCGCAGGCAGCGCGGCTGGAATGAGCAGCGACTGCACGCTCCGCGCCGCTTCGAGTTCCGAGGCGAGACGTTCTTCTTCCTTCCGCGCGCGAGAGAAACGGCGCATTAGAAACAGAAGCAGCGCAAAGATGAAGATGTAACGGACCACATCGAACGAATCAAGCGGAAAGGGATGTTGCAGGAGAAACATGCGGCCCGATGGCAAATTCTGCCAACCCAGGCTCAAGCCGATATACGCGATGCTGTCAATAATGTAGACGCCATAGAGCAGCACAGCGGGCGCCAGAAGGAGCCGAGCAGATCGATCTTTCCTCGTGAAGGAAGTGGAAAGAGCGGCAATGATCCAGACATAGGCAGGAAGCAGACAGGAAAGCTGAAGGGTGTAGGAGATTCCCACCGACGACCATTGAAGATAGTAGATTGCGACGGAGAGTGGGCTCATCGCCGATGCAACAAATGCAATCCACCAAAGCAAGGAGTGATGAGCCTTCAGGACAGAAGAAAAAAACAGCAAAGCTGCCAGCACACTGATCGCAACGAGCACTTCATCGGTCAGGCGGAAGAGAAGAAACGGGAATGCATCTAAAAACCCTTCGACATTCAAGATGGCATCCGCCGCGCCAGTCACGAGCAATACGGAAAACCAGAGATACTCACGATCCTCACGATGAACCAGAAAGAGTGCAAGGATCGCAAGGCCCACGACAGCAGCAAGAACACAATACGCATAGCTGTTTACAAACAGCTCCCTATGAGCTGTCGTCACCCATTCCAGCCGCTGCGCCAAGAGCACTGGATCACCAGCCGCACTGCCTGGATGTAGCGTGCCACCGCCGACCCAGGAGACGATAGGTCGGTATTCCCAAACGCGAATTGCAATCTGAATCGTCTGTGGGCCCGCGCGTCCAGGAAGAAACCGAAACAACTTAGGATTGGCAGCAAAAGCAGGCGCGGCTGTGGGACTGGTTGAGCCAGAATATCCGATCAGTTTACCGTTAGCGAAAACCTGATAACCGGTATAAATCCGTGGCAGCAAAACTCCCAATGGCTTACTACCATCCACAACTTGAACGGCGAAGCGGTACCAGGCGTAACCCGAGTATGTGAAATGCCCCTGCTTCGTCCAGCTTTCGTCTGATCGCAGCAGTGGCCAAGTCGAGTCGTCGAAGCCCGGATTGGCCCATGCGGGATTGTCGCCGGTATGGAAGCGCCACAGGCCGTCGAGCGAAGTCACCGGCTCGCGGCCTGTGATCAGGCTGAAGGTCTGCGCGGGTAGGCTGGCGCAAGCGGACACCGCTAAGAAGAGGAAGAGGAGCTTCTTCATGCCGGGATTGCCTCCAGTTTCACCGCGCGTTCCACCGTCAGCACGGTGATGTCGTCTTCTTGGCCGAAATCTTGCGCGGCCTTGGCGATGGATTCGGCGGCTTGAGTGGCGATGGCTGCGGTGCGCTCGAAACCGAAGAGTTCGCCATTGGCATTGGTGGCTTCCACCACGCCGTCGGAGATAAAGATCACCGCGCCGTCCGTTTGCGTCTCCGTCTCGCTGTATGTGGCATCTGCGCTGATGCCCAGCGGCAAGCCATTTTCCAGTTGCAATTCGCGTCCATCCACATACGGCGAGATGTGTCCCGCGTTCGCCACAACCACGCGCCCATCGGGATAAAAGCGGGCGCAACAAGCCGTGATGAATCCGCCGCCGGTGCGTCCCATCACGGCCCGGTTCAGATACGCCAGCAGAGACGCGGGATTGCGGTGCGTCTCGTTGGCCAGGCTGCCGAGGACAACGGCCACAAACATGGCCGCGTCCAGGCCTTTGCCGCTGACATCGCCGACAATCACGAGCAGGGAGCCGTCTTCGAGCGATACGGTGCGGTAGAAGTCGCCGCCCACTTCGCGCGCGGGGCGATAGACGGCATCCACCGTAAAGCCTGCGGGCTGCTCCGCGCTCCCTGCCAGCAGCAGTTCCTGCATCCTGCGGGCGGCGGCCAGGTCCTGGTCGATGGCAGCCTGACGCGCCTGCTCATCGCGGTAGCGCAGATAAAGAACCAGCAGCGTGACGGAGACGAAAAGGATGCCCGGGAAACTGCGGAGATCAAAACCAAACGGGCCAGCTTCAAACCCGATGGGCAGGTGCAACTTGGGTGCCCACGCTCCCCATGCCCATCCTGCCGCATTCAAGAAGAGGCAGAATGCGATTACGAACGAACCCCGGCGGCGGTCAAGCAGCAGCCCCGCCATTGCCAAAAGCTCAAAAGCGGCCATGCCGTAGGTGAACCCAAACTCCCAAAGCTCCGTTGCGGCGTAAGATTGCTTCCCGAGCGAGTACGCCGCAGCGAACGCAAAGATAAGGGCAAGCACCGCTCCAATCTGCAGGGTTCTTCGGGATCGTGGGCAGAGACACGCAAGGAATAGAAGCGAGAATGCGGGCGCCAGAATGTCGAAGAAGAATACCAGCACCGGTCCCCAGGATTGGGCCATAGCCGAATTGCTGCTGGCAAGCGGAATCCCTGCCAACGGCGGCGCACCGGAGAGGATGCAATAGAGGCCGAGATAGAAATACTCCGCCCTCCGCTTTTGCGCGCTGAAGAGGACAAAGCTGATTAGTGCGGCGAACAGGTAAAGCACATACGTCAGGTCCCAGGGAAGAACCCGGATCGCGCCCGCTGCTGGATGAAGCCGTTCCTGGGCCTGGATGGCGAGCTTTGACCCAATTTCCGGAGGATGCGGGAAGGAGAAGTAGCCAGAGGAGCCGAAGGGTGCCCACATGAGATGACTCGCGCCTTCCCAGCGACGAATAGAGATGTGCCCAGTGGGCCCTTTCAGCAAATCCGACGGAATCGAAAAGGCAAGGTGCCGAGGGAAAGGACCTTGAGGGTCTGGTTTCCAGCTGCCGAACCGTCCCACTAGGGTGCCGTCAATATACACGTCGTAGACTTCTTCGAGAGGGTCCATTCCGACGGCCAGCTCTTGCCCCGCGAAGTCGGCCGGAACCTTGAATGTGGCGCGATACCAGTGCATCCCAGTGTTAGAAGCTTCAAATCGGTCCGATTTTCCATAGCTGATCCCGGTCCACTGCGAGTCATCGAAGTCCGGCTTGGCCCAGGCGGGATTGTCACCTGCGTGGACCCTCCAGTTGGTTACGGTGACGATCTCCTTCTGCGCGCAGGCGGGGAGCGCCAGGGACAGTAGGAGAAAGGCCGGGAAGGCTTTCGACAGATACCTGTAGCGGTGCTTCTGATGGCGCAGTCTGGAATCTGCTAAAGCGGTGGTGTTAGACCATCTGTGACCGTTGCGCCAAAGAAGCAAAGGAAGAGCGAAGCCAAAGCGTTGCACCATTCCGTGACCTCTGTTGAGTTGGGGAAGCCGTCATAGGCACTATACGCAGTGAACAGCACGAAATGAAATGTCTTTCTCTCGCGGACTCGAGTCCCTCTTTCAATGTCCGGAGTTTTTAATAACTCGTACATCAGGGAGCGTCACCGTAAATTCTAGATAATTCCGATTGCTCCGAGTCCTGCTTGGGTGATATGACTGAGACTCAGGAAAGCCGTCGTAACTGGATGTGGCAGACGATGGGTCAAGCAACAAGCGCGGAGACGGTAAACCATGCAGAGCGAAACCAGGTCGCATGTGGACCAAATCGCATCCGCAGCCGGACATCTGGTTGCAGTCCTGCGCTTTGAGGACGACATTTCCAGCACCTCCAAGGATGCAGTCCTTGGAACCTACCAGGGGTTCCCCAAGGAATCGTCAAAGTTGATCCTCCTGGACTTCACCAAGGTGGACTACATCAATTCGAGCGGCATTGCGCTTGTGATTCAAATGCTGATCGAGGCGGCTAACTCTGCGCAAAGGATCTCCGCATTTGGCTTATCACCGCACTTCAACAAGATCTTCACCATGGTGGGGATCACCAAGTACGCCGGATTATTTCCCAGCCAGTCCGAAGCGCTTGCTGCATTCTAAGAACTGCCCGCAACTTACAGGCCCTGCAATCAAAGCCCTTTCACACCGCGGCTTTGCAATCAGCCCAAAAGCCTATTGATGGGTTTTCCACTTCTGCACAGCGCTGAGCCAGAAATCCAGCTGGAGGACTGCTCAGGAGGAGTTCTGGGCGGTTTGTCGCCGTCAGTTATCCACTGTTGAATGACGCATGAGCAATAAACAACGAGCGCGTTGAACTGAGACCGCCATGGGAGAACGCAAGCGCTTTGATACGCCAGAATCAATCAGTGTTCAGCCAGCCAGACAGGATCGGTAACGGCAAACGCCGTAGCATCCGGAATCGATCGCGCAGCAGTTCAAACCCCATGCGATGAGTTGACAGCCTACCATGGCCGAAAGGCGGCTCTTGCTCGCCGGCGCACACAGCAGGCACACCTTGTCTCCGGAGACGCAGGTTCTATGAGGGACCTGCCGGACTGCCACTGATCGGAAGTCTCAGCGGATAATGCTAAAGGCAAGAATCCGAACCGGAATCAGCAAACTTTAGACCGGACTTCCCTGCGATTGTCGTTGGGGCCAGGAATGGGCCGTTTGACCGGCCCACCTGTGATGCGATCAGTCACTCACCTTAGAACTGTTTTTCGAAGGCAAGTTCAAGGGCGTGGTACTGGACTGCAGGGTCGGGCATCGAGTAGAAGGCCCAGAGTGCAAGCCAGTGTCCAAACCACGCGATAGGGCTAAGGGCGTCGGTCTTGAGTTCTGCCGGCCGACAGCGCCGAATGATCTCAGTTACGGGCATGCCAACAGGTGCAACGCCTGGTGGGAGCTTGCCAGCTTGCCCGGCATTGGCCAGATCCCGTTGAGCTTCGATGATGATTTGCTCGCCATAGGCTCCCCGGAATCCTTCCTGTGCGAGCCAGGCACAGATGGCCGTGCATCCGAGTGCGGTCTTCCTGATGCGCTGGGACTGGAGAGCTTCCTGGCGCTTCGCAGTGCGGAGAATTTCAGCGGCCTTGTAGTGGCGAACAAGCTCATTGGTGCTGATTTTCCCCTTGCGGGCCAGGAGTCGATCCTCCGGAGGAGCCTGAAGCGCTTGGAGGAGATGGCGGAGAAGAGACTGACTGAAGCCGAGGAATTCGGCGATCGCGCGAATGGAAACTCCGGACTTCTTGATGATGTTGACCATTTTTGCGCGGTCAAGATCGTGGAGGGCATTCCATTGCGATTGCAGGGTGGCGAGAGCGGAGGATGAAGACGTAGTGGTCATGAGTGACCCCTTTCTTGAGGAATTTAAGATTCTCCTCTCCCCTGTCTAGTATGGCTCCTCTTGTCCCAAACTGATGATTCGCCCCAGACCCGGCTCGGCTTACGGCACGCCGTATTGGAAATGTGGGAGTTACGCAGGTCAGTTCGAGCATGTGAGCAACAGGGGTATCCTCGCGCAGCGACTGATTTTGGCGGTCCTGTTGGTTGCAGGATCGGTTTCTGGGGCTTGGGCCGCGGGGCCGTTCACCCTCACATCCCTTGCCTCCGTTCATGCGCTCAGCAATGCCGAAGCAAGCAAGGGGATTTCCGTCGCTTGCAAAGCAACGGTTGTCTATTCCCGTGGGTACGAAAGTTTGCTGTTCGTTGAAGACGGAGACGCAGCACTCTTCGTCAATCCGCCGACGACTGCGGCGCTGCTTCCTGGCGACAGAATCTTCA
>DATKTQ010000169.1:0-11547 GCA_035531055.1 Occallatibacter sp. | reverse complement strand
TCACCTTGACCATCTTGATGATGTTGACGCGATCAGCATACTGTTTGGCTCTGGCCATTGCCCTGAATCCTCCCTGAGGAGTGCTCTGGACAAATAGCGCGAAGCGCCAATTCGATCAAGAATGGACAGTAAATTCAGACCAAATCTTGATGAGAAATGGACAGTAAGATGGACAGTAAGTAGTCTAAGTGATTGAAAATTATGGGAAATTGTTGCGAGGGCAGCGCTCTAACCAACTGAGCTACGTCCCCAAGGGTGTTTTCAACATCTTGGATTAAAGTCACATAGAATCAAACGTTTCACAGCTTTCGCCGGCTTCGCGCTTTTCCACCTTGTCGCTGCTGTGTACTCAGTTTTGAGGTTTGTTTGGACGCCAAACTGGATACCAAAGCGATCACTGCTGCAACACGATTAAGTCTACCAGATGTATGTCCGATTTGGTGTCCACCGGCACGCTACCGGAGGAAAAAGAAGACTGCTCCTCCCTTCATTCCCCACGACCGCGTGACACTCCATAGGCTTTTCATCATGCTTCTCCCGTTGAGCAGTTGTTCGTGGAATCGGTCGCCGTGGTCCGGATCACGATCAGCGCTGTAGCACTCGATCAGGAGCCAGACAAGTGCCCAGTCTTCCCCGTCGGCACCATTACGTCACGAAGCCATACCTTGACGGATCCCTTGAGCCCGATGCGAGGCAGATCCTCTGTTACATGCGGAGGAGGTTCTGATCGGCGCCGGCTTTTTTGCACCACTATAAGAGTTAGTCTTCGGCAATAACCGCGCCCGACAGGGTGGAGGATATTGGCGATGAAGGAGAAGCGTTTTTCTGTGGAGCAGATCGTCGCTGTTCGGAGGCAGGGCGAAATATGTGTTCCTTTGGCCGAGCTAATCCGTAAGGTGGGGATCAGCGAACTGACCTTTTACCGATGGAAGAAGCAGTACGTGGGGCTTGAGGCGGACCAGGTCCGTGAGATGAAGCATTTGCAGGACGATAACGGCCGGCTGAAGCAGTTAGTGGCGGAGTTCTACCTGAGCGAGACGATGCTTCAGGATGTGCCGCGAAAAAAGTGGTGAAGCCCTCGCGACGCCGGCCGCTGGTCGATTATCTACGCGACCAGTATCGAGCCAGACAGCGGCATGCATGTCAGATATTGCGGCTTGTGCGGGGCACGTATCGCTACAAGAGCCATCAGGGGAAATGGACACAACGGCGGAGAAAGGCGGTCCGCCATTGTGAAGAGAAATTTGTAGCAACGGCACCCGACCAGGCCTGGAGTCTTGATTTTGTGGCTGGTCAGCTTCAGCACGGCAGACGCTTCCGATCTCTGACGATCGGAGACGTCTTCTCACGTCCCGGCAAGCCAACAGTCAACGCATTCATCGAATGCGTTCCATGGAACTTTTCGCGATGACGGCCTCAACGTGCATTGGTTCGAAACCCTCGTCGAGGCAAGACAGCTTATCGAAACCTGGCGACAAGTATACAATGGAAGTCGTCCTCACAGGGCTCTCGGAGAGAGGGCACCGAGCGAATTCGCCAGTCAATTCGCGGCTAGCCGCGAATTGACTGCAACCTAAACCAGGGGAAGACTAACATTCAAGTTGATTCAAAAGGACTGGGCCCTTCACCGCTGCGCGCGAGTCCTGACGCCACGTTTTGCAATCTGTTTGCAACGGATGACCACACGGTTCGCGCATTTGGATCGCTACCGTGATGGCAATTCGCTTTGGGGACCTCATTGCGCTACAAAAGAAGGGCCGAAAGCCATTGCAGTAATTGACTGCCTGCCTTAGTATTTCCGTTATTGGGGTAGTCTACGCAAGTCGTTGATTTTAAGTGTGGTGGGCAGTGAGGGACTCGAACCCCCGACATCCTGCTTGTAAGGCAGGCGCTCTAACCAACTGAGCTAACCGCCCACATCCGGCGGAGTGGCCGCGACTGGGCCTCCTTCATCATATCAGCGGCCTTGTTCTGCGCGAATCATGCTGCTGGTTGCCGGTGCCGGTTGATAGACTTGCCCGGTGAGCCGCCTTGTCATAAATGCCGATGACTTCGGACTGACCTCCGGCGTCAATCGCGCCATTCTGGAACTTCACCACGCCAACGTGCTCACCAGTGCCACACTCATGGCCAGCGCCGTCGCCACAGACGAGGCCATCACATCCGCTCTCGCCACTCCCTCTCTCGGCGTCGGTTGTCACATCGTGCTCGTCGACGGCGAACCCGTCTTGCCGCCTCGCGATCTACCCACTCTCGTAGACCCGGCAACCGGCCGCTTTCAGCCCACCCTGGGCGCTTTCCTCTGGCGCCTCGTCACCGGACAAATTCGCGCCGGCGAAATCGAAGCCGAAGCCGAAGCACAGTTTCAGTTGCTTCGCTCGCGCGGTCTAACGCTCACCCACGCAGACACGCACAAGCACACCCACATGTTCCCTGCCGTGCTGCGTCCCGTAGCGCGCGCCGCACGTGCCGCCGGCGTCCCCGCCATTCGCAACCCCTTCGAGCCTGCATGGAGCATCCGCCGAACTCCCGGCGCTCCCTCGCTCCGCCGCGCGCAGGTCCTGCTCCTGCGCCGACTCCGGCCCGCCTTCCATCGCATCGTCGCCCAGTATGGCCTCGCCACTACCCAGGGCGCTCTCGGCGTGCTCGCCACCGGCACTCTGGACACGGCAACCCTCCGCTCCCTGCTCGCGCGCGTACCCTCCGGAACCTTCGAGCTCGTCACCCATCCCGGCTACAACGACGCTGACCTCGCCCGAGTTCGCACCCGCCTGCTCGCCTCGCGCGAAACCGAGCGTACCGCTCTCGCCGCACTCTGCGAGTTTCCTCAGATGGAATTGGTATCCTTCGCCGCGCTCCACCGCTCGCCCACTTAGGTCTTCGCCGAATCCCCACAGCCCGAACCCGCGTCTCATACAGAGTCCCGGACACACCCGGCAAGATTTCCCCTGGCAACATTCCCACTAGGAAGGTGCAATGCGAATCGGCATCACGTGCTACCCCACTTACGGCGGCTCCGGCGTTGTGGCCACCGAACTCGGCATCGAACTGGCAGCCGCCGGCCACGAAGTCCACTTTATCTCCTATTCGCAGCCCTTCCGCCTCAGCGGCCGGGACAACGGCATCTTCTACCACGAAGTCCCGGTGTCCAACTATCCCCTCTTCGAGTTCCCGCCCTACGACCTCGCTCTCGCCTCGCGCATGACGGAAGTGGCCGAGTTTTACAACCTAGACCTGCTCCACGTCCATTACGCCATTCCCCACTCCGTAAGTGCTCTGCTCGCCCGCCAAATGCTCGCTGCCGGCGGGCGCCGTCTCCCTTTCGTCACCACGCTCCACGGAACAGACATCACCCTTGTCGGCCTCGACCGCAGTTACCTTCCCATCACCCGCTACTCCATTCAGGAAAGCGACGGCGTTACCAGCATCTCCAATTACCTACGCGACAAAACCCTGCAGGACTTCGGCGTCACCCGCCCCATCGCCATCATTCCCAACTTCGTAAACTGCGATCTTTACCAGCCCATACGCGATGAAGCCGTCCGAGCCGAAGCGCGCAAGCGCCTCGCGCGTCCAGGAGAAGCCATCCTCATGCACCTGTCCAACTTCCGCCCCGTCAAGCGCGTCGCGGATGTCGTTCGAGTCTTTGCCAGCGTGGCTAGCCACATTCCCGCACGCCTCGTGCTCGTCGGCGACGGTCCGGACCGCTCCGCGGCGGAGTGGCTGGCACACGACCTCAAAATCCAAGACAAAATTCATTTCCTCGGCAAGCAGGACCGCGTCAACGAGCTTCTCCCGCTCGCGGATCTCATGCTAATGCCCAGCGAGATGGAGTCCTTCGGCCTCGCCGCGCTGGAGGCCATGGCTTGCAAGGTTCCCGCCGTTGCCACGGAGGTCGGCGGCGTGCCTGAGCTCATCGACGACGGCATCACCGGCCTCCTCTACCCCGTCGGCGACGTGGAAGCCATGGCCACTGGTGCCCTCGCACTCCTCACGGATCACAATCGCCTGGAAGTCATGCGGGACGAGGCGCGCAAGACGGCCCAGAAGCGCTTTTGTGCCTCCCTTGTGGTGCCGCAGTATGTCAGGTTTTACGAGCAGATTCTGGATTCGGCATAAAGCTTCGCGCTCAAATGCCCGGGTCTATCTCAAAGCGCGGCGTCATGCCCAGCCGCGTCCAGAACTTGCCCACCAGAAGAACCGTTTCCTCCGCAGTTTCTCTCGTCGTCCGCAGAAGAATCTCCGCGCCCTCGCCGTTGTCCGCACTCCTGCCCGCCAGCTCGCCTGCCTCCGCGGAAATGGCCACGCACTTGTCAGCACGATAGGTACAGGCGGCCAGGTCTGCAATCGAAAGCCGCGTGGTCGGCGTTGCCAAAACCGTCCGTGGCGGCGCCATCCTGTCCAGCAGGCAAAAAATCTCCAGCTTGGATTCCAGTTCATCCGGCACGCAGTCGATCGCCAGATCCGCCTCCCGCACGGCATCCTCAATGGTGGAAACAAACGCCACCGAGGCCTCTTGCGCCGTCCCCTGGCGAAAGTGTTCCGGCCCCAGCTTCTGGCGCAGGGATTCCTGTGCGTGATGCAGGTTGGCCGGCATCACGTCTTCCAGCAGCACCTTGAACCCCGCCCGCGCCGCAGAGAGCGCAAGCCAGCGGCCCAGCGGGCCCGCTCCGATAATGGCAACCGTAGACAAACAGACTCCTACTTGGCTGCCAGCACTTGGATTACGTCTTCCATGTTGGGGTGGGAGTGCTGGAGATGATCGGCCACGCGGGCACGCTCCTCTGTGGATAGGCCGGGGGCCGCGGCAAGAATGCGGCGCAGCGTGACGGAAACGTCGTCAATGTAATTCATCAGGCGAATAGCTTCTCCAGACAGCGGCATAAGTTCCCTCGAAATTGATCTCTAATCTTATTGTAGGCTGTCGCAGTCAGGAGCGGAGCAGGCCCGGTCCGCACAAAGATTGGGCCGGTCTCCTGGAGTGAGCCGGCCCGATGCGTTCCTCCCGAAGCTGCTCGGGTTCAGAGGTACCGCACGATCTGTCGAAGCGCGTCGTTCGGCTCCAGTGGAGAAAGTGCCTGAATGGAAGCAGCCCCCGCACCCTGCCGGATGGGCAGCAATCCCAGACGCTCCAGCACCGCAACACTATCTGCGTCGGACGAGCTCAGCTCCCGCAGCTCCGGATGGTGATATTGCCGCCATTCCTCCATCAGGCTGGAGACAATCGTTTCTGGCGTGGCGAAATCATCGCTGGCAATCGCGACCATCTTGAGGATCTCGATCTCCCGCTCCGACAGCCGCACAGCGGCGGTGCCACTGCTCAGCTCGTGCGCAATGGCGGGCAGACGATTTCCAAAATTGGTCAGAATCGTCGTCCAAATCTCAAACCCCAGCCAGGCCGGCGGCGCATCCGCATCCGGAACAATAAGGCGATGCATCTCGCCCACCAACAACGGAATTCCGCTGGTCAGGCGGTAAATGTCCTGCAGTTGGGGATCCGCCAGCTCGATCTTGTAGAGGTCGTGGAACCATGCCCGAATGTGATCCAGGGAAAGACGGCGAACTGAGGCCAGCGCGTCGAAGTGCCCGTTCGCAGGGCGCCCAAGGCTCCAGCGAAGCAGATCAGCGCCTCCCGTGAACAGCAACAGGCGATTGTGCGTCGTGATCGCCTTCGATGCATCCGCCGGCGACGAGGGCACCAGATCCGTCGCGCCCGTGTACTCCACCTGCGACCGGATTCCGCAGCTGGGATGCGACGCCGGGTTTTGATCAACAGGATTCAGCCAATGCGAAATCGCGAACAGAGCTCGTACCTTCCGTGCGTCCTCCGGTTCCCGCTTCGCCTTCTCAAGATACAGCGAGAAGCACTCCACCTCTTCCTCGGGGAAGAATGAAATCTCGCCCTTCCCCTTGACCCGATGCAGCGTCGACGTCTCTTCCGCCGTCTCCGTCGCAACCGCAACGGAGCCCTCCGAACCTTCCATCTCCACGGCGCCCACCGGCGTCGGCTTCGCCGGCTCGCCTGTCTCGGCGCCGGCCGTCCATCCGAATCCGGCCACCTCTTGCACGGCCTCGGCGCGAATCTCCTCCACCGTGCTCGCAGTCGCAGACGCCGCGAAGAAATCTGCCGGGGCCGTCGCAATCATCGGCGCCGCCGGCTTCTCGTCGCGCAGCGCCTTCGACCCGCGCCCCGAACCCTTGTCTAAATGCGTCGGAGTTACTGCAGTAGTCGTCGCCGCGGGGGCCATCCCGGTTGGTAAGCCGTCCTGCCACGTCTTGATGTCCAGTTGCCGAACAAAGTCGTCCACGCGAGAAAAATATCTCTGCAACTGCACCAGGTCCGGATCGTTCGATTCATCCTCCAGACCGCATGCCCAGCGCAGCCACACATCCGCGCCCGGTCCTGGCAGCTCCGGCAGCGTCGCCCGCGCTGAGTTTTCCATCAACTCCGCCACAGCCGCGTCCCGCAACTGCAGCCGCTCCAGTCGCGTCCGTTCCCGGTGGTGCACCACCGTTCCTCTTGAGAGCGCATGTGCCAGGTCAAGATACCGCGCCCGCATCGCTGCCACTCCATCCAGACGACTCACGAGGGCGTGTAACTCGTCCTTGTCGGACCAGCTCGCAGCACTGTCCTCTGAGAGGATGGCGTCGCGCAGGTTCTGGCTCACCTCCAGGAACTTGCCAAAGCCGGCAAGCAGTTCCGCGCGGTTGACTTCCTGCCCGGCCTCGATGCGGTCTATCGCATCGCGCCAGTGTTTTGCCTGTTGCGCCAGGCTCTGCAAAGTATCAGTTACGATGCTCTGTCTGGATTCGGAATCTTTAAAAGCGTTCACGGGAACACCCCAACTGGCCTAGTTGCGACCTTACGTTCATTTGGGGCTATGGTACCCCATTTTGTCGGAAATGTAGGTAGCAAGTAATACCTAGGAATGCACTTAGGTAACGTTCAAAGCAACAAGTTCGTACCCGAATCGCGCATTCGGAACCCGGTTCAATCCACTTCAACTCGCAATGCGGAAGTATTTGATAATTCAGGAGAACTAACTCCGAGAAACCCCAGAAGACCCCCTCCCGGCTGCAGCGTGACGGTCCACTCTCCCACAAAGGGCAGACCGCCCCATTGCATTCCGGACACTTCGGGATTCCCGACCGGAAACCGGATGTACAGCGCACGCGACTGCAACCAGCTACAGGGTGCGCTTGAACAAAGGCGTGGCAATCAGCAGCGTGCCAATGCCAAAAGTAAAAAGGAAAGCCAGATCCCCCCGGATGGCAACAAACCCTCCGCCCTTCAGCAGAATCGACTGCAGCCCGTGAATCACGTAGGTGAACGGGTCCACAATCGCAATCGCTCGCAGCCACGCCGGAAACGCCGAAATCGGATAGATCGCGCCCGACGGAAAGAACAGCAGAGTGTTCAGCACCCCGAACATCGCTCGCGGAACCAGCGGATCGTCCACCCGCACCATCATCAGGAACATCATTCCGTTGAAGGCAATGGATGCACCCAGAATCACCAGCAGCACCTGAAACAGCTCCATCGGATGAAAGATCGTTCCCAGCCCCGCCATCAGCGTCCCGATCACTGTAAGCGAAATCCCCGCCAGCACCGCCTTGATGGCTCCGGCAATGTTCAGCCCCATCACCAGTTCCAGCTTCGTAATCGGCGTTACCAGGTAGCCCTCATGCACACCCCGCGCCTTGTCGTCGATGTACAGCATCCCTCCACCGATCATCACCGAGATGTACATCGCCAGCGCAATCGACCCCGCAAGCAGATACTTCATGTACTCCACATATGGATAAAGCTCCACAATCTTCAGTGCGATCTGGTTCGGCAGCCGCGGCTGAATTACCGGCTGGTTCAGTGCGTTCACCAGCGACTGCATCTCTCCTTCGAGCGACGAACTCATAAACTGGTCCGAATTGTCCACCACCAGTCCCAGCCGCGGATTGTCCCCCGCATACACCCGGCGCGAATATTGCGCCGGAATGATGACCGCCGCATCCACGCTTCCCGTCCGCACGTCGCTCTTCGCCGAATCCTCGTCCGCATACTCTACGGTCGTGAACGTCCTCACGTTTACCGCGATCGCATCAAACGCCTCGCGAATCTTCACCGCCTGGGGCCCGTGGTCGTGGTCCACCAGCGCCACTTTCGCATTCCGGATGTGTCCGCCGAACGCATTGCCCAGAATCACCAGCTGCACCAGCGGCAGCATCATCGACATGATCATCAGCACCGGCGAGCGGAAAAACTTCCGCATCTCGCGCTCGATAATGGCAAACATTCGATTCATGGCTGCATCCCCGGCCGCGGAGGCATGATGAAGTTCACGGTCTTCACCTGCTCATCGCGCAACTGCCGCCCCGTGTAATGCACAAACACATCATCCAGCGAGGTATTCTGCACGCTCAGTGATGTCAGCTCCTCGCGCAGTCCCGCCGCCATCTCCACCAGCTGCGTCGTCGTCCGCGAACCGTTCGACGTCAGCACGCGATACACTCCCGCCGACTGCGACTGCACATCCGTCACATCCGGCAGGCCACGCAGCCGGCCCTCCCACGCCCCGCTCTCCCGGTTGAACTGCACTTCCACCACGTTCGATCCCGGCACGCTCTGCTTCAGTTCCACCGGCGTGCCCAGAGCCACCAGTTTTCCGTGGTCCACAATCGCAATCCGGTCGCAAAGCCGGTCCGCCTCTTCCATGTAGTGCGTCGTCAGCAGCATCGTCAGGTTGCGCCGCTTCTTCAGCGCGTTCAGCATCTCCCACACAGCAATGCGGGACACGGGATCAAGCCCCGTGGTGGGCTCGTCCAGAAAGAAGATGCGCGGATCGTGGATGAGGCCTCGCGCGATCTCCAAACGCCGCCGCATGCCGCCGGAAAGTGTTTTGGTCTGCGCACCGCGCCACTTGGTCAGATCCACCGCCTCCAGCACTTCCTTAATATTCTTTTCCCGCTGCACGCGCGGAACACTGTACAGCTTGGCATAGATGCTCAGGTTCTCCTCGACGGTCAGATCTTGGTCACTGGTCAGCGCCTGCGGAATCACGCCAATCATGCGGCGAACTGCATCCGATTCCCGGGCAACGTCGTGGCCGCCCACGATGGCCCGGCCAGAAGTCACTGGAATCAGCGTCGTCATCATTCGGATGAGGGTGCTCTTTCCGGCTCCGTTGGGGCCCAGCAGGCCAAAAATCTCCCCCTCATAAACAGAGAAGTTGATTCCCTTCACCGCCTCGAATGTCCCGTATCGCTTGATGATGTTCTCCACCGCAATGGCCACTGACGCATCGGCCCTGCCATTGCCGTTGCCGGACCGCGGCGTCTGGCTCAGCGGCACCTGGCTCGGCTGTGCTTGGCTCGGCTGAGTGCCCGGCTGCGTCATTGCTTCACCAGCTTGCTCTTGGGAATGAATACATCGGCAGTCATGCCGGGAACATACCGCTCGCCGGGATTGGGAATCAGCAGCTTGATCTGCATAGTCTTGATGTCGCGCTTCCGTCCGCCGTTGATGTCCCGCTGGGTGGCAAAGTCCGCCTCCGCCGCCTTGGCAATCACCTTGCCGTAGACCGTGGCGCCGCTGGGCATTACCACGCGCAGCGAGTCGCCCAGTTGAACGGCGTCCGCCTGGGTCTCCGGCAACGGCGCGTAGACCCAGGTTTGCGAGAGGTCCATGATCGTGGCAATGGTTCCGCCCGCCGGCAACACTTCCCCCTGGCGAGAGGCCAGCACGTTCACGGTGCCGGTGATTGGCGCATACACCTCCGCATACCCCAGTTCGACGCCGGCCTGTGCGGCCAGAGCTTCCGCATTCCGGACCTGGCCCCGCGTGGAGGCCACAGTCTGGGCAGACGCTGCGGTAAGCAGTTCGTGCGCCCGTGCCTGCTTCAGCGCGGCCTGGGCTGCGGCAATATTTTCCCGTGCGGTTTCCTTGGCGGCCTCTGCGGCCTGCAGGCCGGTGACGGCCTCATCCTTGGCCTGCTGACTCATGATGCCTTCCCGTGCCAGCGCCACAGTCCGCTTCGTGTCAGCCTGCTGATGCGCAAGGTTGGCCTGCGCCTGCGCCAGGGCCGACTGCGCGGCGCGCACCTGGGCGGCGGCGTTGACCACGGCGCTGGACGTCTCTCCGCGATTCTGGCGCTCGGTCACCATGGTTTCGCCGAGTTTGGACTTGTTGCTGGCCACATTGGCCTGGGCAGCGCGGACTGCATCCTGCAGGTCCCCGCTGTCTATCACGGCCACAAGCTGCCCAGCCTGGACGCGCTGCCCTTCGTCCACATTCAGCTTCTGAACCCGGCCAGGAATCTTGGCGCTTACCATCACTTCGTTCGCATCCACCGTTCCAATCAGCATCAGGTCGCTCGGCGTCCGCGCCGTCAGGAGATACCACACCAGCGAGCCCACCATCAGCAGGCCCAGAATCAGAAACACCCGGTTACGAGCGTTCATCGCTCTTTCCTCCCAAAAACTTTCTTCCCGCCGGCACCTCCGGCATCGGGCTGTCGGCGAGAACCCGCGCGGCCGCTTCGGCTCCCTGCGCACGATCCTGAAACAGCGCCTGTCCCAAAAATTCCACCAGCGACCGCCGTCGCGTCGCCAGCGCCTCCGACGTAAACGGGTCGGACGACAGCACCATCCGCCACACCGGCGCGCTCAAAAAATAGAACACGTTCGCCCCCAGCGCTGAAAACAGCACCTGCAGGCCGTCCACTTCAATCAGCTCGCCCGTCTTCATCCCCTCCCGCACCAGCGACTGCAACATCGTCAGCATGGGGGCAAACACGCGCTTGACCAGAATCCCGATCGCACTCGATTCGCCCTTGTGCATGCGAATCATCTCCTGCTGCATCAGCGTCTGGAACTCCTGCTGCGCGAGAATCCGGTCAAAGTGCTCAAGGGCGGTTCGCAGGATTCGTTCGCCCGGCGTGGCATCCCGCAGTAACACGGCCATGGACCGGTCCCGGATCTTCGCGGAGATCATCTCCAGCGCCGCCTCATACAGTTTTTCCTTGCTCTCAAAGTAGTAGTAGAGGAGGGCCTTGTTGACCCCGGCCGCAGTGGCAATACGGTCTGTCCGGGCTCCCGCAAGCCCATTCGCGCTGAATTCGCGCAATGCCGCGTCGAGAATGCGGACTCTGGACTCGGCGGGGCGTTCTGAGCCGGCGTTTGCTGGAGACAGTGTGCGCATAAATTAACTAACTGGTTAGTAAATTAGCGCAACGCGGACTGAATTGCAATGCACACGAAGAAAGTACACGCGGCCTGCTCTTTATGTCTCTTGTAATGAACGATTTTTTGATGCTTTGCCAGCACCGAAGAGCGATGCATAGCTGGCAACGCGACGGCAATCTCAATGGCAACGAAACCAGAGTGAGACTACCCCCGGCAGAGCCGGGGGCCTCATTGTGTGAGCCGCTCAAAGCGGCTTTAGCGGGGTCGCTAACGCGGCCCCGGTTGAGTTGGGCCACCTTGTCGGTGGCAGGTCATTTCCACATGTTGAGTTGATCCATCCGTTTGTCTTCCTGCTCCTGGTTGCGGATG
>DATKTQ010000168.1:0-10096 GCA_035531055.1 Occallatibacter sp. | reverse complement strand
CGAGTTCATTTTTGCGATGGACGGCGACCTGCAGCACGACCCGAATGAGATTCCGGACTTTATTGAAAAGCTGGAAGAGGGCTACGACGTGGTGTCGGGCTGGCGGAAGGAGCGCATCGACAACTTTGTGATGCGGAGGATTCCTTCGCGCTGCGCGAACTGGCTGATGGCGAAGCTATCCGGCGTGGACATTCACGACTTTGGCACGACGTACAAGGCTTATCGACGCGAGGTAATCACGAACATTCCGCTGTACGGCGAGATGCACCGGTTTATTCCGGCGCTGGCGAGCTGGTATGGCGCGTCGATCTGCGAGATTCCAATCAAGAACGTGCATCGCGAGCGGGGCAAGAGCCATTACGGGATCGGGCGGACGTTCCGGGTTTTCTTTGACCTGCTGACGATTCGGTTTCTGCTGAAGTACATGAGCCGGCCGCTGCACTTTTTCGGGAGCTTTGGTGCGCTGAGTATTCTGGCGGGCGGAATGATGAGCGCCGCACTGCTGGGGCTGAAGTTGATGTATCCGCACCAGAGCGTGATGGACCAGCACGGGCCGCTGTTTGTGGTGGGTGGTGTGCTGATTCTGGCAGGGATTCAGCTGCTGGCAATTGGGCTGCTGGGCGAGCTGCAGGTTCGTCACTACTACACTGCGCAGCAGCGGACGCCGTATGCGATTGACCGGCTGGTTCGGCTGCGTTCTCCGGAAGAGCCGAGCTTGCTGCAAGGCGGCAAGGACGGGTACTGAAAAGCAGGGAGTAGGGAATCGGGAGTAGAAAGACGACCCCGTCGGGCGCAATGCCGGCGGGGTTTGGTGCGTTTGGGCCGGTGTGGGGTTGGAGGGATGCGGAAACGAGCGAGCGAATGAAGCTTGCGGCGACGCGGCCTGAGGGTGCATGCTTGGCCTGATATGAAAGCGATCGAGATTCAAGCCACAGGCGGACCAGAGGTCTTGCGACTGGTCGAGTTGCCCATTCCGCAGCCGGGGCCGGGGCAGGTACTGATTCGAGTGGAAGCGGTGGGGATGAACTTCATCGAGATCTACTTCCGCAAAGGCACGTACAAGACGACGCTGCCGATGACGCCGGGTAGCGAGGCGGCGGGGACGGTGGAAGAGCTGGGGCCGGGGGTGAAGGGCTTCAAGCCTGGAGACGCGGTGGCATCCGTGGGCGTGATGGGCAGCTATGCGGAGTACGCGCTGGTGCCGGCGACGCAGCTGATCAAAGTGCCGGACGGGCTGACGCCGGAGAAGTCCGCGGCGGCGCTGCTGCAGGGGATGACGGCGCACTACCTGGTGCATTCAACGTTTCCGCTGAAGGCAGAGGACACGGCGCTGGTGCATGCGGGCGCGGGCGGCGTGGGGCTGCTGCTGACGCAGATGGCGCGGCGGATTGGCGCGCGGGTGATTACGACGGTTTCGACCAAGGAGAAGGCGGAGCTGTCGCTGGAGGCGGGCGCGTCGGACGTGATTCTCTATGAAGACAAGGACTTTGAGGCGGAAGTGAAGCGGCTGACGGGCGGCAAGGGCGTAGACGTGGCGTACGACTCGGTGGGGAAGACGACCTTTGACCAGAGCCTGAACTGCCTGCGGCCACGGGGGATGCTGGCGCTGTTTGGCGGATCGAGCGGACCGGTGCCGCCGTTTGATTTGATCCAGCTGAGCGGGAAGGGATCGCTGTTTGTGACGCGGCCGACTCTGTGGCACTACGTGGCAACGCGGCAGGAACTGGAGTGGCGCGCGGGCGAGGTGCTGGATTGGGCGGCGAAGGGTGAGCTGAAGCTGCGGACGGAGTTTATTTATCCGCTGGCCGACGCGGCGCGGGCGCAGGTGGACATGGAAGGACGAAAGACGACGGGGAAGATTCTGCTGGAACCGTGAAGCGAGTTACCAGTTTTCAGTTATCAGTTGTTAGTGAGTTCGAAGTTAGATAGACGGATAAGTTGAGTAGCGAGTGGAGTCATGGGGAGGCGCGAAGGATGCGGCTCTGCCATGACTTGTTTTGTTGGAGGGCGGGATGGACAGGGTGGTGATTGGGCCGGGGGACCGGGTGTTTGTGCTGACGGGTGCGGGGATCAGCGCGGAGAGCGGGCTGCCGACGTTTCGCGCGGAGGATGGGTTGTGGGCCGGATACCGGCTATCGGATGTGTGTACGCCGGAGGCTTGGCAGCGGAATCCGGGAGAGGTTTGGAAGTTTTATTCGGCGCGGCGGGAGGCGGGTGCGAAGGTGGAGCCGAATGCAGCGCACGTGGCGCTGGCGGAGCTGGAGGCGAAGCTAGGCGAGCGGCTTTTCCTGTGCACGCAGAATGTGGACGACCTGCATGAACGGGCGGGGTCGCGGCGGCTGGTGCACATGCACGGGGAGCTGGCGAAGTCGCGGTGCGGGAACGAGTGCGGGCGCGAGCCGGTGGAGGATAGGCGGATTTACGCGAGCCTGGAGGAGGTGGAGCGGTGCGCGTGCGGGGCGCGACTGCGGCCGCACATTGTGTTTTTCGGGGAGATTCCGCTGGAGATGGAGACGATTCTGGAGGAGATTGGGCGGGCGACGGTGATGGTGGTGGTGGGCACGTCGGGATCGGTGTATCCGGCAGCGGGATTTGTGAGCCGGGCTCGGCAGAAGGGAGCGCGGACGGTGTACGTGGGGCCGGAGGCGCCGCTGAACGCGCATGCGTTTACGCAGGTGGTGCTGGGGAAAGCGGGCGAGGTGCTGCCGGGGTTGTTTGCGGTGGCGTGAGGAAGTGGCCTACTTGACCTTGATGAATTCGGTGCGGCGGAAGCGGAGGGCGGACCAGTCTTCGTCGATGGCGACGGCGCGGACGGTGTCAAAGCCGAGGGCGCGGAGGGCGTCCCAGCCGGTGTCGCGGTTGAAGTCGCAGGTGTATTTCTTCGATGTGCCCTTGGGATAGGCGAACCAAAGGACGGGACCGCCGGGCGCGCGTTTGGCGAGCTGCGGCGCGAGCCTTTCGACTTCGGCCTTGAGAGTGACGAAGGCGAGGAAGAAGTCGAGTTGCGGGGCGGCGGCTAAGGCGCGGTGGAGGGTGCGGCCTTTGAGTCGAGCGAGCTCAGGCTCAAAGCTTGGGGGTGCGTTGAGGACGATGAGGTGCTGCTGGTCTTTGAGGTTGAGTTTCTCGAAGACGTTTGGCATAGGAGAGAGGATACAACGGGGCAAGGAAATAGGGAATAGGGATTAGGGAGCAGTGTGACAGATCGATCCTTTCGAGGGCTGTGGCTGTACTTCCAGGGCTAAAGGCCTCATCTTTTCCGGCTAGGTTTCAGGGGCCTGAAGGCCCCTGCTCCCTCCGGTGATGCTAGGAGATTCGCGGCGGTGCGTCATGGTGCGATCCCACCCTTCGCGCAAAGGGCGCGAAAGTAGGCGGAGCTTGGTTCCTTCAGGGGCTAAAGCCACTTGTTTTCTCTGGTGGCGTGTATGTACGGGCTGAAGCCCGTACCCTTCAACAGCCCCGATTTCGGTGGATGTTTCAACATGTGGTTAGAAGTGGAAGCGGTAGCGGAGTGTGGCGGAGAACATGCGGGGGTCGTTGAAGTGGAAGCCGCCGATGGTGATGGAGTTGTCGAGGAGGACGCGGTGGTTGGTGACGTTGAGGATGGACGCGGAGGCGGACCAGTTCTCGCTGAAGGAGTGACCGGCGGAGACGTCGAAGGTGGTGTGGACGGGGAGGTAAGCGCCCTGGTACGGGCCGACGCCTGAGCCGGCGAGTCCATTGGTGAAGCCGGAACCGTAGTAGACGTTGGTGGCGAACCAGGTGCGGGCGGGGAGGGTGGCGGTGAATCCGGCGTTGAGGGTGTTGCGCTGGTCGTGGTCGACAGGGGTGTAGTCGGGACCGAGGTTGCAGGCGGGGTCTGAGGGGCTGGAGCAGGCGAAGCCTCCGATGACGTTGCCGCGCTGCTCGGCGATTTGATTGGAGTAAGCGAGGTGGAACTGGCCGAGGCGGGCGAGGCGCGGGGAGCGGATGGCGGCCTCCCAGGCACGGACGAGTGCGCCGTCGACGGCGATGGGGAAGTAGATGTTGGACTCGCCGACGTTGGAGTGGTCGAGGAAGTTGTTGACGCGGTTGCGGAAGGTGTCGATGTCGATAGTCCAGCCGTGGACTGGAATGAGGACGCCGAACTGATGTTCTTCATCGCGCTCGGATGGCAAGGGAACGAAGGTGTTTTCGCCTTGCTGGCTGGTGACGTAGTTGAGGAAGGCGCTGGAGACGGTTTGGACGGGCGCGGGCTGGAAGAAATGGCCGTAATAGCCGCGGAAGACCCAGTTGAGCCGGGGAATGCGAACGGTGGCGCCGATTCGGGGATAGGCGGCGGTCTCAGTGAATCCGGCGTGGTAATTGGAGATGCGCATGCCGCCGAGGAGGGAGACGTAACGGCCGAGTTGCAGATGATCAGAGAAGTGGAACTCGACGAGGCCGGCGCTGGCGTTGGCGGTGGTGCGGGGGACGGTGTTGGAGGAGTAGCTCTGGTCGTTGACGATGAGGCCGAAGAGGTCGTTTTCGCGCTGGAAGAAGGAGTAGATGCCGGCGGAGAAGTTGTTGGGACCGGCGTCGGCGCGGATGTCGGCCTGGGCGCCGGCGTAGTTGGAGGTCTGGTGCCATGTGGTGGCGACGGGGTAGTCAGTGGAGGGGGAATCGTAGTTGGCCTGGTTGAAGTGGTAGAAGGGGGCCACCTGGAAAAGCGCGCCCGGGGAGAGGGTGTGGACCCAGTTGAGAAGGACGAAGGAGTCGCGCTCGGTCTGGGTGTCTCGGAGGCCGGTGGAGTTGTAGTAGTCGGAGGATTGCTCCCAGTCGTTGGGATCGGGGTCGTAGGGAATCTGGAAGAAATCCTGGCGGAGCTGGGCGTCGAGGCGGAACTGGTCGGTGGCGGTCTGGTTGCGAATGAGGGAGAAGAAGCCGCTCTGGGAGTTTGTGCTGTCGTGATGGATGGCGGAGATGGGAGTTTCAAGGCCGTAGTTGGCGCGTGAGCCGGTGGCCGAGGCGTACCAGGCGGTGCGGGTGGAGTGATCGCCTAGCGAGAGCTGGGCCTCGCCGGTATAGAGGTTTCCGGCGGAGAGAAGGAGCTCGGCCTGGCGGTTGCGCTCGAATCCGTTGCGGGGCAGTACGTTGAAGACGCCGTAGGTGCGGTCGCCGACGTCTGCGGAGTAAGAGCCGCGCTGGGTTTCGAGCTGGTCGATGTCTTTGGGGTCGATTTGCGGGCCGACGTTGGAGGCAATTTTGGTGTTGGGGATGGAGACGCCGTCAATCAGCCAGCTGGTCTGGTGGCCGCCGCGGATGTGGAGCATGTTGTGTGCCATGTAAGCGCCGGGGACGTAGTCGGTGATCATCTGCATGCCGAGAGTACGGGAGGCTCCGGGAGTGCGCTCGATTTGCTGGCGGGAGATGAGGGTGGTGGGGGTGACGGAGCCGGCTTCGAGGCCGGAGTTTTCAGAGCCGTGGACGACGACAGACTCAGAAGATTGGGCGAGCGGCAGGGGGATGTGGAGGACGGAGTTGGTGGAGGAGTCGAGGGTGAGGGTCTGAGTGACGGTGGCGAATCCGGGCGCGGAGACGGTGAGGCGATAGACGCCGAGGGGCGCGTTGGGGAAGCGGAAGGCGCCGTCGTTGGCGGTGATGGCCTGGAGGTTGAATGAGGAATTCGCTGCGCGAAGGGTGACCTGTGCGCCGGCGATGGGGCGGTGCTGGGGATCGTGGACGATGCCGTGGACCGTGGCGAAGACGTTGGCCAGGGCGGGGATGGGAAGGAGAACGACGAGTGCGAGCAGGATGGTAAGAAGACGACGCATGAAAGTAGAGATCTCCGAAGAAGCGTGCGGCGACGCGGGCGAGAGGTTGCGGGGCGCAGAAGAGTGCGCGACGCGACCGGGGCCCGGCGAAAGAGGAGAATGCGTTGAGGCGAGTCGATGCGGCGCGGGCGGAGGCACGCGCATGCGCAGGGACGGGTCAGCCGCGAAGGGGCTGAAGCCGCGTATATTCCATGTGGGAAAACCGGGCTCTCAACGGGGGCTAGCAGTTTTTAAAGGCGGGAGGACTGAGGCCGGAGTGAGAACGGAGGCGGCCGGAGAGTGCGGCGGCACGGTGAGGCACTGGAAGATGGGCCTGCGCGCGGAGGGTGGGCAGAGCGGTGGGGGCTTGCGTGAGGGCTTGGGTGGGCGCGAGGGTGGCGGCGTTGCCGTGAGGATAGAGCGGGCAGTGCGAGGGAGCCGCGAGGAAGGGTTTGCCCTGGGACGCCTGCAGCATGCGCGCAATCATGGAGTCGGACATGGCGCAGTGGTGGGCGCCGTTTCGGCGGCAGCAGGGAGGCAGACGGGCGTCGTCGGACTGGAGCGAGGCCGCGAAGGGGCCAAGCGCGAAGAAGAGGACGAGGATGAGGGAAAGCGCGCGCCGCATCTATGAACGATGCTACACGAGAGCGAGGTGAGCAGGACAGAGCGCGGGGAGTGGGTGGGGGTCAGGTATCATCGGGTTATTGCGCGAGATGAAACCGAGAGACGAGGGTTTTGCGTTGGTTGAAAAGAACGTTTCAGCGGCAAGCGAGGAGTTGGGCGGACAGGTGGGCGAGAAGCCGGGAGTGAGCCGGCCGCTGCGGATTGCGCTGTTCGGGTTTGGCACGGTGGGCAGATCGGTGGCGCGGATACTCGTGGAGAGTAAGCCGGAAGGACTGGAGCTGACGCACGTGTTCAACCGCGGCGTGGCGCGGAAGAAAGTGGACTGGACGCCGGCGAGCGTGGTGTGGAGCGAGGACGCGGAGGCGGTGCTGACGTCGGATGTGGACGTGGTGGTGGAGCTGGCGGGCGGGCTGGAGCCTGCGGGCGCGTGGGTTCGCACGGCGCTGGGAGCGGGCAAGAGCGTGGTGACGGCGAACAAAAAGCTGATTGCCTTCCACGGTGTGGAACTGGAGCGGCTGGCGGCGGCGCACGGCGGGCACCTGAAGTATGGAGCCGCGGTGGCGGGCGGGATTCCGGTGATTCCGGGGCTGGAGCAGGGGCTGGCCGGCGACCGGATTACGCGGATGGAAGGGATATTGAATGGGACATGCAACTTTATCCTGAGCAAGATGGATGAGGGTGCGGAATATGACGCGGTGCTGGCCGAAGCGCAGGCCAGGGGCTACGCGGAGGCGGACCCGACGGAAGACGTGGGCGGATTTGATGCGCGCGCGAAGCTGGCGATTCTGATGCGGCTGGCGATGCGGGTGATGGTGGACCCGGAAGAGATTGTGCCGAGGCCGATCACGGCGGTGAAGTCGGTGGACTTCAGCTATGCGCGGGATCTGGGTTGCACGATTCGGCAGGTGGCGCGGGCGGAGGAGACGGACGGCGCGGTGGCGGCGACGGTGGGGCCGATGCTGGTGGATCTGCGATCGCCGCTGGCGTGGTCGCGCGGGACGGAGAACATGGTGATTCTGACGGGGCGCTACGGCGGCGACGTGGTGTTCAGCGGTCACGGCGCGGGCGGGCATCCGACAGCTGTGGCGGTGGTGAGCGACCTGTTGGCGCTGGCGCACGGTTCGCGGAGGGTGGCGATTCCGTCGGTGCCGGCGAAGATTGGCGCGGAGTTTGAAGTGCCGCATTACATTCGGTTCCTGGTGAAGGACAGGCCGGGGATTGTGCATGAGATTACGGGCGCGCTGGCGCGGGAGCAGATTAACATTCGCGCGATTGTGCAGAGGGCGGGTTTTCCGGCGGATGCGCTGCCGTTTGTGGTAACGGTGGAGCCGTGCAAATCGTCGGCGCTGCAGCGGGCTCTGAAGAGCATTGGAGCGATGGAGTGCCTGCTGGAGAAGCCGCTGGACCTGCAGATGCTGGAGTAGCAGAGATCAGAGATACATTCATGGGGGCTGAGGATGATTGGAACGAATTACAAGTGTGAGATTTGCGGGGAAGAGAGCGAAAAGCCGGTGCGGTGGATTGTGATCCACTGCAGCGACACGCAGCTGACGGTGCTGAAGTGGACCAAGGAAGCGGCGGATGCGCCGCATGCTCGGCACTACTGCGGCGAGGCGCACGCGCAAGTGTACATCAGCCGGTGGTTCGAGTCGTTCTGCGGATGAGCGAGGTCTAGCTGGCGGCGGGGCCGGTGGATTCGCGGACGACGAACTCTGGAGCAACGACAATTTCTGCGGGAAAGGGAGCGGCGCGGTTGGCGATGCGCTCAAGAAGGATTTGCGCTCCGCGGCGGCCCATTTCTGTGAGGGGCTGGCGGACGGTGGTGAGTGACGGGGTGTAGTAGGCGGCGGAGAGGATGTCGTCAAAGCCGACGACGGAAATGTCCTTGGGGACGGAGAGGCCGACTTCCTTGAGCGCGCGGATGGCGCCGATGGCGGCAATGTCGTTGAAGCAGAAGATGGCGGTGAAGTCGCGGGTCCTTTCCAGCAGTGCATGCATGGGCTTGTAGCCGATTTCGGGTGCCATGGGGTGGTTGCCGGTTTTCATGGACCAGCCAGCGGCGGTGTCAATGCGGATGACGTGCGTGGGGTCAATGCGTAGGCCGATTTCGCGGGCGACCTGCTGGATGGATTCCCAGCGAAATTCGGAGTCGGGGATGGCGTGGGGACCTCGCATGAAGGCGATTCGGCGGTGGCCGAGCTGATGGAGATGGCGGAGTGCCTGCACGACGGCGCTGTGGTGATCCAGGACGATGTTGGTTACGTTTTCAACCGGGCTGTGCGCGGAGATGGCAACGACGGGCACGGAGACGGAGATCTGATCGGCCGGTGTGTTGAGGAGCAGAAAACCGTCGACGGCGCGCTCGACGAGCATGCGCGGGTACTGCTCGATGAGTTCCTTTTTCCAATCGTGACAAGCAGTGAAGTAAAAGTAGTGGGCTGCGGTGAACTCCTGCACGACGCCGCTCATGACGCGGGTGAAGTAGCCCTCGGAGAGATCCGGAGCGAGGACTCCGACGCTCATGGAGCGGCTTTGGCGAAGGGAACGGGCGAAGTAATTTGGGCGGTAGTTGAGGCGCTTGGCAGCTTCGAGGACGCGGTTTCGCGTGTCCTGCGGGATGGACTTGGCCGATGGGGAATTGTTGAGCACGAGCGAGATGGTGGTCTGCGAGAGCTCCAGATGGTCTGCCAGCATCCTCAGGTTGACATGGCCTGAGGGCGCTGAGCCTTTTGCCTTTGCCATGTTGGAGTTGTAACACGTTTTGTCCAAACGGGAAATATTGTTACCCGCGAATACATCGATTTTCCTGAAAGGAGCAGGCCCGGCAGCGAGCGGCGGCGCTGCCGGGTGTGAGCAGCGTCACCGGGTAGGCGGAGGCGTGGGTTGCGCAGCGGTTTGGATCTGGTTGAGTCCGGCATGGAGCGGCCAGACTTTGCCGAAATAGACGAAGGTGCCGCTGAGGCCGGCGGGGAGAGTGACGGAGGCGTCGAGGCCGGAGTCGTGGCGGCGGTATTCGACGCGGATGTCGCCTTTGGGATGAGGGAAGGTGGCGGTGAGGGAGGGTAGAGAGCCGAGGTGGGGCGCGATGCGGACGGTGGCGAAGCCGGGGCTGGCGGGCTGGATGCCGGCGACGAGGGTGAGCAGGTCGTAGATGGGATGAGCGGACCAGGCGTGAGAGTCCGAGCGGGTGACGCCGGGGGTTTCAGGCCAGGTGGAGAAGTGAAGCTTGAGAAGCTGGCGCCAGGGGTCGAGGGACTGGAGGTAATCTTCGGCGAGGCCGGCGTGATCGAGGGCTCGGGCGAGATAGAAGCGGAAGTAGTAGGACGCGGAGAGGACGCCGCCAGGCGTGGTGCCGGGATCAATCGCGAGCATTTTGCGCAGGACGGTTTTTTGATCGGCTGCGGGGATGACGTCGTAGAGGACGGCGAGGATGTTGGCCTGCTGGGAGAAAACTTTCTTGTCGGGGTTGTCGGCGAGAAGGCCGCGGGATGCGGACCAGCACTGTTTGTGGAGGCCGGAGCGGACCTGTTGGGCGCGCGCGCGATCGCGGGCAGCGAAGACAGGATCGCCGAGGGAGTGCTCAAGGTCGGCGGCGTTGCGGAGCGCTCCGAGGTATTCGAGGGTGGTGATGCAGGACTCGCCGTTGGCGGCGTAGGTGGGAGTTTCCCCTGAGGAGACCCAGTCAATAAAGGACCACCAGGGGA
>DATKTQ010000167.1:0-9506 GCA_035531055.1 Occallatibacter sp. | reverse complement strand
CTCATCCCGGCTACCCCGCGTGCACGCGGGGTAGCCTGCCGCCGCCAAAAACCTTTTTCCCGGCTGTGAAGCTGTGCTCCTGTGACACTGTGATCCTGTGCAGCACAGTCCAAAACCCTGTTCCCCGGCTGTGAAGCTGTGATCCTGTGCAGCACAGTCCGGCCTACTGCCCCGTCGTGCTGCCCATCGCCCCGCACGCCGCTTCAAATTCCCCATAGCTGGCCCAGTGCAGCGTCACCGTCGCGTGGTCCACAAACAGCCCGCTCTTGAACTTGATCCCCTGCTGGTTCTTCCGATCCATCACCAGCTCCTGCCCGTGCCACATCCCAGCCACGTCAAAGAATCCCCGGTACTTGTAGTTCACCTGCACCGGTTTCTGCCACTCCAGCAGCCGGAAGGCGAACAGGCTGTTCGCGCTGTCCGTATACCCGCCATACATCGTGCCGCTCAGGTCCATGCGCTCCACCTGCCCCGGCGCCACGCACAACCAGCCTGTCCCGCTCAGGTTCGCGCTCACCCGCTTGCCCTCGCGCCGCATTCCGCCGTGGATTCCCTGCGGCTCGCCCGGCCAGAACGTCACATAGAGCGGCAGCTTGATCCCATTCGCCGCCTGCACCGTTCCCGTCCCATGCCAGTAGAGCAGCGGCGTCGCTCGCCCCCCTATGCGCAGCGCCCAGGGATTCAGCGCCACCACCACGCCCCACGCAAACACCGCCGCCGCCGCGCCCCACAGCACCAGCTTCGTCAGGCATCCCAGGCATCCGCTCTTTCTTTGCATCCGCAGAGTATAGCCGCAGCTTTCTTCGCTGCCGCATTTTCTGCCCATTTTTTGCCAAACGCTGTCTCATCCGCATCATTTTTGGCGGCAATTCGCGCGGCTAAATCACAAAACTCGCGCGAATGCACCACGCATGGTGATATCCACAGAAAATTCGGAGATTTGCACTTGCTTCCACAGATGCAACAGGTTCAGAGTTCTTTTCAAGTGATGAACCGGTAGGGAATTGGACAGCAACTCCAGCCCGGCAGGAACCTCACTCGGAAAGAGGCTCCACGCAGCAGGACCGGTTCGCCGGGCTTGCAGCAAAGGTCTCCGGTAAGTGTGAGCAGAGAGTCAGGCGAAAGTTGCCGGACCTGTTGGAACACGAAGATTCATCCGCGGCGCAAGCCGAGGATGCAAAGTTCGAGTACTTTCAGGGATTCATCATCGACCCAGCCGCGAATGCGGGTACGGGGCAACCCGGACAAGGATGCGCGGTACGCTGAGAGACAGGGATTCGGGGCAACTCGAAAATCAGTCAATCAGCAACGCCGAAGGGTTTGGTATTCAGGGCGACTTGGAAATTTGCCCGTCGGCGCGCCAGAGGAGTGAGGAAACGGGGCAACCCGGGGAATCGCCACTGGCGACACCGGAAGGTGCCGGACCCGGGGAAACCCGGGAGGCTGCCAGCCGGTGCCGGAAGATCCCGGAAGCGGGGAAACCCGAACAAGGGATCGTCGGCGATACCGAAGGACTTGGAGCCGGGGCAACCCGGAGCTGGGCCAGTCGGCACCGCCGAACGATGTGGGAGTCGAGGCGACTCGATGAACCATCACCGGCAAAAGCCGGAGCATGTGTGCGCGGGGCAACCCGGGAACACATCAAAGGCGCTGCAGGAGGCGTGAGGAAGCGGGGTGACCCGGCAACTCACTCAAACCGGCAACGCCGAGGCATGGGAAGTCCGGGGCAACCCAGGCGACCATCGCCGGCATAGCCAAATGGACTGAGGATGCGGGGCAACTCGCGGAATCGTCGCCGGCGCGGCCGGAGGAAGCGGAAACGGGGCAACTCGGAGCCGTGGAACTCGCCAAGCCGGAGGATGCAGGAGACGGGGCAACCCGGGTGCTGCATACGCAGGCTGAAAGGGACGATGCATGATTCAGTGAACTACCAGGGCACCCCAGAAGCGCCAGAGACCGCAAGGTTTCTGGCGCTTTTGCTTTCTCCCGCGTCTTGCCATCCTGCGTCTCTGGCGTCCGGCACCCGGCCCGGTTCTTTAGCTGGCCGTTCCAGCACGGCGCGCACGCACTGCCTCTGCCAGTTCCTTCAGCAGCGCGTGCGTCTCCTGCCAGTCGATGCAAGCGTCCGTAATGCTCTGCCCGTAAACGAGCGGCTTTCCCGGCGCCAGCTTCTGCGCCCCGGCCACCAGGTTGCTCTCCAGCATCACGCCCAGAATGTTCCCGTTCCCTGCGGCAATCTGGCCGGCCACGTCGTGGCACACCAGCGCCTGCCGCGTGTGGTCCTTGTTGCTGTTCGCATGGCTGAAGTCGATCATGATCCGCGGCGCAATTCCGGCCTTCTCCATCTGCGCCGCCGTCTCCGCCACGGCCTCGGCCTGATAGTTCACCAGCTTGCGTCCGCCGCGCAGAATGATGTGGCAGTCCGGATTGCCCGTCGTCACAAAAATCGCCGACTGCCCATGCTTGGTGTGTCCCAGAAACGTATGCGAATTGGCTGCGGAAAGAATCGCGTCAATCGCCACCTGCACGTCGCCCGAGGTCGCATTCTTGAAGCCCACCGGGCAGCTCACGCCGCTCACCAGTTGCCGGTGCACCTGGCTCTCCGTCGTCCGCGCGCCAATCGCGCCCCAACTCACCAGCCCCGCAATATACTGCGGAGAAATCATGTCCAGAAACTCCGTCCCCGTCGGCACGCCCATCTCCGCCAGGTCCAGCAGCAGGTGGCGCGCCAGCCGCAGTCCGTCGTTGATCCGGTAGGACTCGTCCAGAAAAGGATCGTTGATCAGGCCCTTCCAGCCAATCGTCGTGCGCGGCTTCTCAAAGTAGACGCGCATCACCAGGTGCAGCTCATCAGAAAACTCCGCAATCGCGCTCTTCAGCAGCCCGGCATACTCCCGCGCCGCCTTCGTGTCGTGGATGGAGCACGGCCCGCACAACACCAGCAGCCGCGAATCGCGTCCGGAAACAATCTCTGCCGTCTCGTGCCGCGCCCGAAAAATCGTCTCCGTGGCGGCCTCGGTAATCGGCAGTTCCTCTTCCAGAAACACCGGAGGCAGCACAACTTTGGTCCACTTAATATGGACGTCTTCAATGGTTTGAAACATGGCTCTTTCCTGGCGGTGCGCGCGGTGCTCATGCGCAGCAGAAAGCACGCTTGCGCCCATCGCTTCATGGTATCAGCCGCGCCGGGAAATCCGCCGAATCGGCTGGCCCCGATCCGCCTGCCGCGCAAGGCTCACTTCACATACACTTCGTACACGGCAAATCCGGCCGCGGCCGCAGCGCCCACCAGCACCACCTTCAACAGCCGGCCGTGATGGTGCGGATAGTCGCCCCTGCTCACCGTCGGCGCATCCCGCCGCACATGGTCTACGCTCTCATACGTCACGGATTGCGTGGCATTGTTGTCCGAGTCCACAAACCCAAACGAGGTATCCGCAAGACTGCCCAGCGTCCCGTACAGGTCCGTCCCGTCGCTTAGTTCCAGGTGCAGATAGCTGCCCGCCGCATAGCGCTCCAACGTCTTGTGCACCTTGCGCGCGTGTTTGCTCAGGTTGCCGGCTCCCTGCGCCTGGCACATCGGAAGAATGCCAATCAACGTCCAGGCCAGAGCCAGGCGAACCATCGATTTGCTGCAGAAGAGCGGATTCATAATTCCTCCGAGGAAGCCCTAGTATAGGTCCGCTTTGGTTTGGCGGCCAGTTACCAAGGGATGAACCTTTCGCATGCCAGCCCTTCACGCCTCGCGCCGAACCGGCATCGGAGGCCCGGGCCGGTTCGCCTTTCCTCGCCTGGATGATACACTCGGCTGGCCCGCAGGGAGTGGGGAAGCAGCTTCCTCAAAACCCATCGGCTCCCCAATTCAATTCTTTCAAGATGACAAAAAAGCGGAGGTTAATTTATGCAATCAGGAAGCGGTTCTGAAGCTCCCTTGAATCCCGGCATTGTCTTCGGCATGGTGCAGGCAAAGCAGCAATCGGCAGCTCTCAAAGCGGCCATCGATCTCGACGTCTTCCGCGCTGTGGGCAAAGGTCCCGGCGACGTGGCTTCCATCGCCAAGCACTGCTCGGCGTCTGAGCGTGGCATCCGCATCCTCTGCGATTTTCTTGTGATCCATGGCGTGCTTTTGAAGGAGGACGGGCACTACAAGCACACGCCCTCCAGCGCCGCATTCCTTGATCCCGCTTCCCCCGCCTGCCTGGCCTCCGTCGCGCAATTCATGAGCGACTCGACGCTCGGCGACCCCACCGAGCGTCTCACGGAAGTCGTGCGCAATGGGCGCACCATCCTCGAAGGGGATGGAAGTGTGGAGCCGGACAATCCTTTGTGGGTCAAGTTCGCCACGCAGATGGCTCCCATGATGGCGCCCATGGCAGCTCCACTGGGCAAGGTCGTGCTCAACGGGCACAGCGGCCCCATGCACGTGCTTGACATCGCCGCTGGCCATGGCCTCTTCGGCATCGAAATCGCCAAGCAGAACCCGCAGGCCCGCGTCACTGCCGTCGACTGGGCTGCCGTGCTCGGCGTCGCGCTGGAGAACGCAAAAAAAGCCGGCGTGCAGGATCGCTACAACACGCTGCCCGGCAGCGCCTTCGACGTCGACTTCGGCGAACCCTGCGACGTAGTGCTGCTCACCAACTTCCTGCACCACTTTGACAAGCCCACCTGCGTGAGTCTCCTCAAGAAAGTGCACGCCGCGCTCGCTCCCGGTGGCCGCGTGGCTACGCTTGAGTTCGTGCCGAATCCGGACCGCGTTTCGCCGCCGATGCCCGCGGCCTTTGCCATGACCATGCTGCTCACGACTGCTTCCGGGGACGCCTACACGCTGGCGGATCTCACATCCATGTACACCGAAGCCGGCCTCAAAAATGTCCAGGGCCATCCCATTCCCATGAGTCCGCACACCATCGTCATGGGCCAGGCATGAGCGCTTCGGACTCCAGTCGCTGAGGGCCGCAACGCGCAGCACTTCAGGGAGGATTTCAGATCGTGGGCCCTGCAGCCAGCAGAAAACTTCCGTGGCTCGCTCTGCTCGGCGCGCTGGCCGCCATGGCTCCGGCGCACTCGGCCCCAGCGCGGTCGGCCCCAGCCCCGGCGGCTGCCCAAACCGCGCCTGCCAAGCCTTCGGCCCCGGCAGACGAGGCACACCGCCGGGAGTACGTGCGCAAGAGCCTCGTCGACGTTTCCAACGCGCGCCGCGTCAACGTGGCTCAGCTCGAGGAGGCCCTGCGCGAGTCCCATGGCCGGGGCGACCGGGAGGTGGCGCATCAACTCGCCCTGCTCGACCTCACCCAGCGGTTCAGCCAGCTGCGTCTCCAGCGCTGGCTTCCCAGCCTGCCCGGCAAGCGCTCCCGTCAGGCGCTCACCGTGCTGGCAGACGCCTCCTCCTTCCTGCCTTTGCCGCAGATGGATCTGCTCTCGCTTCCGGTCCCTTCCCTTCAGGACCAGCGGAAGATGCTTTCAGAAGCGATTGAAACTCTCTCCCGTCAACTGCGCGACGCGCCCAGCCTGATTGCCAGGCAATCCACCACGCTCTACGAGGAGGTGGACCCGGACGATCAGCAGCGGGACTTGGAGCCGACCTGGCGCCATCTCTCCACGCACTCTGCCACCCTGCATCTCCTGCACGGCGATGGCATAGACCCCAGACACAAGTCCTCCCGCAATCAGTCGGCCGGTTCCGTTCTTGCGGGGGACAACGGCGCGTTCGGCTCCGCCCTTGCCATGGTCTTGCGAGATTCCTCACATGGCCATGTGGAATGGAGCCATTGGGAGCAGGGAGCCGCCGGACCCCTGGCCGTCTTCCGGTATAGCGTGCCCAGGGAGCACTCCCATTACGAAATCAGCTATGACACCGTGACCGAAGACTATCGTCACCAGATTGTCCAGCGCGCCACCGCGTACCATGGCGTTCTCTCCGTCGATCCCTCCAGCCGAGCCATCCTGCGCGTCACGGTGGAGGCCCTCCCGGGTTCGGACTCCTCGCTGCGCCGCAGTGACATGGCCACCGAGTATCAGCCCATCCAAGTCGGCGCCGCCACCTGCAACTGCCCCGTCCACATCGTGAACATTTCTCGCGGCTGGACCATCCAGATGAACTACAGCGGTCAGGTACAGGGTTTCGGCGACCTCATCAGCATCCTCGACGATTCCACCATCACCGATTACCGCGAGCCCCAGTCGAATTCCGGCAGGTAGCGCCTCTTCCCACCACACGAACCCCAGGCCTTTCGCAGGGAAACGCCGACAGCCCTCCGCGTGCCTTGACAGCGCAAAACCCATGTTCCTACAATTAGATAGGACGACTGTACTCAATTCCCCGTAAGTAACTGCAACATATTGAATTGAGTGGAGAGCCCCCCGGACTTCGCGCAGGGCCGGACAAGCTGACCCGGACGAATCAATCCGGCGCCAACCGTTCCAGTTTGAAGATCCAGGCGGCCGTCCAACAGAGGGGTTCCGATGGCTGAGGTGCGCGTCAGTCCGCGAGAGCGGTTGGTGCTGTCCGCGATTATCGATCTGTATATCGCCACCGGGGAGCCTGTCGCTTCCCAGGCCGTGGCCCATTGTTTTGCCAATAAGGAAGGTCTCAGCTCAGCCACCATCCGCAACGTGATGGCGGCGCTGGCAGAGGCCGGCCTGCTGGAGCAGCCGCACACTTCCGCGGGCCGTGTGCCCACCGCCGCAGCCTTTCGTTTTTACGTGGAGCAAATCACGCGCACGGATGCACGCATCGGCCTTTCCGCCGCTGGCGGACCGGCAGAGGCTGCCCCGCTGAGCGAGGCCCGGCGAGGCCAGATTGATACCAGCTTTGCGGGGGTCTCCAGCAGCGCCGAATATCTTGAGCGCACCTCGCACGTGCTGGCGCTCATCTCCAGCGGCCTGGGTGTGGCCCTGGCCAGTGCCACCGCCTCGCAGGTGTTGGAGCACATCCATTTTTCGCGGCTCTCCACCGGCCGGGTTCTTGCCGTGCTGGTTACACAGGCCGGCGCAGTGCTGGACCGCGTACTGGTGCTCGATCGCGAACTCACCCATTTGGAGCTGGAAACCGCCGCGCGCTATTTGAACGAGAATTTCCGCGGCTGGCCCATTCAGCGAATCCGCACGGAAGTGGCCCGGCGCATGGAAGCCGAGCGGGCCGCCTACGACCAGATGCTGGCCGCCGTGGAGGAACTCTGCCGCAAGGGCGCGCTGGCCAGCGGAGAAGCCCTGCCGATGATTTTTGTGGAAGGCATGGCCAACTTGATCGGCGCTGAGGTGGAGCGCGAACGGCTTCGCCAGTTGCTTCTGGCGCTGGAGGCAAAGCAGCGCCTGGTGGAGTTGCTCAACGCGTATGTGGACGGCCGCCAGCAGGAGGTGCGCGTGGTGGTTGGTCTGGATGAGGCATCCCCGGCCATGCAGGATCTGGTGCTGATTGCAGCGCCGGCGCGGCTGGGCGGAGAAAGCCTGGGCACCGTTGCCGTCATCGCTCCCACCCGCATCCAATACCAGGAGATGATTCAGGCGGTGCGTTACGTGGCCGGAATGTCAGAGCGCATTCTGGATTCCATGGCGGATTGAGGCCAATGGAACTTCCCTTGCGGGCACTCCGCCCGCGGATTGACGAGCCGAACGCAGGCAACGTCCGTAGCAAAGAACGCAGCGCGCGGCGCGAACCTCGCGCGCAGGGAATTTATCATTGAAGAAGAACGAAACGATATTTGGGAGAATGCGAAGAAGCATGCCAGAACAGGAAGCCGAATTGACGCCTCTGGAACAGGAGGCTGCAGCCATTGAGGAGTCCGCCAGCCCTGAAGCCTCTGCCGGTGCAGAAATCCCCACCGCGGCCGAGTGGGACAAGCTGAAGGCGGACTTTGAGACGCTGAAGACCGAGCGTGACCAACTGCTGGATCGGTTGGCGCGCCTGCAGGCCGAGTTTGAAAATGCGCGCAAGCGCACAGAGCGCGAGCGGGCCGAGTTCCGCGATTACGCGGTGGGCACCGTGGTGGAGCAGTTTCTGCCCGTCGTGGACAACTTTGAGCTGGCGCTCAAGGCCAAGGGCAGCGCGGAGCAGTTGCGCGCCGGGGTGGAGCTGATCGTCAAGCAGATGGATGAGATTCTGCGCCAGTTGCAGGTGCAGCCCGTCGCGGCCATGGGCCAGGAGTTTGACCCCCGCCACCACGAAGCGCTGGGCACCGTGGAGCGCGACGACCTGCCGGACCAGCATGTGGCCGAGGAAGTGCGCCGCGGATACAAGCTGCGCGAGCGCCTGCTGCGTCCCGCGCTGGTGCGCATTGCATCCAACCCCAAGCAGATAACGGATTGAATCCAGATAAACGCGAGAGAGTTCTAATACAACTGTGAGCAAAGCAGATTATTACGAGGTGCTGGGTGTTGCCCGCAACGTCAGCGACCAGGAACTGAAGAGTGCCTACCGCAAGCAGGCGCTCAAGTACCACCCTGACCGCAACCCCGGCGACCAGGCAGCGGAAGAAAAGTTTAAAGAGGCCAGCGAGGCCTACCAGGTGCTCAGCGATGCGGACAAGCGCGCGGCCTATGACCGTTTTGGCCATGCCGGCGTCACCGGCGGCGGTGCCTCAGGCTTTGGCGGATTTTCCGGCGCCGTGGACCTGGGCGACATCTTCGGCGACCTGTTCGGCGAAATGTTCAACATGGGAAACGCCGGCCAGCAGCGCCAGGGACGCCAGCGCCGCGGCGAGGATTTGCGCTACGACCTGGCCATTGATTTTGAAGATGCCATCTTTGGCATGGAAACTGAAGTCAGGATTCGCCGCTATGAAGCCTGCGACACCTGCAAGGGCAGCGGCAGTCAATCCGGCCGCAAGCCCAGCACCTGCCCGCAGTGCCGCGGACGCGGCCAAATCCGCTACCAGCAGGGATTCTTCTCCGTGGCCCGCACCTGCAGCGCCTGCGGAGGCACGGGCACCATCATCAGCGATCCCTGCACCACCTGCCGTGGAGAAACCCGTACTCCCCGCGAAATCAAGATGGCCGTCAAGGTGCCGCCGGGCGTCGAAGAAGGAACGCGCATCCGCTACACCGGAGAAGGCGATGCGGGCCGCTTCGGCGGCTCCAGCGGTGACCTGTACGTGGTGCTCTCCGTTCGCCCGCACGACTTTTTTGAGCGCACCGGTCACGATCTGCACTGCGCCATTCCCATCAGCTTTCCGCAGGCCGCGCTGGGTGCGGAAATCCAGATCGAGGGCGTCGACGGGCCCATCGTGCTGAAGATTCCCGACGGCACGCCCAACGGCAAGGAACTGCGCGTGCGCGGCCGCGGCGTTCCGTTTCTCAATGAAAAAGGCCGCGGCGACCTGATCGTAAAGCTGATGGTGCAGATCCCCAAAAAGCTCACCAAGGTGCAGCGCGAGCTGGTGACGCAACTGGCCGAGACGCTCACGGTGGACAACAAGCCCACCTCGCCCAGCCTGCTGGACAAGATGAAGGACCTCTTCAGCTGAGCCTGGGCAAAGAAATTTCTGTCCCCTCGGCGGGTCAGGCTGCGC
>DATKTQ010000166.1:0-3080 GCA_035531055.1 Occallatibacter sp. | reverse complement strand
CGCTCCCGTCTGGTCCGTCAGCATGGTCGTCGTTCCCACCGCATCCGCATGCCGCAGCCACGACGTGCTGCCGCCCATCACCACCCTCTGCCCCGCCACCTGCGCCCAGAACTCGTCTGCTCCCGCCCAGTTCTGGCTCGGCCGGTAGTCAAAAACCTCTGTCCGGTGGCCGAAAATGTCCCAAGGGTAGATCAACGTCCGGTTGGCCGTCCCGTCCGGCATGGTCTCCGTCACGCGCTGGCCGAGCGCATTATACAGCGAACTCTCCCACCACGTCCCCGTGCTGGCATGCACCATCCGGCCCTCGGCGTCGTACTGGTAGTTGTACGTCCCGTCGTACGTCATGTCGCCCGCCGCATCAAAGCTGGTGCTCGTGCTGCCAATCTTCGTAAGGCGGTTGGTCGACGCGTCAAAGGTAAACTGTGGACAGTAACCCGAACTGCCAACAGCTGGTAGCGCAGAGTTGAGCGCGGAGCGCATTACTCTGCGGTTCTTTATCCCGCCAACGGTTAGGCATTACAAATAGAGTAATCAATATAGTTATTCATAATATACACAACAATAGCAATCGCCAATAAGAAAACCCGCAGAGTTACAGAACAACTCTGCGCTACCGGCTACCCGTGGGCAATACAGGAGAGCACGATGCATGGGAGGCTTTTGGAGGGGCAGGTTTCAAACCTGCCCCTGCATCGATTTCCACGCGCCGGGCATTCCCGTATCACGGGCATGCAGCGCGGCCGGTCTGATCACACCTGCAGCTTGCGAAGATAGGGGACGCTGGCCCTCATCATCGGCAGTTCCATTTCGACAAAGTAATTCTTGATGCCGCCCACCTTGGCCGCTTCGAAGATGTCCTTCCAGTTGAGCGTGCCCTGGCCCACCGGAACGATCTTGCGCGTTTTGGCGTCCCATCCCTGCACGTGCATGGAGATGAACCGGCCGGGGTATTTCCGGAAGTAGCTGGCGGCGTGGAAGCCCTGTTCGATGGTTGAAACCTGGAACTGGAACTTGACCAGCTTCGGATCGAGCAGCTTGAACAGCAGGTCATAAGTTCGCTGGCCATCCACCGTGGTCAGCTCAAAGCCCTCATTGTGAAGCCCCTGCTGAAGGCCGGCCTTATGGGCCTTCTCCGCCATGCGGTTGTATTCGTCGGCGGCGCGCTTCACGTCATCCATGGTCGGATTCTTCGGCCCGTCGAGGCTGGGAACCATCATCTGCTCGAGGCCAACCTCTTTGGCCCAGGCAATGCTGCGTTCCTGCTCCTTGCGCAGTTCCTGGATGGTAAAGTGCGAGCTGATGCAGGTGACGCCCGCGTCGCTCAGAATTCTGCGGAATTCAGCCCCGGAGTACTTGCCGACATCGGCAAAGCCCGATTTGGCATAACCGAGCGGCGAGCACATCTCAATGGACTGAAACCCGGCGCCGGCCAGCAGCTTGATCGTGCCGGGAAAATCTTTGGCGATCTGCGGCCGGACAGGCCACGTCTGGCAGCCGATGGGCATGCCCAGGGGATTGGCGCGAAGCTCCAGCGCTCCCGCGGACAGGAACCCGGCCACCGCAGCATTGGTGGCAGTAACCTTCAAAAACTCTCTTCTGGAAATGGCGGACATTAATACCTCCTCACGGAATCGATCAATGCGAGTATGAGCAACGGCGCTGGCGGCGTCAAGCTTTTGCCGGCGCCCTTTATGCCGACTCAAGTTCCCAGGGCGCGCGGCGCGGCGGATTGAGCTGCGCGTTCGCGGCGTCAAGGTCGGACGGCTTCCCTTCCGCAAGGCTCAGGATGCGCTTCTTCTCCGCGTCCCATTCGAGTTTTGTTCCGGCGCGCACGGCGATGCAGCCCAGCAGCAGCGCCTCCACCACCTTCTGCTCAAACTCATAATTGGCGCGCGGCGGCGCGCCGCCCCGGATGGCGTTGAGCCACTCGCGGTAAGCTCCCGGCGATTTGGGCAGGTTGTCGGGCGGCGGCGTAAAGGTCTTCATGCGGCTTGAAGGAATCAGGCGCGCGTGCTGGCCTTCAAAGCTGCACAGGATCTTGCCCTCGTCACCCACCAATAACAAGCCTTCGCCGTCTCCGGGATCGCTCATGCGCTCGCCGGGCAGGAGTTCCGGAGGACGCGGCGGGCGCAACTGCGCATCGTACCAGTGGATGGTGACGGGCGCCCGGTCCCCGCGTGCCGGGAATTCCCAGTGCACCAGTTCGCCCAGCGGAAACGTTTCAGGAAAAAGCGGGGTCGAACTGCCCTCGACGCTGGTGGGCGCGGTCAGCTCCAGCACGCGGAACAGCGTGTCGAAGCTGTAATTCCCCATGTCGCCGATTGAGCCTTCGCCGAAATCGTTCCAGCCGCGCCACACAAAGGGCAGGTAGGCGTGATGGAACGGCCGCTCCGGCGCCGGGCCCAGCCACAGGTCCCAGTCGAGGCCGTCCGGCACAGGCTCGGATTCTTTCGGGCGCTCCATGCCCTGCGGCCAGTAAGGCCGTTGCGACCAGTTGTGCACCTCACGCACCTGGCCGATCACGCCCGCCGCAATCCACTCGGTCAGCCGGCGCGTGGACTCGGAGGCTTCGTTCATCACCGCCACCTGCGTGGCCCCTCCGCTCTCACGCGCCGCGCGCGCCATCAGGCCGCACTCATGGATGGTGTGCGCCATGGGCTTCTGGCTGAAAACGTGTTTGCCGTGCTGCAAAGCGTGGATGGCAATAAACGCGTGCCAGTGGTCCGGCGTGCAGACAACCACGCCGTCAAGGTCCCGCTCCTTCGCAATCAGCTCACGGAAATCGTTGTAAGTTGCGCAGGCGCGGTAGCCCGGGAGTTGGCGCACTTTGCCGTAATAAGCGTCCACCAGGCGCGCCGCTGGATTGCGTCCGCAGGTCGCCCCTTTCCAGTCGGCGCCCCAGCTCGGATCGTTCAGCAGCTTGCGCTCCTTCCCCAGCAGTTCCCCGGGGCCCCACTCGGAATAGTCGCTGCTCTCGCGGTTGACGTCGCAGACGGCAATCACCTGTACGTCGGGAATCTTCAGGAAATCCATCATCACGCGCGTGCCCTGCGCGCCCACGCCGATGCAGGCCAGCGTGA
>DATKTQ010000165.1:0-3392 GCA_035531055.1 Occallatibacter sp. | reverse complement strand
CGGATTGGGACGGCGCTGTTTGGGAAGCGCGCACCATATGCAGGGCCGCCGGAATGAGCATGGCATGCTGAGGGAGACGGCGAGTGGCATGACGCTGCCAGTGCGGGCGCAGCCGGGTGCGAAGAAGACGGCGATTGTGGGCGTCTATGGCGAAGGCGCGGCGGCGCAGCTGAAGATAGCTGTGCAGGCTCCTCCGGTGGATGGGCGGGCTAACTCGGCATTGGTTGCGTTTCTGGCGAAGTTATTCGGCGTGCCTAAGTCGTCGGTTGAGTTAGTAAGCGGGGAGTTGTCGCGGAGCAAGGTGTTTCTGCTGCGGGGCGTGACGCTCGAACGCGCAGAAGCTGTCCTGAATAAGACAGAAAAGTAAGTTGCGCTAACGGCGGCATGCGGCGAGAGCGGCGAGGAGAGCCTCTTCGGGCTCGGGGCGGACGCGGAAGTCGGCGTGTGCCTCGGCAAAGACGACGCGGCCTTCGCGGCTGAGGACGTAGGTGGCCGGGAGCGGGAGACGCCAGCTCTTTTCTCCGTTGACGAAGGGGATGTTGACGAGGATGGAGAGGTAGTAGTCGCGGTAGAACTCGGGCACGGTGTAGACGAGGCCGAATTGCTCTGCGAGTGCGTTGCCGGGATCGGTGAGCACGGGAAAAGGAAGGCCGTGCTGTGCGGCCATGAAGTCGCTCTGGCGCTGAGTTTGCGGGCCGATGGCGACGAAGAGGGCGTCGTGCTCGCGGAGCTTGCCGTAGAGGTCGCGCCAGGCTTCGAGCTCGGTGACGCAGTAAGGGCACCAGCGGCCGCGGAAAAACTTGAGGACAAGAGGGCCGAGAGCGAGCAGGTCAGCGGAGCGGACGAGCTTGCCGGAGGCATCTTTGAGGGCGAAGGCGGGAGCCTGTGCGCCGACGGGCAGGATGCGGTCCTCGATGCCGGTGGCGAAGAGTTCTTCGACAGCGCGCTCGGCGACGGCGAGGCGCTCGGGCTGGACGAGGTTTCGCGTGCGGGCGGTGATCTCATCGAGCTGGTCCTGGAGCGGCGTCATGATTGGGCCTCGGTTACGACGCAATGCTTGGGATATTTGCGGGCGTATCTAGCCCACGACTCGAGTAATCCGAGGTCTCCGAACTCGTGGAGCATCTTCCAGATAGCTTTGTTCATTGGGTCAATTTGCTGTTGTATACCGGCAGCCCTCGCCCATTTTGAAAACTCTTCTCCCTTGTATTTTCCCGGCTCCAAATCGGGAAGATAGGGGAGCATGATTGTCCATGCTTGACGGAAATACTCAGCTACCGATGGTAGCTCAAGCTCACGCAGGCCGTTCAGTGTTTCATTGAGGTCGCGCTCGTCGGAATGATTCGTGAAATGCCACCCGAGATCATCCATGTTCATGCTTACGAAAAACGGATAGACTCCAGCCATAGCACGCAGGCCGCGAGGTATTGAATCGAGAGCTGGGAAGTACCGATCCTTATCGGCCCAGAGTTCGTCGGGAAGCAGTCGCTGCGCTTCGTCCGACAATACGTCCACGAGCACATCGTCGCTCTCAGTCGAGTGAATATGCTCAATCGTGAGCGCCATGGTGGATCCTTATCGCCCGAATTTTTGTTTGCCGCCGAGGCCGAGGCCGCTGAGGCCGCCGCGCATCATTTTGGCGGCCATGCCGCCTTTGCCCATTTGCTTGAACATTTTGGCCATCTGGGCGTATTGGCGGAGGAGGTTATTGACGTCCTGGACCTCGGTTCCGGAGCCTTTGGCGATGCGCTTGCGGCGCGATCCGGAGATGATTTCGTGGTTGAGGCGCTCCTTGGGGGTCATGGAGTTGATGATGGCCTCGAGGCGGACGAACTGCTTTTCGTCGACGTTTTTGGCGGCCTGCTGCATGCCGGCGAAGGGGCCGACGGAGGGCATCATCTTGAGGATGGATTCCATGGAGCCGAGCTTCTTGATCTGGCGGAGCTGATCGCGGAAGTCTTCGAGGGAGAAGCCGTCGCCGAGGAGGGCTTTCTTGGCGAACTCCTCGGATTTTTTGCGGTCGAGTGTGGATTCGGCCTTTTCGAGGAGCGACATCATGTCGCCCATGCCGAGGATGCGGCCGACGATGCGGTCGGGGTGGAAGGGCTCGAAGGCATCGGGTTTCTCGCCGACGCCGAGGAACTTGATGGGCTGGCCGGTGACGTGGCGGATGGAGAGAGCCGCGCCGCCGCGTGCGTCGCCGTCCATTTTGGTGAGGACGACGCCGGTGAGGCCGAGGCGCTTGTGGAAGTCGAGCGCGGAGTTGACGGCGTCCTGGCCGGTCATGGCGTCGGCGACGAAGAGGATTTCCTGGGGATTGAGGAGTTTTTTGAGCTGCTCCATTTCGCCCATGAGGTCTTCGTCGATGTGGAGGCGGCCGGCGGTGTCGACGATGAGTGTGTCGCAGCCCATGATGCGGGCTTCGCGCAGGGCTTCTTTTGCAAGCCGCTCGACGAGTTTGGGGCCGGCGGGGTCGCCTTTGAGGTCGCCCTCATAGAGTTTTGCCTCAATGGATTTGGCGACGACTTTGAGCTGCTCGCGCGCTGCGGGGCGGTAGACGTCGACGGAGACGAGCATGGGGCGGTGGCCGCCCTTTTTGAGCCAGGCGGCGAGCTTGCCGGAGGTGGTGGTTTTTCCGGAGCCCTGCAGGCCGGCCATGAGGATGACGGTGGGCGGCTGGGAGGCGAATTTGAAGCGCGCGGTGTCTTTGCCGAGGAGGTCAATGAGCTCGTCGCGGACGATTTTGATGACCTGCTCAGAGGGCGAGAGGGCGGTGAGGACCTCAGTGCCGATGGCCTTGGCGCGGATGTGCTCGATGAGGTCGCTGACGACGTTGAGGTTGACGTCGGCATCGAGGAGGGCGACGCGGATTTCGCCCAGGGCTTCGGCGATGTTTTCTTCCGTGAGGGTGCCCTGGCCGCGGAGGTTTTTGAAGGCGCGCTGGAGCTTATCTGTGAGGTTTTCAAACATAGGTTACTTACAAGTGTATCGAAGTTGGCGGGGATGCGCTGCCGCGATGGGCGGGTGCCGAAGTAGTCGTTGCCGGATTCCTGGTTGTGTTCTTTGCTGGTAGAGCGGGATTGAAATTGCACGTGTCCGCCCGCACGAGCGATGGAGTGCGTCCTGAGCGTACCGCTCGAAATTGTAGTGGTATCCCAGGTCTCAAAAGCGAGACCTGGGGCACCCAATCCTTTGTGGATGGTCAGATGAGGGCCACCTGCCGCACGGCTGTGCTGCACAGTTTCACAGTGTCACAGCTTCACAGTTTCACAGTCGAAAATGAGGGTTTTGGGCTGTGCTGCACAGCTTCACAGGCGATTTCTGCACCTTCGGTGCAGCAATCAGCAATCAGCAATCAGCTATCAGCCGTCAGCTTGTTTGTGGCGGGTGGA
>DATKTQ010000164.1:0-2714 GCA_035531055.1 Occallatibacter sp. | reverse complement strand
CACAACACGCCCGCAGCCATCCAGGAATTCCGAAGGAGTTTTTCACCCCGATGAAGCGTTCGTTTGCCCTTGCTCTCATTCTGGCCTCGGGCTTTGCCCTGAGCGCCTCCGCTCAAGCTCCCTCCGCTCCCGCACCTGCGGCCACTGCGCCCGCCGGCCCGGCAAAAATTGCCGTCGTCGCCTTCCAGGTCGCCGTGGCAAAAACCAATGAAGGCCAACGCGACTTCTCTGATCTGCAAAAGAAATACGAGCCCAAGCGGGACCAGCTCAAGGCACTCAACGACGAGGTCGACAACCTAAAAAAGCAGCTCCAGACGCAGAGTGCCACGCTCAGTCAAGCCGAGCGCGACAGCAAGACCAAAACCATCGACGAGAAGCAAAAGCAGCTTCAGCGCTCCGCCGAGGATGCCCAGAACGATATGCAGCAGGAGATGCAGGAGATCTACAACAGCCTCGCCTCCAAGGTGTATGACGTGATGGAGGGCTACGCCAAGCAGCACGGCTACACCCTGGTGCTCGACATCGCTCAGCAGCAGACGCCCGTCCTCTACGCCGCTGAGTCCACCAACATCACCGACGCGGTCATCGCGGCTTACAACACCAAGTCCGGTGTGCCCGCGCCTCCGCCGGGAACTCCGTCGGCTCCCACACCCAAAACGCCCGCCGGCAAGTAGTCGCGGCGTTTCGCCTGCCCAGGGCCCCGTCCAGCGGGGCCTTGGCCTTTTTCACTCTCCGCAATGCTTCCGCAGCGTCCCGTTTCGGTCCACGAAACCTCTGCCCTCCTGTGGAAAAAAATGTGGATTCCTTCCGTCAATTTCCTCAGGAATCCCGCGTTTTCCCTCTTGCCAGCCCGGCACTCGTTCTGTTAAACAATTTAACTCTTTATTTATCTGCAACAAACAAGGGCGGCCGCAGCGCCAGCTGCCCCCGCCCTCTCCCCATGCAAATTTCACGCCCGTGGCAAGCTTTCCACAGTTCGCGGTTACAATCCCGTGACTCGCCCACACAGCAAGTGCTCGAGAACTGCCTATTTCTGCTGGTCTTCGCCCAGCCGCAACACGGCCAGAAACGCCTCCTGCGGAATGTCCACCTTGCCAATCCGCTTCATGCGCTTCTTGCCTTCCTTCTGCTTCTCCAGCAGCTTGCGCTTGCGCGAAATATCGCCCCCGTAGCACTTGGCCAGCACATTCTTGCGCAGCGCCGCCACCGTCTCCCGCGCCACAATCTTTGCGCCAATCGCCGCCTGGATGGCCACCTCAAACTGCTGCCGCGGAATCAGCTCCCGCATCTTGGACACCAGCGCCTTGCCGCGCTCATACGCAAAGTCGTGATGCACAATGATCGATAGCGCATCCACCGGCTCGCCAGACACCAGGATGTCCATCTTCACCATCGGCGATTCCCACTCGCCCGCCAGCTGATAATCCAGCGACGCATACCCGCGAGAGACCGACTTCAGCCGGTCATAGAAGTCCAGCACAATCTCATTCAGCGGCAGTTCATAGGTCAGCATCACGCGCGTCGGCGTCACGTACTCAAAATTGATCTGCCGCCCGCGCTTCTCTTCCACCAGCTTCAAAATGCCGCCCACGTACTCTTCATTGGTCAGAATCTTCGCCGTGATCACCGGCTCGCGAATGCTGGCAATGCTTTGCGGCTCCGGCCAGCGCGAGGGGTTGTCCACTTCCAGCACCGATCGGTCCGTCATCGTAATGTGATAGCGCACGCCCGGCGCCGTCGTAATCAACTCCAGCTCGTACTCCCGCTCCAGCCGCTCCTGGATAATCTCCATGTGCAGCAGTCCCAGGAATCCGCAGCGGAAGCCGAAGCCTAGCGCCACTGAGCTTTCCGGCTCAAAAAAGAACGACGAATCGTTCAGCCGCAGCTTCTCCAGCGCATCCCGCAGCAGCGTGTGCTCATGCGAGTCCACCGTGTACAGTCCGGCAAAAACCATCGGCTTGATGTCTTCAAACCCCGGCAACTGCGCCGTCGCCGGGTGCGCGTCGTCGGTCACCGTGTCGCCAATGCGCGTGTCGCTCACCGTCTTGATCGTCGCCGCAAAAAATCCCACTTCGCCGGCTGAAAGCAGGCCAATCTCCACCGGCTTGGGCATCAGCACGCCCATGGACTCCACTTCGAACGCCTTGCCGTTCGACATCAGCCGAATCCGCTGCCCCTTGCGCATTGTCCCCTGCATCACGCGCACCAGCACAATCACCCCGCGATACGAGTCAAACCACGAGTCGAAGATCAGCGCCTGAAGCGGCGCATCCGGGTCGCCCGTCGGCGGCGGCAGCCGATGCACAATCGCTTCCAGCACCTCGTCTACGCCCTGGCCTGTCTTCGCGCTCACCGGAATGGCGTCGGTTGCGTCCAAACCCACAGCTTGTTCAATCGCCTCCTGCGTACGCAGAATGTCCGCGGAAGGCAAATCAATCTTGTTGATGACCGAGATAATTTCCAGCCCGTGATGAATTGCCAGATACGCATTCGCCAGGGTCTGCGCTTCTACCCCCTGGCTGGCATCCACCACCAGCAGCGCACCTTCACACGAAGCCAGAGACCGCGACACCTCGTAGCTGAAGTCCACGTGCCCCGGCGTGTCAATCAGGTTCAGCTGATAGGTGTTGCCGTCGCTCGCCTTGTACATCATGCGCACCGCGTGCGCCTTGATCGTGATGCCGCGCTCACGCTCCAGGTCCATGTCGTCCAGA
>DATKTQ010000163.1:0-2149 GCA_035531055.1 Occallatibacter sp. | reverse complement strand
GGATTTTCTGGTGGTGAATGGCCACGTGTATCCCCAGGCGGACGCACATCCGGAGTGGGGCATGAGTTATGCGCAGCGCCCGCTGCTCTTCCGGAATTTGCAGAATGGAAAATTCGCTCTGGTGCCGGCGGTGGAAGGATCGGGGCTGGCGACCCTCTGCGTAGGGCGCGGCGCAGCCTTTGGCGACCTGTTCAATGACGGAAAAATCGACGTGGTCATCAACAATCTGGATGGCCCGCCGGTGCTGTTGCGCAATGTGAATCCGGACCACAACCACTGGGTGGAACTGCGGCTGGTGGGCGGGGGAAAAACGGCAACAAGCATGGGGAGTCCGCGCGACGCCGTGGGAGCCACGGTGTATCTGACGGCCAACGGCACCAGGCAGCGTGGAGACGTGCTAAGCGGAGGCAGTTACCTCTCGTCCAGTGACCAGCGCGTGCACTTCGGTCTGGGAGCGGCGACAAAATTGGATGCGGTGGAGATTGACTGGCCGGACGGCAAGATAGAATCGGTGCGGCTGTCCGCAGTGGATCGCATCTACACGATCACAGAAGGGAAGGGTATTACCGGAACGCTGTGCGGGACGCAGCCCTGCCGTGAAACCCGCGGGATGCGCAAATCAAGACGCCGCGCAGCTCCCTGAGTCCGAGTCTTTTGGCATTGCAGGAAGCAAAGAAGAAGCACCGGCGCGTGCCGGAATAGACCTGAGATAGACTCAGACGATGGAGGAGCCCTGTTGTTGCAGTTTCGCAGTTGGACCGGCGTGGCCCTGATATTCCCCCTGCTTGCAATCGGCGTCCACGGGCGTCGGCTTTTGGCGCAGGAGGGGCCACGCAAGATTTCCAGCATGGGCAGCAGCAGGGGCGAGGGAGAGCGGCCCATTTATGACGCGCAGCATCGCCCCATTACCGCGGGCGGGTTTGTAAAGTCCGGTCCGGTAATTTTTCAGGACGTGACCAAGGCGGCCGGCCTGGCCGGCTGGAACCACGTGATGGGCAACAAGAACAAGGGCCTGATTATCGACACGAACGGCTCCGGCGTGGGACTGATTGACTACGACAACGACGGCTGGATGGACATCTACCTGGTGAACGGCTCCACCTTCAACGCGCTGGACGGCAAGGAGACGCCGCCGCACGCAGCTCTCTACCACAATAATCACGACGGCACGTTTACTGACGTGTCCGCGCAGGCCGGTGTCACCAATGATCGCTGGGGCTTTGGCGTTGCCATTGCTGATTACGACAACGACGGCTGGCCGGACATTTTTGTGAGCAACTGGGGAAAGAACCGCCTGTACCGCAACAACCACGACGGCACGTTTACAGACGTGGCAAAGAAGGCCGGCGTGCAGTTGGGCAATTGGTCTGCCGGCGCCACATGGGGCGACTACGACGGCGACGGCAAGCTGGATTTGTTCGTCTCCGGCTACGTCCACTTTGACCGCAGCGACCTGCCTTATGCGCATACCAAGGCCACTGGCTACTCCTACTGTGAGTTTCGCGGAGAGCCGGTGATGTGCGGCCCGCGCAACCTGGAGGGCGAGCCCGACCATCTGTTCCACAACAACGGCGACGGCACCTTTACCGACGTGAGCGACAAGGCTGGCGTGAGCGACAAAACGAACCGCTATTACGGACTGACGCCGGTGTTTGTGGATGTGAATGGCGACGGCAAGCCGGACCTGCTGGTGGCTGACGATTCGACGCTGAGCTACCTTTACCTGAACAAGGGCGACGGCACGTTTGAAGATGACAGCTACACTTCCGGGTTTGGCCTGAACGAGGACGGGCGCGAAGTGGCCGCGATGGGCGTGGCTGTGGGCGACTACATGAACAATGGCTTGCTGGACTTTGCCATCAGCGATTTTTCCAGTGAGGCGGAGTTGGTGTTTCGCAACGAGGGCGACACGAGCTTCAATGACGTTTCGATTCCCAGCGGCATCGGCAAGGTGTCCATCCCGTTTCTGTCCTGGGGCACTGGCTTCCTGGACTACGACAATGACGGCTGGCTGGACCTGATGTTCATCAATGGCCACATCTATCCAGCGGCGGATCACCGCGACTGGGGCACCTCATACGCGCAGAGGCCGCTGCTGTTTCACAACCAGCACAACGGCAGTTTCTCCCTGGTGCCGGCGGTGGAGGGC
>DATKTQ010000162.1:0-13912 GCA_035531055.1 Occallatibacter sp. | reverse complement strand
CCGCAGCGCACCCGCCAAATCGAATCCATCTCGTCGCCAAATTCATCTCCAAACCGGTCAGCCCGCGTGCGGGCCGGGGAAGTCACGGAACCCTCCAGTGTATGCGAGTGCACATGCCCTGCGCACCCGTTTGCCGTTGGGACAGAAACTCGTTGCGCTTCCTTTCTTCCCATGCTAGCGTCCGAAGCAAGACCCTCAGATAAAGCAACCCACATGAGTTCGTTCCCACAAACGAATCCCGCCCCCCGCATTTACCAGATGAAAGCCTGGAGAAAGATGCTCTGGCTTCTGCTGGGCATGATTCTGCTGTTCGGCGGCCTGTTCTTCGGGCTGTTTTCCGCGTCGGCTCCGGATGCGCTGCCCATGCGCATCACCACCCTTTTCTCCATTGCTGGAGGCTTCTACCTGCTGGCTCGCGTGGCGCGCGCGCAACTCGTGCTGGACGGCTCCCGGATTCAGGTGCGCGGCGCTTTCCGCGAGCAGGAAGCGGACTCCAGCGAAATCGAGGGCTTCCGCACCATTCGCTCCCGCAACGGCACTTACACGCGCCTCTATCTCAAAGACGGCCGCAGCGCCATCACCATCTCGCGCGATTTCGACACCGACGAGGAATACAACATGTGGCTTCGCCACCTCGTCGATCTGGACCAGCGCGACCGCGAGCATCTGCTCGACGAAATCTCGCACCAGGACCAGTTGGGCGCAACCCCCGACCAGCGAATGGCCGCTCTGGCCAACGCCAAAACCTGGGCCATCTTCCTCACCGTCGTCGCCGTAGTCGCCGCCGTCGGCCTCAACCTCGCTGACCCCACCTTCCACCTGTCTTCGGTGGTCTTTCTGGCGCTTGCGCCTTTCGTTGCCATGGGCCTGGTGTGGCGCTCCCCCCTGCTCTACGCGGTGTTCAAGCCGAAGGCCGACCCGCGTGCCGACCTCGGCTTTGTCCTCATTGCAGCCGCCTTCGGCCTGCTACTGCGGAATCGCGATCTCCATCTGGCGTCCCTGCAGCCGCTGCTCGGTCTCATGATCTTCCTCCTCGTGGTCAACCTCGGCGGCTTTTACCGCACCGTCTCCTCCGGCGCGGGCGCCTGGGGACGAGGGTTTGCGCTGCTCTTCATGGCCGGCCTTTATAGCTACAGTCTGGTTGTCCTCATGAACACCATGCCGGACCATGCACCGGTCACCGATTACGCAACCAGCGTCGTCGGCAAGCACATCTCCAGCGGGCGCTCCACCTCATACATCCTCGATCTCGCACCCTGGGGGCCCATGCAGAACCAGAATCGCCTCTCGGTCTCCTATCGGCAGTACGGGCAAACCGACATCGGGGACCAGGTCTGCCTGGAGCTTCACCCAGGAGCGCTGCACGCGCCCTGGTACACCCACATCGACTGCGCCGCGCGCATCTTCTAACCCGCTGTCTTCTTCCTCCCTGTTTTTGCCCGCACCAACGCGCTCCGGCGCTCTTTGCATTGCCATGCACCGCGCGCCGCCCCGCCGCGGCCCGCAATCCCGCAGCAATTTATACTTGCCGTGTGGCCCCAACCCTCGACGGCATCGACTGGCACCTGTTTCTTGCGCGCCCCCGCATCCCTTCGCCCCCGCCGGAGACGCTCCATTCCCTCGCGCAACAATCGATTCTCCTCACCGGCGCCGGAGGCTCCATCGCAGCGTCTCTGGCTCTGCGCCTTGCCAACCTCCCTGCCCGCCAATTGACGCTGCTGGAAGCCTCGGAAAGCCATCTCTTTTCCCTGCAGAGGGACCTGCGCCGCACAGCCCCCGCCGCCCGCGCCGAATTTCTCCTGGGCAGCGTTGCAGATCGCGCGCTGTTGGAGGATGTCTTTGCCTCCCATGCGCCGCGGCTGATCTTTCACGCCGCCGCCTTCAAGCACGTTCCGCTCCTCGAGGAGCAACCCCTCGCCGCCATTGCCAACAACATCTTCGGCACACAGCAACTCGTCTCCGCCGCAACCGAATTCGGCGCGCGTGTGGTCCTCGTTTCCACGGACAAGGCGGTCGAGCCCACGTCCGTCATGGGAGCCACCAAGCGCGTCGCCGAGCAAATCGTCCTCGCCGCCGGGGGCACGGTGCAGCGCCTGGCCAACGTGCTGGCCTCCCGCGACAGCGTCGTGGAAGTCTTCGCCAGCCAGCTCGCCGAGGGCGGCCCGCTCACCGTCACAGATCCCGCCGCCCGTCGCTTTTTCGTCACGGTTGAAGAGGCCGTGAACCTGCTGCTGGCCGCGGCTCTGCAGCCCCCGGAGCCCGCCCTGTTTGTCCCCTCGCTCCCCCAGCCGCAGTTCGTCGCAGGCCTCGCGCGCTTCCTGGCGCAGGAGCTTGCCCCCGGGAAAAACATCGAGCTCGCCTTCACTCGTCTGCGTCCCGGCGACAAGGAGTCCGAGCAGCTCTGGTCCACCGCGGAGCAGGCGCAGGCCACCAGCCGCCCCGGCCTGCTCTCCCTCGCTCCAGCCCGGATGTCCACAAGCGCGCTGCACCCGCAACTCGCCCAGCTTCACGACGCTCTCTCGGCACGCGACGTCGCGGCGGCAGTGGCAACACTTTGCCGCATGGTCCCCGGCTATACGCCAAGCGAACTCGTGCAGTCGTTAGTCGGCAAGGCCGGCGCGCGGGTGATGCCATGAGCTCTGAGTCGATCAAGCGCCGCATCGGCGTCGTCACCACCTCCCGCGCGGACTACAGCCACCTCTACTGGCCCCTGCGCGAACTTGCCGCGCATCCGCAGGTGGAGCTCGGTGTCTTTGCGCTCGGCCCGCACCTCTCGCCCCAGTTCGGCAGCACGCTCCGGGAAATCGAGCGTGACGGTTTTCCCATCCAGGCGCGCATCGAGTGCCTGCTCAGTTCAGACACCGACACCGGCATGGCAAAGACCATCGGTTTGGCCATCCTCGGCCTGGCCGATGCGCTCACGGCCTGGCGCCCGGACCTGCTGCTGCTCATCGCTGACCGGTATGAGATGCTCGCGCCCGCTTCAGTCGCGCTCGCCTTCCGCATCCCCATGGCCCACATTGAGGGAGGCGAGGTTTCCCAGGGCGCCATCGATGACCAGGTGCGCAACGCGCTCACCAAAATGGCCCACCTCCACTTCACCTCCACTGAGACCGCGCGCCGCCGCGTAATCGCCATGGGTGAAGAGCCCTGGCGGGTTCATCATGCCGGCGCACCCTCTCTGGACCACCTGCGCCGCTCCACGCTGCTCGACCGCCCTGCGCTTGAGGTCCGCCTAGGCCTCCAGCTCGGCACGCCCGCAACCCTCGTCGCCTGGCATCCGGTCACCATTCTTCGCGACACGAATGCGGAAGCCGACGCGCTCTTCGCCGTACTCTCCCAGGCACCCGGCCAGCTCCTCTTCGTCTTTCCAAACACCGATGCAGGCAGTCATGCGCTGATTGACCGCACCCGACAACTTGCCGCCGCCCGGCCCGATACGCACGTCTTCGTCAACCTGGATGCAGTGACTTACTGGAGCCTGCTTGGCGCCGTCGATGCCATCGTCGGTAACTCCTCCAGCGGCATCATGGAGGCAGCCTCCTTTGCGCTGCCCGCGGTCAATGTGGGCATGCGGCAGCAAGGACGAGAGCGCGCAGCCAACATTCTCGATGCCCCGGCAGACGCCGCCGCCATCCTCGCCGCGCTGGACCGCGCCCTCGACCCCGCCTTCCGTGCCGGCCTGCGCGGTATGGTGAACCCATACGGCGATGGAACCGCCGCCGCGTTGATCGCTAAGGCCCTGGCCACCACACCGCTCGACGGCATCCTCATCAAGCAACCGGTTCCCGTGCCAGCGGAGACCCAGCGCCCATGACCACCCGCATCCCCCTGGCCGCGCCGGACATCACCGAAGCCGAAATCGCCGCGGTCACCGCCGTCCTGCGGACTCCGCAACTCAGCCTCGGCCCACAGCTCGCCGCATTTGAGCAGGAACTCGCCGCCTATCATCAAGTACCGCACGCGGTCGCCGTCAGCTCAGGAACCGCCGGCCTTCACCTGGCCCTGCTCACGCTCGGCATCGCGGAGGGCGACGAAGTAATCGTGCCCTCCTTCGCCTTCATCGCCGTCGCCAACGCCGTGCATCAGGTACGCGCCACGCCTGTCTTTGTCGATGTGGACCCGCTCACGCTCAATCTGGCTCCGGACGCCGTGGAACGCGCCGTCACGTCGCGCACCCGCGCCATTCTTATGGTCCACACCTTCGGCGTCCCCGCGGAAATGGACGCTCTGCGCGCCATCGCCGACCGCCATCATCTCGCCCTTTTGGAAGACGCCTGTGAGGCTCTCGGCGCGGAACATCGCGGGCGACGCGCGGGCAGCCTCGGCGACCTGGCCGTCTTCGGCTTCTATCCCAACAAGCAAATCACCACCGGCGAAGGCGGCGCCGTGCTCGCGAAGAGTGAAGAGCATGCCCACCGCCTGCGCAGCCTGCGCAACCAGGGCCGTGCCGAGCATGCTGTCTCCGACTGGCTCAACCATGCCGAAATCGGCTTCAACTATCGGCTTTCGGATCTGGCCTGTGCACTCGGCCGCGCTCAGCTTGCGCGCCTTGGGGAAATCCTCCAGCTTCGCCGTGCCGCCGCAGAGCGCTATCACGCGCTGCTCGCCGGCATCTCCGGCCTCGAGCGTCCCCCGCTCACCGTCCCCGACTGCACCATCAGTTGGTTCGTCTACGTGGTGCGCGTGCCGCCCGCCGCAGACCGCGACCAGTTGCAGCAAGCCCTGGCCCGGCGCGGCATCGCTACCGGCCGCTACTTTGCGCCCATCCACCTGCAGCCCGCCTGGCGCTCGCACCCCAGCGCCGCCGGCCTCCGCCTTCCCGTCACCGAGTCCGTCGCCTGCCGCACCCTCGCCCTGCCCTTCTTCAACCGCATCACGGCGGAGGAGCAGGCGACCGTCGCTGCCGCCTTGCGCGAAGCCGTGGCCGCAGAAACGTGCCGGCGTTCGGCCATCCAGGCATAGGCCTCGTTTCGTTAGTTACATCTCAATAACTCAGACATTCCGCCCCAAAGTTATGTTGAAAATCGCTTGGTTACAAATCTGCGGTATCCGCATCTAAAGGGTTGGAGAAGGCCGGAACGAGCAGTGTTCCAGTGGAAACTGGAATTCCTTTTCGACCCGGGGAAACAGGGTTTTCAGAAAACTGTCAAAGGCTTCCACACTCCTTGACAGGAAGCGAAAACCAGCGCACTATCAGCGCAACAGGTATGGCCGCGCGGTTCGCCGACGGTCCCCAGAAAAGCCTCCGCACGTAGTGTTGGCGCCTGCCAGCGTTCCGGAGACGGCGTCATAGCACCGGCTTTGGCCGGCCTTGTAGATCGAGGATGCGATGGTGGTTACGGCTCAAACGAAGGGACGTGGCGTGATTGGACTCCACATAGGCACCAATAACGCGCAGCGCTTCTTTCCAAAGAGCGCTTCGGTCATTGAGTTACACCTGGATCACCTCGATATCCAGTGCGATCTTTCTCCGGAGTTCTGGAACGGAAATCCTGAAATTTGCGACCCCCGCCTGTGCGCATGGCTGGACGCCAAGCATCAGCAGAAACGGCCCGGCCAGGAACAGATTGCCCTCGCGCTCATTCCGGCAGGCAAAAACGCATTCCGGCTCAGCGCAGTCGCCACAAACGGCAAAGTCAAGCACTGACAATTTCCACGCGCAGACCGCCGTCCCACGAGGGCGGCCACCTACCTGCCACTCCTGAACTTGATACACTCGGGATGCAATGACCATCCAGCAACTTCAAGACGCCGTGGAGCGCTTTTTCGCTGCGGGCTCCTCCGCCGTGGACGATCCGGCCGCCATGGACGCTTTCCTCCAACTGCGCGAACTTCTGGAGCGTGGTGAAGTGCGCGCCGCCTCGCCCGACCCTTCCGCCGCCACCGGCTGGCGCGTGAATGCCTGGGTCAAGCAGGGGATTCTTCTCGGCTTTCGACTCGGCACACTTCAGCAAGCGTCCTCGGTGGGCTTGTCCTTTGTCGACAAGCACACCTATCCCATTCGCCACTTCGCTGCTGAAGACGGCATCCGCGTGGTTCCCGGCGGCTCCGCTGTCCGCGCCGGCGCTTTTCTGGCCAGGGGAGTTGTCTGCATGCCGCCCATGTATATCAATGCGGGCGCATGGGTGGACGAAGGCACCATGGTCGATTCGCACGCGCTGGTCGGCTCCTGCGCGCAGGTGGGCAAGCGTGTCCACCTCAGCGCCGCGGCGCAGATTGGCGGCGTCCTCGAACCCGTCAACGCCAGCCCTGTCGTCATTGAAGACGATGTGCTGGTCGGCGGCAACTCCGGCGTCTATGAGGGCACCATCGTTCGGCGCGGCGCCGTGCTGGCCGCCGGCACAATCCTCACCCGCGGCACACCGGTCTTCGATCTCGTCCATGGCACCGTCCTTCGCGCCTCGCAGGATCTTCCGCTCATCATTCCGGAGAATGCCGTGGTCGTGCCCGGTTCCCGTGCCGTCTCCAAGGGCAAAGGCAGTGAGTGGGGCCTCAGCCTGTATGCACCCGTCATCGTCAAGTATCGCGACGAAAAGACCGACCTGAGCACCACGCTCGAGGATTTGTTGCGCTAGATGACTTCCAGCAACTCAGAATCAAGACTCATCCGCTGGGGAGTTGCGGGCCCCGGCCGTGCCGCCGCACGCTTTGCCCAGGGCATGCAGGCCGTGCCCGGCGCGGAGCTCACCGCGGTTTGGGGCAGAACTCCGATAAAAGCCTCGCAGTTCGCCGCACGATTCCACGTGCCGCAGGTGTGCCCATCCTTGTCGGCGCTCCTTGACTGCAACATCGATGCCGTCTACGTGGCGACGCATCCAGACTCGCACGCCGTCCTTTGCACGCAGGCGCTCGCCGCAGGCAAGCATGTGATGTGCGAGAAGCCGTCTGCAATGAATGCGCGCGAATTAGAGAACATACTTGCCGCCGCGCAAACCCACGGCCGCCTGTTCATGGAAGCGATGAAGCCCCCATTTTTCCCTCTCTACAGGCGGCTCCGCCAGCATCTCCAGTCCGATCCAATCGGCGAGATCGGCCTTGTCCGGGCGGGCCATGCTGACTCATCCCTGCCGCCGGATTACCCGCTCCATTTTCCTGAGCTCGCCGGCGGCGGCATCATGGGAATCGGGCCGTATGAGGCTTTTCTGGCGATCGAATGGCTCGGCCCCTTCCGCCGTGTACAGGTCATGGGCCGCGTCAATCCAGCCGGCGTGGATACCCTCGCGCTCTTTCAGACCGAGCACGAGCGAGGTATGGCCCAGTTGCACACCGGGTTGGATCTGCTCAGCCGCGGAGATGCACTCCTCTGTGGACCGCAGGGCTACGTGACCATCCACGAGCACTGGTGGAATCCGCTGCGCGCGACCGTCAACTACCTCGATGGGCGCATTATCCAGTTGGAAGAGCCCTTTGTCGCCGGCGGCTTCAACTATGAGACGGAGCACTTTTGCCAGCTCCTGCGAACGGGACAAAGCGAGAGCCCCGTGATTCCCCATAGCCTTTCCCTGGGCATGGCGCGCCTGCTGGAAGATACCCGCAAGGCACTCGGAGTCCGCTTCCCCGGAGAGGCCTGACGGCGATTCCGGATCTGCCCGTCTTCAGCGGCTTCCTGCCGTGTTTCCCCCTGCCACAGACAAGCCTCGATCCAGCGCACCCAGCAGAGCGCCGGTCGCATCGTCGGAGTAGCTCCAGAACATCACGCCGCCCAGACCGCGCTTCCGCACATACTTGCACTTGGCCGCGAGCGACTCCGGATCCTCATACGACACAAACACATGCTGCTCCGCGTTATACAAGTACGGCACAGACGAGCTTGCATCCCAATAGCGAACAAAGCCGTGCCCCAGCAGGCTGCCCGCAATGCGCGTATACGGGGCGTACGCGTCGGCCACCGTCTTGCCTGGCTGGAACAGGCCATGATTCACGTCGGGCACATCGCCCCACATTCTTCCGTAAAACGGCACGCCCAGCACCAACTTCTCCGGCGGAACTCCGGCCCGCTCAAACGCCTGCACAGAGGCATCCGCGGAGACTCCTTTGGGATCGTGCGGATCGGTGAAGAGCGGCGCATGATTTCCCGTAGTCTCATCCGAGCCCGCCTCGTAGTAGTCGTAAGCCATCAGGTTCACCGCGTCCACCAGCGCCTGCACCTTGTCCATTTCCGTGTGCTGCAGGAACTCATCGGAGGCCCCCGCGGCAATCGTCAGGTAGAGCCGGTGGTGTGTCCGTTCGGACTCTTTCTTGAACCGCTCGCGCAGCGCCCGCAACAGCAGCGTAAAGTTCTCCCGGTCTTCCTTGCGAAACTTGTGGCCCGCGCCTCGCATGCCCGGGTACTCCCAGTCCACATCCAGGCCATCCAGTTGGTAACGCTGCAGGAACGCCATCACGCTGTCTGCAAAAACATTCCGGCTCTGCGATGTCCGCGCCGCATCGGAGAAGCCGCCCGACCACAGCCATCCACCCACTGAAACCAGCACCTGCAGCGCAGGATGGTCCTTCTTCTGCGCCACCAGCCAGGTCAGATTTTGCGCGTCGGTGGCGGCACCCTCCACCATGCGCCCGTTCTGGATGTTGGCAAAGGCGTAGTTGATGCGAGTCATGCCGCGTACGCTCACCGATCCGTCCTGAAGCAGGGCGTTCTGCGGAAACACGTAGCCTGCAACCACCGGCTCCGCTGCCTCCGCACCCGCGGCCACAAGGCAGAGGGCAAGCAAGACCAGCATCGCTCGCTGCTTCAGCCGCACTTTGCCCATTCCATCGCACCTTTCCTGCAATCTTCCCATCCTTAGTGACCCTGCTGCACGCCGGGGAACGGCCGCCTCATGCTCTGCACAGCTCCAGTCCGCAACGTGTGCGCCGTGCAGTGCAGCCTTGGCTGGAAGGGCACGGCGTAGGACCGCGTCACATGCATGCGGTCCATCACGACGTACCGCGTGCGCAATCCGTCCAGAGTGGCAGGCAAGTGCGCCGGAACCTGCTCGCGATCCACGTAGATCACCAACGCGGCCTCTTGTGGATGATCCAGGCTCTGGCCCACCCCAATGCCAAAAAAGGCTGGCTGTGCACGCATCCAGCTCGCCGCAAACTGCTGCTGGATGGCGATGGCCCGGTTCAGCGTTGCGGCACTCAGCCCCGTTCCGCCGGAAAGCGCGTCGGTCATCGGCGCGGAACCCAGCGCCACGGCGGGCGCCGTTGTGGGCACCACCACGGTGCGCACGCCATCGATGGTGACAGGAACTCGCGGCGGATTGCTTTGATTCACGTACACAATCACCGCGGCCCCGCCCGGCTCGTCGCTGCTCTTGCCCATGGCCACGCCCAGAACTCCTGCCGGCGGATTCACCAGCGCGCGGGCCTGCATCAGCGCCGCCTGCACGCGCGCGATCTGCGCGTCACTCAGCGCGCGCGCCTGCGCATCCTCCACGGTGCTGTTTCCAAAGCTCAGGCAACTCACCGGATGATCAGGGCCGCCGACAAACGTAAGGCTGGAGCCTCTGCCCAACTGGGCGTTGAGCTCGCTCAGCACGTCCCTGGCAGGGTTTGCCACGCCTTCCTCCACGCCGGAAGCATCCATGCCTCCGGCAAAGTAGAGCCCCACCGGCTCCGCATTTTCGGTATCTACCAGCAAGGCCCCGGAGTCGCCCGCATCGCTCCAGTGATCTCCGCTCACGCCAATCTGATTGGTAAACGTCTTGGTTAGGTAAGGCTTGGTCTCCGCGCAGTCGCGGTAGTAATCCACTGAGATGTCGAGGCTGACCACGGAAACACCGCCGCAGGTCAGCCCGGTGGTGCGCCCGCTCTTGGCCACGCGCATGCTCAGCACTGCCGCTTCGCCGTGCCCGGCGGTGGAAGTCACACCCGGCGGCGCCGCGGCCAACCTGCCATCCGGCTCCCGGTTGCCCAGTTCCAGAATGCTGCCCGCGCCATTCACCGTGTTGGACTCCACCTGCGCGATCGCCGCGTCCGCATTGGTCTCCGGGGAGCGCAAGGGAAGCCATGCCGTCAACGAACCTACGCGTTCGGCGCCCGGGCCGTCGCCGCTGGGCGTGCAGTTGTTGTCAATCAAGCCCGGCTGCACAATGGCATCGCCCACGCTCGCCTGGTCGCTCCGCGCCAGCACGTGGTTGTTGCTCAGCAGAAACTCCGTACCGTCCATGTTGCGAACCAGCGCGCCCAGCGTGCCGCTGCAGCAGTCAACAATGGTGTTGCCGTTTGCGTCAAAGTCGTTGTTATTGCCGCCGGAGCTGCCCAGCAGCATCGGCGTGATCTGCTCCGACTGGTGGCTCGCCGGACTGCTCGCTACGCCTGCCGTGTTCAGCAGCACCTGGGTTTCAATCCTCCCCGCAGGCCCGTCCGCCGTGGCCTGAATGGGAATCACGCGCGTGGATGCCAGAGTGGCCGGAGCCGTATACGTCACCGCGCACATGGTGAACGCCTTTGCCGATCGCTGACACGTGGTGGCGCTCAGCGTCCCCTGTGCGGCCTCGGTTCCCGCCGCGTCCTGCGCCAGCGCAAAGTGGATGCTCGCCGAGCCTCCGGCTTCTGCCAGCAGACCCGTCACCGTCACACTGCCGCCCGGCCCCAGCGCCACGTTCTCCGGCGTCAGCGGCTGAAGAAATCCGGGGGCCACCGTGAGCACCGCCTCCGCGTGCACCTGGGGATTCGATCGCAGCGCGGCCGTTACCACCACCCGCGCACGGTCCACGGTGAGGTAGCTGGGCGGCGAGTACTCCCCACGCGCATCGATGGTTCCGGGACCAGCCACCGGGTCGCCACCTGCGACGGACCAGAGAACATTTGCCGCGCCGCCTGCCGCAAGCGAAGCCGTGAACCGGTTGACGTGGCTGCCATGGAGGCCGGTGGCGTTGCAGCCCGTGCAGTTCGTGTCGATTTGCGCGGTGCCCGGAGAAATAGAGAAGGCCGAGCCGGCAGGATTTCCCGCTACGGCTGCGCCGCCGCACCCGGCAAGCAGCAGAATCGCCGCCGATGCCAGCCCCACGGCCGGCTTCCCTATCCGTCCGCGCGCGGCACGGTCCCGCAGGCCGCAATGTGCAGTCGCTTTGCCCCTGGCGGGTTGTGCTGCGGTTTGCAAATCGACATTTTCCCTTTTACGGGCGCGCTCTGGGTTCGACGGGCTCCAGCCTTCAAGGGTAATCTATTTGCTCCTTGCCCTCTGCCGCTGCCGCGGCCCGCCACTCAATCCATGGTCACCGCCAGCTTGCCAAAGTGGCTTCCTGCCTCCATGGCTTTCAGCACCTCGCGCGCCTGCTCCCAGCCATGGCTCTCCACCACCGGCCGTAAGCCGCTCAGAGCCACTGCCCGATTCATTTCCACGAAGTCTTGCCGCGAACCCACATAGATCCCCTGGATTCGCGCCTGCTTGTGCAGAATGAGCGGCACCGGCACGTGATCTGAGGCGCTGGCAAGCACGCCGATCTGGGCAATCACGCCGCCCATGCGCACCGCCCGCAACGACTGCGGCAGCGTTCCTTCTCCGCCCACTTCCACCACCAGGTCCACGCCCTCGCCGCCCGTCTGCTCCAGCACCCAGCTCGCCCAGTCCGGCCGCTCCCGGTAGTTGGTCCCCGCGTGCAACCCGAGTTCAAAGGCCCTTTCCAGCTTTTGCCCGCTGCTGGAAGTTCCCAGCACGCGCGCGCCGCGCAACCGCGCAAACTGCAGAGCAAAAATCGACACACCGCCCGTTCCCTGCACCAGCACCGTCGATCCCGGCTGCACATTGCCCGCCTTCAGGGCATTCCATGCCGTCACGGCGGCGCACGGTAGCGTGGCTGCTTCGGCAAAACTCAGGTGCTCCGGCACCGCCACCAGTCCCGCCTCATGCAGCACCACATATTCGGCAAGCATCCCGTCGATGTCGCCTCCGAGCGCGCCCTTCACCTTGGCCGGCGTTGGGGGCCCGTCCAGCCAGTTCTGCATAAAGATGCCCGCCACTCGGTCGCCGGGCTTGAAGGCCGTGACATCCGCGCCCACCTCGGCCACCTCGCCCGCGCCGTCTGAGCAGGGGATGCGCGGCAGGTGGAGTTTGGGGTTGTAATGCCCCTTCACCATCAGCAGGTCCCGGTAATTGAAGGAGACCGCGCGCACTTTCACCAGCACCTCGCCGGGCCCGGGACGAGGGGTTGCACGCTCGACAAGCTCAAGCGAATCAATGCCAAACGACGAAATCTGCCATACACGCATACTACAAAACCTCCATGCCGACCCGCGGCCGACCAGTTTGCAGGACGATGCTCCCCATCGCCCGGTAGAATGAACTTATGGCTCGTGGATGGGAAAGCAAATCGGTGGAGGAACAGATGGCTGACGCCTCTCAGCAGATGGCAGACAGACCCGGCAACCGGGTGATAAGCGAAGAGGCGCGCAGACAGGCAGCGCTCGATCAAGCCAAACTGACACGCAAAAAGCAGGCGCTCCAGTTGCAACGGGAGAACATTCTCTCGCAGCGAACCTCGAGCCCAGTGCGCCGCGCTGCACTGGAGGCAGCCCTGGCGCACGTGGAAGCTCAGCTAGCCGAACTGGCTTGACCCAGGGCATTCTCCGCCTTTCTTTTGCCGCCTACTCGCCGCGCGAGAAGAGCAGCGAGTTGGCCTGTTGCACGGGGGTCATCAGCACCCGGGCAATGTTGACGTGCGCCGGTCGGCTGGCAGCCCACACAATCGCTTCGGCCACATCCTCGGCCGTGAGCGCCTTCACGCCTTTGTACACCTTCGCCGCCCGCTCCGCGTCTCCGCGGAAGCGCACCAGGCTGAAGTCGGTCTCCACCATGCCCGGATCAATGCTGGTGACGCGCACTGGCGTTCCCAGCACGTCCTGGCGCAAACCGTCGTTGATGGAGCGCTCAGCGGCCTTGGTCGCGCAGTACACAGCGCCGTTCGGATAGGTCAGCTCGCCCGCCGTGGAACCCAGATTGATCACGTGTCCGTGCCCGCGCACCACCATGCCCGGCACCACGGCGCGCGTCACATAGAGCAGGCCCTTCACGTTGGTGTCAATCATCTCTTCCCAGTCCTGAACACTGCCCATGTAAAGCTTGTCCAGCCCACGGCTCAGGCCCGCATTGTTCACCAGGATGTCAATTTTCGCCCACTCCTCCGGCAGCTCGTCGATGACTTGCTGCACGGATCGGTGGTCGCGTACATCCAGCGAAATGGCATGCACTGCGGCCGCGCCACGCTCCAGCGCCAGCGCCGTCACCTCCGTGAGCTTGCTCATGCGCCGCGCCGCCAGCAGCAGCCGCGCGCCTTCCGCGGCAAAGGCCAGCGCCGTGGCCTGGCCGATGCCCGCGCTCGCACCAGTTATGAATACCGTCTTCCCTTTCAGTCCCATGCTCATATCCTATCCAATTCTCCGTCCGCTCCCGTTCAGTCTGCCAGCTTGCCGCGCCGCTGCGCCATGCGGTACTGGCCCACAGCCCAGTCCTCATCGGCAAGCCCGGTCCGCTGAGCCTCGCCAAAAATTCCTGCCAGCTCGTCGGCCAGGCTCAGCCGCGCCTTGCCACTGGCCGCAGCCTCCCGCAGCAGGCGAAGGTCCTTGGCCCCCAGCGAAATGGTGGCGCCGGGATGCTCCGGCGGATGCAACATTACCTTGCCATAGGCCGCGTAAAACGGCGACTGGAACAGGGCGCTGTTGACCGCTTCCAGAAACAACTCCGGCGCAATCTTCTGCGACTCCGCGTACACAAACGCCTCCCCCAGCGAATGAATCATGGCGCTGATGAGGAAGTTGCCGCCCAGTTTGAGCGCATGCGCCTGGCTCGGCTCGGCTCCCACCACGGTGATTCCACGCGAGAGCGGTTCCAGCAGCGGGCGGGCTGCGGCCACGGCAGATTCCTCGCCGGCCATCACAATCCAGAGCTTGCCCGCCTCCGCCACATTGGGACGGCCAAAGACCG
>DATKTQ010000161.1:0-2546 GCA_035531055.1 Occallatibacter sp. | reverse complement strand
CAGGCTACGCCGGCGCAGCAGGCGGCACTGATCGAATTCGCGAAGAGCCAGGCGGGCAATCTGCTATCGCACGTGGTGGCGGTGCATCGCGAGCCGGTCATCATGGAGGTGGCCGGGGGCAAGATGTACGGCTACGCGCGCATGCAGGCGGGAACGATGGCGGCGATCGGGACGCGTCCGATTGACGCCATGGATCGCATTTGCGGCAATGAGTACGACTTCTATCCTCCGCTGGCGAAAAACATCCATGATGCAACGCCAGCCGTGGCGCTGACCGATAGCTACACCGGGCCGGAACTGAGCGACCGCTGGTCGGTGAGCGGCAGACGCTCGGCATACATCGGGACGTTTAACACGGGAACGTCGATGATGGCGGCGAAAGAATAATCGGGAAAACGGAAAACTGAAAATCGGAAAACGAAGGCAAGAACAGAATATTCGGAACAACGACGGGGGCCTGCGCGAGGAGCGCGGGCCTTTTGTTTGGTGCGCCCGGCAGGGCGCACTCACTTGGGGGTGCAAGTCCCCTACACACCCGGCAAGGGGAAGTGTTAGCTGAACGGCAAGGGTGTCCATCGCGAGGTGGAATCTGGAGGAAGCTGTAGGCAAAGCGCTGGCCTGACGCACAGCGAGCGGATAGAGGCGGCACGGTTGGGTGAGCAGGCCAATATCTGCGAAGCCCGGTACTTGCACGGAACGCCGTGACGTAAATCCGACAGGCATAAGCGTGAAGGTGGGTGCGTAATACCCGGGGAGGTCTGGTGGTTTGCCCTTGGGCTACCGGCGTCGCAAGGCGCTGGGATGAATCGCCAGAAGTCAGCAGCGGCCGTAGTAGTTCCGCGCGAGCGGGATGAAGGGCCAAACGTGAAGTACGGGAGTAGGAGAGCAGACCTCGATGCGGGACGAAGAAGCAGAAGCGCACGCAAGTGCGGCCAGGTCGGAGGCGGATGGGCGGAACCTGTCCGGGGCCGGTCCTGGTGCCGAGTTGCGCACGGCGGCTGTTGGATTGCCGAAACCGGAGGCACTGCGGGCGATGGAAGCCGTGGTGGAACGCAGCAACCTGCTCGGTGCCTACGAGCGCGTGGTGCAGAACGAAGGAGCGCCGGGAGTCGATGGACTGCCAGTTTCGGAGTTCAAGCCATGGCTTCAGCGGCACTGGGTGCGGGTACGACAGGACCTGTTGACGGGCGTCTATCAACCGGAGTCAGTGCGCAAAGTGGAGATACCCAAGCCGCAAGGCGGGGTTCGCACGCTGGGCATTCCGACGGTTCTGGACCGCTTGATTCAACAGGCGCTCAATCAGGTTTTGCAACCGCTGTTCGATCCGGGGTTTTCCGCATCGAGCTACGGCTTTCGCCCCGGACGCAACGCGCATCAAGCCGTGCAAGCGGCCCAAGGCTACGTTGCGGCAGGAAAGCGGTGGGTCGTCGATCTCGATTTGGAGAAGTTTTTCGACCGTGTGAATCACGACGTGCTTATGGCACGTGTGGCGCGCAAGGTGGAGGACGAACGGGTGCTGAAGCTGATCCGTCGCTATCTGGAGGCGGGACTGATGGAAGGCGGGATAACGAGTATGCGCACGGAAGGCACACCGCAAGGCGGCCCGCTGTCTCCCCTGCTGTCGAATATCCTGCTGGACGATCTGGACCGATTTCTTGAAGAGCGCGGGTTGAGCTTCTGCCGCTATGCGGACGACTGCAACATCTACGTCGGCAGCAAGCGGGCAGGGGAGCGGGTGATGCAATCGGTCACGGCGTTTCTGGAGCAGAGACTGAAGTTGCAAGTCAACGCATCGAAGAGCGCGGTGGCTCGCCCGTGGGAGCGGAAGTTCCTTGGCTACAGCATGACGTGGCACAAGAAACCGAAGCTGAAGATCGCAGAAGCAAGTCGCAAGCGTCTGGCGGAGAAAATCCGGGAGACGTTGCGGAAGGCTCGTGGACAAAGCCTGCAACGGGCTATCGAACGGCTCAACCCGCTACTGCGAGGTTGGGTTGCGTACTTCCGGCTCACCGAAGTGAAAGGTGTGCTGGAGGACCTTGATGGCTGGATCAGGCGCAAACTGCGGACCGTTCTGTGGCGGCAGTGGAAGCGCGTCTATGCGCGGGCAAGGAATCTGATGCGGGCGGGGATAGACGAGGTACGGGCGTGGCGCTCTGCCACCAACGGGCGAGGCCCTTGGTGGAACGGCGGCGCTTCGCATATGAACGCCGCCTATCCGAAGTCCTGGTTCGACCGTCTGGGGTTGGTTTCGTTGCTGGAAACTCGGCAACGCTTTACTTCTGCTTCATGAACCGCCGGATGCCGAACGGCACGTCCTGTGGTGTGGGAGGACGGCGGGAGTGATCCCGCCTCCTACCCGATTGGCGAAGCTACACAGTCTGGGTGCAACCGTAGGCGGCGGCGGCTTCGGCGAGATCAACCGCGAGCTGGCGGTAAACGCGACAGGGAACCTGCTCCTGCGAGCCAAGCGTGAGGATGGTGACCTCTCCCAAGAAGCCATGCTCCGTGCGATAGGTGATTTCGTGCCAGGGAATGAGCAGCGGCGG
>DATKTQ010000160.1:0-14597 GCA_035531055.1 Occallatibacter sp. | reverse complement strand
GTGACCAGCTTGATGCCGTTTTCGCGGGACACGGCGGCGGAAACGAATGGGTCGCTGCCGAGGATTTCCAGGCCGAAGGCGCGGGCGCGGCGGGCGACTTCCAACCCGACACGGCCCAGGCCGAGGATGCCGAGGGTTTTGCCGCGGAGCTCGGAGCCCTGCAGGCTTTTCTTTTCCCACTTTCCGGCGTGCATGGAGGCGTTGGCGCCGGGGACCTTGCGAGCGAGGGCGAGCATGAGACCGAGGGTGAGCTCGGCGACGGCCACGGCATTGGCTCCGGGGGTGTTCATGACGACGATGCCGCGTCGGGTTGCTGCATCGGCGTCAATATTGTCCACGCCCACGCCGGCGCGGCCGATGACGCGGAGTTTGGGCGCGTGCTGGAGCAATGCATCGTCCACCAGCACGGCGGAGCGGACGACGAGCGCGTCGGCATCAGCCAGGGCGGCGGGCAGGCCGTCGGGCAGCTTGTCGTGCGTCAACACTTCCCAGCCGGGCTCTGCCTGAAAGACGGCGAGTGTGGCGGGTGAGACTTTTTCTGCCAGAACGATCTTCATGGGTTCTCCCTTGGCTTGCCCGGTGGATTCGAAATCATCGAAGCGGATGTTGTGCTTTTCGCAGAACAGGTCGAACATGCGCAGAACGGCGGCGTGGGGCTTGCCCTCGCCGCGTTCGTACTTGGTGAGCGAGTTGGGATGGACGCCTAGCTGCTCGGCCATCTGGTACTGGTAAAGGTCGAGCTGGCGGCGCGCGATGAGCAGCTTTTCCGCAAAGCTGAGTTCAGACATGCGCGCTATCCCTTCACCGCGTCGGCGTAAACCTGCTGCGCGGCGGCGATGCCCTGGCCGTAGGCGACAGGCAGCTTGAGCGTGTCTTTGGCGATGTGCTCCATGGCGCCGAGCAGGGCCACGGTGTCGAGGTAATCGAAGAAGCCGAGGTGGGCGACGCGGAAGATTTTGCCCTTCATTTCGCCCTGACCGTTGGCGATAACCGAGGCGAAGCGGGTTTTGAGCGCTTTGACGACGTCACTGGAGTCCATGCCCTGCGGCACGGCAACAGCGGTGGCCGCGGCGGCGGGAGCGGTGGGCGCAAAGAGCGTGAATCCGAGCGCGACGAGGCCCGCGCGGGTGGCTGCGGCGTTCACTTGTGCGTTGTCGATGAGCGCGATGCGGCCTTTTTCAAGATCGCCCCCGGCCTGTCCGGCGATGTAGTCGAGCGCTGCGCCAAGGCCGGCGATGAGGGCGACGGCGGGGGTGTAGGCGCTCTCGCCCTTGGCGGCGTTCTTGCGCTCCTTGCGGAGGTCGAAGTAGTAGCGCGGATTCTTGGAGGTCTCCATGGCCGCCCAGGCCTTCTCGCTCACGCTCAGGTAGGCTAGGCCGGGAGGAATCATGACGGCCTTTTGCGAGCCGCCGATGAGGACGTCAATGCCCCAACCGTCCACGTCAAAGTGGGTGGTGCCGAGGCCGGTGATGCCGTCGACGACGAGCAGCGCCGGGCTGCCGGCTTCTTGAATTAGGGCGGCGATGGCCTGGACATCGTGACGGACGGCGGTGGAGGTTTCCGTGGCCTGGACGAAGATGGCGCGGGTGTCGGGCTTGAGGGCCTGCTTGACCTGGGCGAGGTCGAAGGTCTGGCCGTAGGGCGCGGTGACGAGGTCCACCTGGCAGCCGAAGGCCTTGGCGAGGTCGGTCCAGCGCTCGCCGAATTTCCCGGCGGAGAGGACCAGGACGCGATCGCCGGGCGAGGTGAGGTTGGAGACCGAGGCCTCCATGGCGCCGGTGCCGGAGCAGGAGAGCAGCAGCACGTCATTCTGCGTGCCGACAAAGACCTTGAGCTGGGCGAGGACCTTCTGGTAGAGAGCGCGGAACTCGGGGGTGCGGTGGTGCATGTCCGCGGCGGCCATGGCGAACTGGGCGGCGGGGAGCAGGGGCGTGGGGCCGGGGGTAAAAAGGCGAGTCTTGCGAATCATGGGTCTCCTTGATTGGCGGATCCTGGCGCACCGCCTGCAATCACAGAATACACATATTTGTGGTTTATGTGAACTCTGAGTCTGTGCAAAAGTAGATGAAATGCGATGGGATTGATGGATATGGATCGAGTTATATGGTTTATAAAAAATAGGCTTATAGGAATGAGGAAGGTGGAATCAATGGGCGAGTCTGCCGGGCTGGGAAGCGCGTGGGCCGGCTCGCCCGTGGCCTTAGTGGCGGGCACCGCCGCCGCGGAAGCCGCCACCTCCGCCGCGAAAACCGCCGCCGTCGCCGTCGAAGTCACCGCCCCAGCCGTAGCCCCCATAAAAACCACCCCACATGGGCGGGGAGTAGCCCCAGCTGAAGGGGCTCCAGAAGGGCCCAGGTGCGAGGTAGGCGTAGTCCCATGCGTAGGGGTCCCAGTACCAGCCGGGATAGTAGCCGCTTGCGCCGGCGTACTCGCGGGCAATCTGGCGGCTGTTCTCGGCGAGATACTTGGAGCGCAGGCGGCTCCAGTTGTAGAGGTCGTTCTGGGCGTCCTGGATGTGGAAGCCGACGGAGCGGGAGGCGACGCCGGGCTCGAGCCGGATTTGATGGTGGCCCTTGACTGTGGTGGAGCGTCCCGCGATCTCCTGGACGGAGGCTTCGCCGCTGAAGACGCGGGCCATGGCGGGATGGGTATCGAACTCGTAGTAGCCGGTTTTCAGAAGGCGGGTGGAGACGCCGCCGTCGAGGATCTGGAGATCATTTTCCGGGTGGATTTCATCTACTTCGACACCGGCGCGGCCGCGAAGCAGCTGGACCTGGGTATGGGTGATGTCGGGTGAGATCATTCTTACGGTGCTGTGGCTGCCGACGCGGAGAAAGACGCCGGGCGTCAGCAGGATTTCTGCTTTGCCGTTGCGGGTGGAGAGGATGGAGCCGGGGTTGAGGGAGTCGGTTCCAACGTCGCGATTGCGAATGAGCATTCCCTGCAGGTAGGCCCTGCCCTCGACGTAATTGACGGTGCCGGGCCGAGCCTGGATGGCGGCGAAGGCTGGCAGGGAAAGCAGCGCGAGGGCGAGGAGTGCAGTGCATCTAAGTTTTAGTCGCATATCAGTAAAACTCCTATTTACTTAAATGCAAGTTGCCGCAGAAAGGTTTGGCTGGTTGGGGCTTGACTGGGGCAACTTTGGTTTGGCCAAGTGAAAGCGAGTTAGGCTGTAGTGGGCTATCGTTTTCGCGAGTAATTCGTCTCGCGATGGTTTTTGCGGGGAGCGTAGTCGGGTCCGTTAAGATTGGGGGTACAGGAAGGACAACATGACGGAAGCAGGCGCACTGGAAGCGCTGGTAAACCAGCAGGTGATTTTGGCAATGAAGGCGCGCGACGCGGAGCGGACGGGCACGCTGCGGCTGATCAAGAACGCGCTGAAGAACAAGGCGATTGAGAAGCGCGCGGAGCTGACGCCGGCTGAGGAACAGCAGGCACTGGCGACGATGATCAAGCAGCGGCGGGACTCGATTGAACAGTTCACCAAGGGCAACCGGCCGGAGCTGGCAGCCAAGGAAGCGGCCGAGATTGTGGTGATTGAGGAGTTTCTGCCGAAGGCGCTGGACGAGGCGGGTCTGCGGGTGCTGGTGGCCGAGGCGGTGGCGGAGTTTGCGGCCACGGCGGGCCGCGCGGCAACGGCAAAAGAGATGGGGCAGGTGATCAAGGCAGTGCAGGCCAGGTTGCAGGCAGCGGGAGTGCGCGCGGAAGGGCGCGCAGTGAGCGAAGCTGTGAAGGCTGCGCTGGCAGGCTAGAAACTGAGGAAGCAGAAAGGAAGGGGCTGGCTGGTGCCAGCCCCTTTTTGTTGTGTCGCGCAGGGCAGCGGTTAGTTGTCGTTTTCCATGTCGTCCACATAGTGGCCGACGAGGATGGTGTTGCCATTGTTGGGGTTCTTGAGCAGCAGGCCGACGACGCGCACCTTGGCATTGTCCGTGATGCTGCCAAAGCCGGTCCATCCGTCGCGGTAATCCGTACCCTGCAGGATGTAGACCGTGACGGTTTGCGGAATGAGGACTCCGGCAAAGCCGTTGACCTGTATTTGGAAAGTGCCGTTGGTGGAGTTCTCACTGCCGGGAACAACGGTTCCGTTGAAGCCCCAGTGGCGAAGGATGACGCGCTTCACGGTGACCGCCTGCGGGTTGGCCGCTCCGGAGGCGGGGCCGCCGATGGCGACGTCCTGACCGGGAAGCAGACCGCTCTGGTTGAAGACGAACTGCGTGAGCGGGTCTTCCATCCAGTAGATCGAGTAATTCTCTGAGCCGCTCAGATCGACCGTGGCCAACTGACCCAGGGTGAGGCCGGTGTTTGCCGGCTGCAGGCCGCGCACGTACAGGTCAAAGCTGGTGGCCGGGCCGGTGGCGGGGTTCACGTAGGTTACCTGGCCGCTGGCGTAGAAGCCGTTCTGTGAGACGATTTCGACTTCGTCGGCGTCCAGCGTGCCAGCGGTGCGATCCAGCTTGCCGGAGATTTCCACGATGGAGTTGCTGGTGAGATCGGTAAGCGCAGTGTTGTCTTCCCATCGGGTCTGGCTGGTGACGTTGACGGTAACCTGGCTGCCGTGTGGTCCCTGCACGACGAAGGATTGCGCACCGGTGTCAACGCTGACGACGCCCGCGGTGAACTCATCGATGTAGGCACCGGCATCTCCCGGCGCGACGACGTTCACCTTGAAGGTGGGCGTGACGTTTCCGGTGATCTGGCTGTTGGAGTCCACCTGAATGGATTTGGCGAGGTTGAAGTCCATGCGAATGCCGACCGGCGCGGCGCCATTGGCCACGACAAGCGGGTTGGCCAGCGTGATGGTGACTGGGGTGGGAGGAATGACGGCGGGCATGGTCTTGATGGTGGGCTCGGGGGTGCTGGTGTCGAGATAACCGATGGTGCCCGAGCCGAGGGTGATGACGATGCTGTTGTAGGTGCCGACGGGCACGTTATTCATGTCCAGCAGGGTCTGCAAGCCGTTGAAGCGCGCGAAGTCGACGGTGGGGGAGCCGCTGAGCAGTTGTACGGAGTTGTTGTTGGAGTCAACGGCGGCGATGCTCTGCACCTGCACGGCGAAGGAAGTGACGCTAGCCAGGGGTGCATCCGTGCCGACGACGAAGGAGCTTCCCTTGGGGGTGTTGGCGGCGGATGTGGCCATGGAGCCACTGCTGCACCCCGCGGCGAGCAGCGAGGCAAAAGCCAGCGCGAGGAGAGAGGGAAGGGCTAGCTTTCTGGACCTGGATTGGGACATAGGGGAGGTACATCTCTTTCTGCGTCGTTCCGTGATCTTCACGGAAGCAGCGCGGAGGTTGTTTTGGATAAGCAGGCATCACGGCGGCCGAGAACGATGGTCGGCTGCACTGTGACGTTAAGACACGAGAGGGATGCAAAACGTTGTGCGATGAAACAGAAAATTCATGACCTTTGTTTCATCGTCATGACGGAGTCATTTCTGCGTCATTCAGGCGTCATTTTGGGAGGGATTTCAGGCGGGAAAACCGGGAATGGAAGCGACTATTCTCCGCGGGAGAAGCCGCCCTTGCTCACAACAACCCAGCTGATGGCCACGACGACGACGCATCCCACGAGCCCCGTGAAGAACAGGACTTGAAGAACATTGATAAGAATGCGCATGAAGGTGAAGAACATGGTCGTGTACCTGAGCTGCCGTTGAGCCAAGTATAGCCAAGGCGCTGCGCGTTCGCCAAAGGAAGTTTGCGGCGGGGAGTAAGAGAGGGCTTAAGAGGGGCCGACGGAGTCGGTGGGGATGGGCGCGTGCTTCAGCAGGCCGAGCTCGCCGGCAAGGCGCTCGAGGCGGGCGCGTGTGGGGGCGGTGGGCGGAACAAGCGGGAGCCGGACGACGTCCGAGGCGCGGCCCATGAGGTTGAGGATGGCCTTGACGGGGCCGGGATTGGACTCCCAGAAGTTGGCATCGAAGAGGCGGGTGTAAAAGCGATTGAGGTCGCGGGCGGTCGGCCAGTCGCCTTGCAGGGCGGCGCGGACCATGCGGGTGACTTCTGCCGGCGCCTCATTGGAGGCGACGCTGACCAGACCGGAGGCGCCGAGGGAGATGGCGGGTAGGGCCAGGTTGTCATCGCCGGAGAAGACCCGGAAGACGTGCGGCAGGGAGTGGATCAGCTCGGCAATCTGGGGCAGGCGACCGCTGGCCTCCTTGATGGCCTGGATGTTGGAGGCGGCTTCGGCGAGGCGCAGGACGGTGGCGGGTTCGAGGTTGGCTGCGGTGCGGCCGGGCACGTTGTAAAGGACGACGGGAAGCGGATCGACGGCGCGGGCGAGGGCGAGGAAATGCTGGTACTGGCCTTCCTGCGTGGGCTTGTTGTAGTAGGGGTTGGCGGAGAGGACGGCGTCCACGCCGCGCACCTGGCTGAGCTGGGCGGCGAGGCGAAGCAGGGTGCGGGTGCTGTTGTGGGTGCAGCCGGCCCAGACGGGGACGCGGCCAGCGGCGGCGTCGACGACGAGCCGGACCACGAGAAGCCACTCCTCCTCATCGAGCGTGGCGGCCTCGCCGGTGGAGCCGCAGGCTACGAGAAAGTCGATGCCCGAGTCAATCTGCCAGTGGACCAGAGCACGCAGCGCCGGTTCGTCGATTGAGCCGTCTGCCCGGAAAGGGGTGACGATAGCTGTGCCGCAACCCGTAGTTTCCATCACAGGAGAGTGTATACCGGACGGGGCTGTGGAGAAGGAGGGCGGCGGGCGCGGCTAGAGGTCGTTGAAGATTTCGCGGAACTCCCAGGCGCCTTGTTTGTCTGCGATCCACTCAGCGGCGCGGACGGCGCCGAGGGCGAAGCCGCGGCGGGAGGAGGCGTCGTGGCGGAGTTCGAGGACGTCGTGGTCGCTGGTGGCGGTGACGATGTGCTCGCCTTTGGCGTCGCCGATGCGGTGGGAGGTGATAGGGACGTCGATACCTGGCTGGACGGAGTGAATGATGGCCTGGAGGGTGAGCGCGGTGCCGGAAGGCGCGTCGAGCTTGGAAGTGTGATGGGTCTCGGCGATGGAGAAGTGGTAGCCATCGAGGTGGGCGAGCTCGCCGGTGAGACGGAAGAGTTTCTGCACGCCTATGGAGAAGTTAGTGGCGTACAGCAGAGCGCCGCCGCGGCGGATGGCGAGGACCTTCATTTCATCGAGGTGGGCGTACCAGCCGGTGGTGCCGACGACGATGCGGCCGCCTAGAGCGAGGACGGCGCGGATGTTTTCAATGGCGGCTTCGGGGGCGGTGAAGTCGATGACGGCGTCGACGCCGGCAAGGCTGGGCGCGGTGAGGGCCGAGGCGTGCTGGTTCTCGTGGATGTCGAGGGCGCGGACGCCGTGGCCGCGCTCGCGGGCGACTTCCGCGACGAGCGAGCCGGTTTTGCCTTTGCCGAGAACGAGGAAGAGCATGGGGACCTTTCGATCAGCCGACAGCAGACAGCATACTGCAGATGACCGAGCGCGGACAGCTCGCGGCTAGCTGTTGACGGCGACCTGCTTGCGGGCCTCGACGTCGAAGATTTCCGGGTCGGGGTCCTGGAAGAAGGCGGCGTGGAGCGAGCGCACGGCCTCGTCGGCGTCGTCTTCATCGATCATGAAGCTCATGTTGATTTCGCTGGCGCCCTGGGAGATCATGCGCACGTTGATGTGGCGGATGGCGCTGAAGACCTGGGCGGCGATGCCGTTCTGGCCGCGGATGTCTTCGCCGACCATGCAGACGAGTGCCTTTTTGCCTTCGTATTTGACGTCGGCTAGCTGGCTGAGGTCAGCGGCGATGGCGGGGAGCTTGTCATTGGAGTCGACGGTGAGCGAGACGGAGACTTCGCTGGTGGAGACCATGTCGACGGGGCACTTGTGCTTGTCAAAGATGGTGAAGATCTCGCGGAGATAACCGTGGGTCATGAGCATGCGGCTGGCAACGACATCGATGATGGAGAGCTTCTTTTTGACGGCGATGGATTTGAATGGGCTTTTGCAATGGGGCGCGAGAGAGGTGATGCGCGTGCCTTCGTTGTCTGGGTTGCGGCTGTTGAGCACGAGGACGGGAATGTTCTTGCGGACGGCGGGGAGGATGGTGGCCGGATGCAGGACCTTGGCGCCAAAGTAGGCGAGCTCGGCGGCCTCCTCAAAGCTGATGACCTTGACGCGAAGAGCATCCGGGCAGACGCGGGGGTCGCAGGTCATGATGCCGTTGACGTCGGTCCAGATCTCGATGGCGTCCGCGGCGAGCGCGCCGCCGACCAGAGCGCCGGTGAAGTCTGAGCCGCCGCGGCCGATGGTGGTGGTGATGCCTTCCTCATTGGCGGCGATGAAGCCGCCCATGACGGGAACCTGGCCGGAATCGAGCAGGGGCAGGAGCTTTTCCGCGGCGCGTTTTTCAATGGCGGCGTCGATGGGCACGGCCTTCTGGAAGTGCGAGTCAGTGATGATTACCTCGCGGGCGTCGACGTGGGCGGCGTGGATGCCGCACTCGGCAAAGGCGGCGGCGACGATGCGGCTGGAGAGGCGCTCGCCGTAGCTGACGACGAGGTCTGAAATGCGCGGGGTGAGCTCGAGAATGGCGGCAAGGCCGCGGAGGACTTCGTCGAGAGCATCGAATTTTTGATCGATGAGGGTGACAATGGAGGCGGAGTCTTTGAGCAGGGCGCAGGCGGTGTCCCGATGGCGGGCGCGGAGGCGCGAGCTGAGGGCAAGGGAGCCGGTGCGGTCGCCCTGTGCGGCGCAGGAGGCAGCGCGGAGAAGCTGATCGGTGACGCGTGCCAGGGCGCTGACTACGACGACGGGACGCTTGCCCTGGGCAACGCGGCCGGCGACGATGGAGGCGGTGCGGGCAATGGCGGCCGGATCTTCCACCGACGTGCCGCCGAACTTCATAACAACAAGACTCATGCGAGACTTCCCAATGAATGTTTGCGCACGGTTCAGGCGCGCGCAGCGGCTTCGGCGACCGGGTCGAGCTTGCCCAGGCTGGCCAGCAACTCCGCGTTGAGAATGGTGGCGCCAGCAGCGCCGCGGATGGTGTTGTGCGAGAGAACCGTGAACTTCCAATCGAGCACTCCGCAGGGGCGCAGGCGGCCGACGGTGGCAGTCATGCCGTTGCCGCGGTTGCGGTCCAGGCGCGGCTGGGGGCGATCGGGCTGCGGCGCGAACTCAACGGGCTGGTCAGGGGCGCTGGGCAGGTTCTGGCCGGCGAGCGGGCGGAACTCGTTCCATGCGGCAAGGATTTGCTCGCGTGTGGCCGGCTTTGCGAGCTTGATGCTGACGCTGACGGTGTGGCCGTCGACCACGGGAACGCGATTGCAACTGGCGCTCATGCGCGCGGCAAGCGGCTTGACGGCGCATCCTTCGAGCTTGCCGAGCAGCTTGAGCAATTCCTCTTCCATCTTTTCTTCTTCGTTGGCGATGTAGGGAACGACGTTGTCAAAGATGTCCATAGAGGCGACGCCGGGATAGCCTGCACCGCTGACGGCCTGCATGGAGGTGGCGAAGATCTGCTCGATGCCGAAGCGATCTGCGATGGGCTTGAGAGCCAGGACCGGACCCATGACGGTGCAGTTCGAGTTGGTGACGATGTAGCCACCGGACTGTTTGCGCCAGGACTGTTCCTCGATGAGATGGAGGTGTTCCGCATTGACCTCGGGAAGGACAAGGGGCACGTTGGTCGCCATGCGGAAGGCGCTCGAGTTGGAGATGACGGCGTGGCCGGCTGCGGCGAATTTCGGCTCTATTTCTCGGGCAAAGTCCGCGTCAATCGAGGCGAAGATGACGTGGGGTGCGCCGGCGGGGTCGGCGGGGGAGACGGTCATGCGGGCGATGCGCTCGGGCAGCGGTGTATCGAGGCGCCATTTGGCGGCCTCGCCATAGAGCTTGCCGCTGGAGCGGTCACTGGCCGCAAGCCAGGTGATCTCGAACCAGGGATGGTTTTCGAGGAGCTGAATGAAGCGCTGGCCCACCATTCCGGTAGCGCCGAGGATGCCAATTGGGTGTCTTGTCTGCATGGTCGTGAACACTCCAGTGTACAGGAAGGCCGGATGCGGGAGCGCGGGAACAATGCAGCGGGAGGTGGGCGGCGCGCGTCAGGGGCGAATGGGATTGGTGCAGGCGGGACCGGCGACGGTGGCCCACTCGCGGACTTGCCATTTCTTGACGATGCCGTTGGCGACATACGGGTCGGCCTGGGCGAAGGCCTCCGCGGCGGCGGGTGAGTCGCCCTGGAAGAGGAGGATGGCGCGATCGGTGGGGTCGGTGAGGGCGCCGCCGAGGAGCAGCTCGCCGCGGTCGACGGCCTGCCAGGCGAGGCGGAGATGGTCCTCGCGGAACTGGACGCGGCGGTCGAGGTAGTCGTCGGCGAGCTCGTAAATCATGAGGTAGTGCATCGGAACCGATCCTTTCTTGCGGTGGAGCGCGATTCAGGCCATGGCGGCGAGAACGGCGTCAGTAAACTGGCTGGTGCCGGCGTGGCCGCCCACGTCGCGGGTGAGGGTCTTGCCTTCGGCGTAGACGGCTTCCAGGGCCTTCTGCACCTTGTCTGCGGCGGCTTCCTCGTCCAGATGGCGGAGCATGAGGATGGCCGACTGCAGCAGGGCAGTGGGGTTGGCGATGTCCTTGCCGGCGATGTCTGGCGCGGAGCCGTGGACGGCCTCGAAGATGGCGCATTCGTGGCCGAGGTTGGCGCCGGGGACGAGGCCGAGGCCGCCGATGAGGCCGGCGCAGAGGTCGCTGACGATGTCGCCGTATAGGTTTTCCAGCAGCAGGGTGTCGTATTGGTAGGGGTTCATGACGAGCTGCATGCAGGTGTTGTCAATGATGTGCTCGCCGTAGGTGATGTCCGGGAAGTCTGCAGCTACCTGGCGTGCGCAGCGCAGGAAGAGGCCGTCGGAGAGCTTCATGATGTTGGCCTTGTGGATGGAGTGGATCTTTTTGCGGCCATGCTTGCGCGCGTATTCAAAGGCGAACTTGGCGATGCGCGTGGAGCCTTTTTCCGTGATGACCTTGATGCTTTCGACGACGCCGGGAATAACTTCATGCTCGAGGCCAGCGTAAGCGCCCTCCGTGTTTTCGCGGACGATGATGAGGTCGACGTTGGGATATTTGGTTGCAAGGCCGGGAAGATTGTGGATGGGGCGGAAGTTGACGAAGAGGTCGAATTTTTTGCGGAGGGTGACGTTGATGCTCTTGAAGCCGCTGCCGATGGGGGTGGTGACGGGCCCTTTGAGGGCGACCTTGTTGCGCTCAACGGACTCGTAGAGCGCGGCGGGAATGTACTCGCCGAAGACCTCAAAGGCCTCGGCGCCGGCGGCGTGGCGCTCCCAGTCGAAGTGGACGCCGGTGGCCTCGAGGATGCGGACGACGGCCTGGGTGACTTCCGGGCCGATGCCGTCGCCGGGGATGAGGGTGACTTTGTGGTTTTTTGTATCTGACATGAAGACCTTTCTTCAATAGGCAAGTGTAAAGGGAGGCCTCAGTCCTGCCGATCCTTATGTGGCCGAGATGACCGGTCAAGGTGTGCAGGTGGACGGGCCATTCCAGATCGATAAATCGAAACGAACCAATGAATCACGCCTTCAATGGCCACGATTGCTGAACAAAGAAAAAAGACAATTGCGACCGGGCCGGAAAAGCGCGAGAAAGATGCCGGGGCAGCCAATATCGCAAGCATTGAGGCGGCAATGACCCCCCACCCGAACAGTAACGATGTTCGAAATGGGCCGATGCGCTGGTGAAGCTCTGCGGGTTGCGGGATCGGTGTCTCTGCCGTTTCGAACTCATGGTTGCGAAGTCGCTTGAGGACTGCCGGGAGATAAGCGAACAGGTAGTAAGCGATTTGACTACCGTATCCGAACCCAAGCAGCAGGATCACAAACCACACCGTCCGGTTGCGCTTGGAAGAAAGATCACACCGCAGCCAGAAGAAGGCCATGCACGCGAGAAGGGAAATAAGGCCGAAAGGGCTTAGGCCCGCTATGACCTCAAGGGAGTAGCCCTCGAATCCGCTGTATGCACCGGGGTCAAAGTTGCTGTGGATGAAGATCAGCGCGGGAATGGTCAGAACGGCGGCAATTCCCAACAAGATGGCGGCAGTCCGTGTATAGAGGATACGCCGCCAATCGAGTTGGGAAATCCGCAGCATTTACTTCTTGCCTTTGCTGGTGCGGTGGGAGTCGAGTAGGCCTTCGAGCTCTTCCTTGAATTCGCGGACGTCTTTGAAGTCGCGGTAGACGCTGGCGAAGCGGATGTAGGCGACGGTGTCGAGGGTTTTGAGGTGGCGCATGATGAGCTCGCCGATTTCGCTGGCGGTGCGTTCGCGCTCGGGTGCGTCCATGAGGAAGGTTTCGGTGGCGTCCACGATGGCTTCGAGATTGGTGGAGGGAACGGGGCGTTTTTCGCAGGCGCGGAGCAGGCCACTGAGGATTTTCTGGCGGTCGAAGCGCTCGCGGCGGCCGTCTTTTTTGACGACCATGTAGGGGATTTCGTCGATGCGTTCGTAGGTGGTGAAGCGGCGGTTGCAGCGCTCGCACTCGCGGCGGCGGCGGATGGAGTCCGCCTCCTTGCTTTCGCGGGAGTCGACGACGCGGTCCTGGGCAAAGCCACAGTAAGGACACTTCATACAAGTGTGATTTTACGGCATTTGGCGCGGCGTGGCGGGCGGGAACGGCTTGACAGGATGCTTGACAGGGCCGAAGGGCGCTGCAACACTGCGGGCGTGGAAATCGAGCTGACTGCCGAGCAGCAGGCGCGCCTGATGCAGATTGCGCGCGAGGAGGGCGTTGCGCCCGAGGTGCTGGTGCGGGAGGCGGCCGAGCGGCTGCTGGAGGACGATGCGCGGTTCCGGGCGGCGGTGCAGGCGGGTTTGCCGGTGGGCGAGGCGGGGCTGTTTGCGGTGAAGCGCGACGGGGAGGCGAGACTGTTGCCGGGGATGCAGGCGACGGGCAAGCCGGAGGCGGAGGAGAAGATTTGCCCGGTGTGCGGGCACCGCTTTAAGGGGCGCGGCTGGGACGGGATTGATGCGCACTGGCGGGCGCGGCATGAGGCGATTCTGCCGTATGAGCGGGCTTGGCCGCTGCTGCGGTCGGGGCGGTATCGGCTGAGGATGGGGCGGGAGCGGTAGGCTCCTGGCACAGTTTCACAGCTTCACAGCTTCACAGTTTCACAGCCGAAATTGAGGGATTGCCTCGCTGTGGGCTGCGGCCTGCGAGCACCCATGAGGGGCGTTCGTGGAACGGGATGCTGTTTCTATTGTGCGGCGGGAGGGGGAAATTGTCGGCAAATTTGCGCGGAGATTTTGCCGGGTGGAATGAGGGGGTTGCGGGCGGGAGCGAGGAGGAAGGGGTTGACGGCTTTCGTAGGGACCGGGGACCAGGGACCAGGGACGTAGGGACTGGCGGCGGGGTTGGGTTCGTGGTTTCCCAGGTCCGAAAATCCGGACCTGGGGCACCCAGAGTTAGCGGTAGAACGACCTTCCCCGGAGCCGGGCCACCCGCCGTTTCAATCCGCTCGGCATGGAGTCAATCTTAGCTCCATCCCGCCCGCTCATCGCAAAATGCGCGATGAACGGGGCACAGCACGTTGTGGTTCATGGTGTCTTTTTGGGGAGTATGACCGGGCCACCTGCCCCCGCACACTCGGTCCAAGCATTTCTGCCGCGCCACCCGTCGCGGCGCCTAGCTCGACATCACCCACCATATCCAATGCCTGCTGGAATCCGAAATGGCTCCATCCCCCCTGAAGAGTTGTATTGACCAAATCGTACGCACCACCACCTGCTGCGCCCCCGAGAAATGGATTACCCGAAGCGAAGCCCGTTCCTAAACCAGCGAGCGCACCGATGCCTCCAGCTAGCGCCCCTCGGCAGGTGGCCCGGTCAAAAGGCTTAAGGAGCCAGTTCAAAAGATACTGCGCTGTGCCCCGTTCATCGCGCATTTTGCGATGAGCGGGCGGAATGGGCGGCAGGTGCTCGGTCCGCGGTTTCATTTCGTGCCCTGCTGCCGCCGGGGGCGCGCCATGGTTTCCACGCTGTTGCCGGAGAGGGTGGGAAACCGCGATGGTTTGCCTTGCTCGATGCGCACGCCCTGCGGCAATTGGTTTCCGCGCCGGAACGCCGTCCACTTCGATTCAATTTCGACCGTTCCCTTCGCCCCGGTCACGTAGTGCCGGAAACTCGACCAAGGCCAGTCTTCGGGCTTCTCCACCAGACCGCGCGCCACCGGATTGCGATGAATATAGTGGATCACTTCCGAGCGTGCCTTCTCACCGCGAACGTTGCTATCGTAGTAGCGTTCCTGCCAGAACTTTTCGCGCGCTCCTCGCAGTTTGCGCGAAGTCGTCTGCTTGAGGGCCTTCAACAGTTGCGCCAGCAGAATCCGCGGCGGCTCATTGATCAGCAAGTGAACATGCTCAGGCATGAGGACGTAGGCGTAAACCCTCGCCTGATGCCGGGCGCGCGTCTGTTCCAGCACGGCCTCGACCATCTCTCCAGCGCCCGGCGCCTGCAACAGGGGGAGACGGTGAAAGCAACTGAAGGTGATGAAATGCAGCGATTCCGCCTTCTGGAAGCGTTTCAATCCGCTCGGCATGGAGTCAATCTTAGCTCCATCCCGCCCGCTCATCGCAAAATGCGCGATGAACGGGGC
>DATKTQ010000159.1:0-2276 GCA_035531055.1 Occallatibacter sp. | reverse complement strand
CCGAATCGCTAGGGACCCAGGTAAAGCTGCACGGGCGAGAAGCCCAGCGTGTGGTCGTGCGGGTCGTAGACGAGGAACGCGTTGGTGCTCTTGAGCCCGTTTATCTGAATGGCGAGGATGAGCACGTTGCCGGAGATGCGGGTGGCGAGGATTTTGTGGCTCTTGATGGGGCCGTATTCGTTCTGCGGGCTGGTGGGGCCCCAGTCCTGCTGGAACTTGTCAAACGGGTAGGCGCTGTGGAGGGCCGGGTGCTGCTGCCAGGCGGGGTCGTGGGTCCATACGCCGTAGGCTTTGGACAGATCGTTGTGCTCAACGGCGGTGAAGAAGCTGTTGGTGACCATGCGGCCGCGCATGTGCGTCCACCAGTTCCAGGGCCAGTCCACGGGCATGCCGGAGGCGAACCAGCCGCCGACCAGGAGAACCACGAAGAGGCTGGCGCAGGTGTAGAGTGTGATGCGGATGCGGCGGTCGCGGGCGGCGTCAAATGCGGGTGCGTCCAGCAGAGTCATCGAGTGGTTTCCTCACCAAACAGGATACGGCAAGGGGCAGGGCAAAGGCATGAGGCGATGCGCTTTCTGGAGCGACGAATGCCCCCGCCCCCTGCAGACTTAGACACCGGGCGGAGGCTTTCGGTTCCCTGGCCTGATGATGTGCCCGCAGGACAGGCACCGGAAGCACACCCCGCAACTGGCCGGGTTTGCGCCTACTCCTCGCGGCTGAAGGTGGTGCGGGTTTTGTCTGCGTGGCGCTCGAGGGCGAGCTGGATGAGGCGGGTAATGAGCTCGCGATACGGCACGCCGGAGGCCTCCCAGAGCTTGGGATACATGCTGATTTGAGTGAAGCCGGGCATGGTGTTTACTTCGTTGAGGAAGATGCGGCGCTTGCCCCCGGGCTCCATGAGGAAATCGACGCGGGCGAGGCCAGAGAGGTCGCAGGCGCGGAAGGCGGCGACGGCCATTTCGCGGATGCGTTTGCTTTCCGTACGGGTGATGCGTGCGGGGATGATGGGGACGGAGCCCTCGGAGAGGTACTTGGCTTCGTAATCGTAAAACTCCTTGCCGGGGATGATTTCGCCCACAACGCTGGCCTTGGGATCGTCGTTGCCGAGCACGGCGACTTCCAGCTCGCGGGCCTTGGCCTTGCCGATGCCTACGCCCTGCTCGACGATGAGCTTGCGGTCATAGCGCGCAGCGAGCGAGAGGGCCGGGCCAAGTTCCTTGCGGTTGTGCGCCTTGCTGATACCGACCGAGGAGCCGAGATTGGCGGGCTTGACGAAGACCGCGTACGGCAGCGCTGCCTCAATGCGGGCGATGGTTTTGCGCGGTGAGGTCTCCCACTGCGAGCGCAGGAGCGTGACGTGGGGAACGATGGGCAGTGCGGCCTGGGCAAAGAGACGCTTCATGGCGTCCTTGTCCATGCCGGCGGCCGAACCGAGCACGCCGGAGCCGACATACGCGATGCCGGCCAGCTCAAAGAGTCCCTGGATGGTGCCGTCCTCGCCGAAAGTGCCATGGAGCACGGGAAAAACGACATCGAGCGCGGCCTGTGCGGGGCGGCTGCCGCCGGACACCTTTGCCGGCTCGGGAGCCAGCAGCGTGGGAATGCCTTCGTGCAGCAGCTTGGCGCCGGGCGTGGCTTCGGGGTCGCCGGCGCGCAAGGGTCGGACCACGGCGCCCTGGCCGCTGTACAGCAGCGAGTCGGCGGCACCGGCGGCCAGCCAGCGGCCCTCCTTGGTGATGCCGATGGGGACCACGTCAAATTTGCGGCGGTCAATCGCCTTCAAAACGGAGGCGGCCGAGAGCAGCGAGACCTCATGCTCGCCGCTGCGCCCGCCAAACAAAACGCCTACGCGAAGTTTCTTTGCCATTTCCTGCCTGTTGGCCGCGATGGAAGACTGTCCGCAGCCCCGCCAATCAGTTTAGTGCCACCTAAAGGATCTTCTTCCCAAATGCCGAACAGGCCAGTTGCACGGCCAGATCAGCGGTCTGGTTGTGCTCGTCGAGGATGGGGTTGACCTCGACCATTTCAAAGCTGACCATGCGGCCGTGGTCGGCGATGATCTCCATGGCGAGGTGGGCCTCGCGATAGGTGGCGCCGCCGCGGACGGGGGTTCCGACGCCGGGGGCATCCTCGGGGTCAATCCAGTCCATGTCGAGCGAGACGTGGTAGCCGGCGGTGCCCTGGCTGGCGACGCGGAGGGCCTCCTCCATGACAACGCGCATGCCGCGCTCGTCGATGTCACGCATCGTATACACTTCGGTAACTCCTGCGCGGCG
>DATKTQ010000158.1:0-33598 GCA_035531055.1 Occallatibacter sp. | reverse complement strand
CGTTCGACCCGTGCTGGTATTGCGCAGACTGGTGGAGCCGGGTCCGCAGAATCTGAGGGAGTGGCTGGCGCAATGGTGGAATCGGCGACTGCAGTTGGGCTTTGCAGCCGCGGTGGTTGTGGCTCTGGGCGGCATCGCCTGGGCCTTGTCGGATTCCGTCCAGGTCGGCGGCTGGTTTGCCCTGTTGTTCTTCCTTGCGCTGGTGGTGCTGTTGCTGCTGGCGGCCGTGGCGCTGCGTGCCCTGCGGTACACGCTTGATCGCGTGCGACTGCAGTTGCCGTCGGCCTTGCGGCATGGGCTGGCAAATCTCTACCGGCCGGGCAACCAGTCGGCAGCAGTTCTGGCTGCGCTGGGCACCGGCGTGATGCTGATTCTGGCGGTGTATCTAATGCAGGGCTCGGTCCTGCACGACTTGCGAGATACGGTGTCTCCCAAGCTGGCCAATGTGTTCCTGATCGACGTTACAACCGATGAAGTGGCCGGGATTCGGCAGTTCTTTGCCAGGCAGCCAGGAGTCACCGAGCAACTCACGCTGATTCCAGTGGTGGCTGGCCGCTTTGTCAGCCTGAACGGAACTCCGGTGGAGCAACTGAAGGCCCAGCACTTCCCACGCCGATGGCTGGAGAATGCCGAGTTGAGTTGGGCGGATACTTTGCCGAAAGGCGACAAGCTGACGGCGGGCAAATGGTGGACGAATGCGGCAGCGGCGGAGATGGCCGTGGGGGAGGGAACCGCCAAACGGCTGCATTTGACGGTTGGCTCTGCGGTGGAGTTGGACGTGGGCGGAGTGGTGCGCAAGCTCACCGTGACAGCCATCTACCGTGCGGACGGCGAGCACCTGGGCGCGCGAGTCTCGTTTGAGCTGCCATCTGGACAACTGAAAGACCAGCCCGCAACCTGGTACGGCGGAGTGCACATGGACCCTGCAAAAGTAGCCACCATGGAGCGCGCCCTGTTTGCCAGCTTCCCCACCGTCTCCGTCATCAACATTGCGGACGTGCTGGACCGGATTGAGAGCGTGGTGGATCAGATTACGTTCGTGGTGCGCTTCCTTGCCGGCTTTTCCATTCTGGCGGGTTTGATGATCCTGGCGTCCAGCATCGCGAGCGCGCGCTTCCGGCGAATGCGCGAGGCCGTGGTGTTGAAGACCCTGGGCGCGACGCGCATGCGCATTGTTCGCACCTTCAGCGTGGAGTTCAGCGTGTTGGGATTGCTGGCCGGCTCCGTGGGTGTGGTGTTCGCCAACATTCTTACGCTGGTAATCCTGCACAAGCTCGACGTGCCTTACCAGATGAATTGGCCGGCGACGCTGGTGGCGCTCTGCGGCACCGCCGTGCTGGCAACGGCCACTGGCTGGATTGCCAGCTACAGAATCCTCGGACTCCGCCCGCTGGAAGTCCTTCGCGAGGAGTAAATCAGCGGGGCATTTGCAGAGAAGCGCAGAGGAAAACGGCGCGCTTTCGGTCCGCGATTGCCCCGCGTGCCAATGCAGAAAACCCCGGGTCAGCCGAAGCCGTCTGCGGGTTGTAAGTTGTTTGACCCCGCAAGGGATTCTCCGTATGATGTGAAGGTTGGCCGGTCACTTGCGACGCTCAGCCGTGTGCCCGGCAAACAAGGCTACACGCCGGCCTTTTCCGCACTTACTGCCCCCTCGTTCAACGGCAGGACAGCTGCCTCTGGAGCAGCATATCGGGGTTCGAATCCCTGGGGGGCAGCCAATCAAATCAATAAATTAGCTGCTGACCTCACTGAGGTCCCCCCACCGTGCTGTAAATTTTCGTCTGTGTTGTTGGCATTGCGTGGGTTGACGAGCTGCGCCACATCCTTCAGTTCCGGATGCAGGTAGCGTCGCGCTGTGAGTATGGACTCGTGCCCGAGCCACTTCTGAACCAGAGCAAGGTTCCCAGTTCGATCGAGCATGTCTGTGGCGAAGGTGCACCGCGCCGAGTAGAGCACGAGATCCTTAGGAAGAGCCTATTTCTTTCTGACCTCCATGCTATTGGCTTCGCAATTTTCCTCAGGAGCGATACAATTCCGTCGAACCCGTGCCGAAAAGAAGATTCCGGGTTATCACGTCGTAGGAGGCAAATCATGAGTCTCCAGTCGAGCTCCGCTCGCAAAATATATCGTCTTCGCTCGAGAAGGGCGTACTGGGTTGTCGTAGCCGTTGTCCTGGCAGTGGTTGCCTTGGTGCCGGTGGCCGGCAGGGCATGGTTCCAGCAGAAGCCAGGGGAGTTTCCAAAACTCCCGCCGGACGCTGTCCGTATGCCAGATGCAAACCAGCAGAACGAGATCAACGCCCACCAGCAACAGGAACTGCATCTTGAGGCGGCCAATGCCGAGCGAAAGAAGGAGCTCACAGCGGAAACAACTGAGCTTCTCAAACTTGCCACGGAGCTTAAGGCCGAGGTCGACAAGACCAACAAAGACACGCTTTCCTTAACCGTCATCCATAAGGCCGATCTGATTGAAAAGCTTGCCCATGACGTCAAGAAGAAGATGAAGCTCACGGTCGGGCCGGGATAGCGGTTTCTAGCGGAAGTAGGCTCATACGGCCGTGGTGGGCAGGTTTTCCATGCGCAAGGGAGTTGTATTGACCCCGGGATGCGCCAAAGGATCTGGGGCAAGTTGTCAGTATAGGGATCGTTCGCATCGAGCATCCCAACCTTAGGTGGGAAGAAGAGCACAAGAAAACAAGCCATTCAGCCGACCACGCTGGAACACCCTGTGATATTCAAAGTCGTGCGGTGCAGGCAAGCCCCGTGGACGTCCATTGGACGTGCACGGGGCTTTTCCGTGTCCTTCCAAGGGCTTACAGGCCATGATTCGGTTGGTGAATTTGTTAGAGGCGAGAGAACCAGGTCGAAGAAACGAGTCAGCCGCCAGTTTGCACGAAATTCCAAAGAAGCTGGTTACGAACGAGTGAGGGGCATCAGGATTTCTGCTTTGCGATGAAGGCGAATATGTGCAATGATGCGGATGAAACGGAAAGCCAATAGAATAAGAAATTTGCCTGTATTTTCCTTTTGGAGAATAGGCCTTGACAGTTAGACAAGGGACACGAAAGTGGTCCGGCATGAATCATGGGTCGCGGTTTGCGAGACTACTCCGCCGATGCGTGTATAGAATCCTGGGCCTCTGAGGGAGGGTTAATTCGGCGACGCGAAACGAGGTGCGTTACCGGGGCCAAAGAAATAGAAAATGCGCGTTTCACGGCCAGCCATTGTGATCTGCATTTGTTGCACGTCTGGCGTATCTCGGCGCAGGGAATGGGAGGGGAGTTTGAGCAACCAGTTGAAGGAAGTTATGGCAGATGCACTGGATATGCGCGAGTTCATCAAGAGTGGGCTCGAGGTGGGTCCCTCGCACAGGCCTCTTTCCATTGCAGAGGTTGGTCTCCGTCAGACGATTCTGGAAGAGCTCGCGCTAAAGGCGCTGTACCTTTCCGGTCCCTTCTCAGTGCTGGACCTTGCCAGGCATATGCGGCTCAGTTTTGAGGTGGCGAGTGAGCTGATCAAACGGCTGCGCACGGAGCAGCTTTGCCAGGTGACCGGCATGAGCGGCACCATCCCAAACCTTGCCATCACCACGCAGGGAAGGGCGCGCGCCCAGGAATTGCTTTCGCAGAATCAGTATGCCGGTCCGGTGCCGGTCCCCCTTGCCAGTTATGTAGAGCAGGTTCGCAAGCAGAGCGTGTCGCATGTTGAAGTGCATCCGAGCGATGTAACGCGCGCTTTCGCCAAGCTCGTTCTGGATGACCGCACACTCTACCAGCTGGGCACGGCGCTGAATTCCGGCGCGGCCATCTTTCTGCATGGACCTTCGGGCGTGGGCAAAACCACCATTGCGGAAACCCTGTCGCATGTACTTGCGCAAGATGACATCTGGTTGCCTTATGCGGTGGAGATCGATGGCCAGATCATTACGGTGTATGACCCCACGCTGCACAAGCTGGTGGCGGAAGCCCAGCAGGATAACCGCGATGAACGTTGGGTGCGGTGCAAGCGGCCGGCGGTGATTGTGGGTGGTGAGCTGACGGTGGAAATGCTCGACCTGCAGTTCAATCCGACGACGAAGTTCTACTCTGGCCCGGTACAGATGAAGGCGAACAGCGGAGTGCTGATCATCGATGACTTTGGTCGGCAGCGGGTTCGCCCGGATGAGCTGCTGAACCGGTGGGTGGTGCCGCTGGATCGAAAGATCGACTTCCTTACGCTGGCGGGTGGACGCAAGATTGAGATTCCGTTTGAAATGCTTGTGGTGTTTGCCTCGAACCTGGATCCAAACGAACTGATGGATGCCGCCTTTCTGCGTCGGATTCAGACCAAGATCTACGTGGGAGCCGCCACGGACGACCAGTTCTGCGAGATTTTGCGCCGAGTGCTGGAGGATCGCGGGCTGACGTTTGACATGACGCTGGCCCATGCCTTGATTGACTTCATCAAAGGAACGCTCAAGCAGGAGCTGCGGCCATGCTACCCGCGCGATATCGTGAACCAGATTTGCTGGTCAGCCAAGTATGAAGGCAAGCCGCCGGAGCTCAATCGTGATTCGGTGATGCGTGCCCTGGAGTCCTACTTCCTTCTGCCGGCCTCCTAGCGGAGGCTCCACCACGTGGCCATCTAGTGGAAGTCGTGCGAGCGGACTTCCGCGCTGGAGACTTCCAGCAGCGCCATGCGCAATGCTTTCACGTGGATCACTTCATCCTGATTCTGCAGTTGCCCTTCGATACGCAGAAACCTGGAGCGCGTAACCAGAATGCGGTCGCGCTCAAAAGTGTCGGGCGCCAGTACCACATTGGCAATGCCGGTTTCATCCTCCAGAGAGAGGAACACAAATCCCTTTGCAGTTCCCGGCCTCTGGCGTGCAATCACGCAGCCGGCAATCCGGACGAACTGGTAATTACGGCAACGCGCCAGCTCTTCCGCCGTCAGGATTCCTTCCGCGCGCAGCGTCGTGCGGTGGTAGGCCATTGGGTGCGGGCCTGTGGTGAGGCCGGTTCCGGCATAGTCAGCCGTCAGGCGCTCATCGGTGGTCATGCGCAGCAGGGGTGAGGCCGCGGCAATGCGCGCGGGCTCCACAGCTGTGCCCTGCAGCAGCGGACCAGCAGGCCTGCCCGCCTCCGCCACCTGCCACAGCGCATCGCGGCGATGCTCTACACGTTCAATGGGGTTGAGCGCACCCACGTGCGCCAGCGCCCAAAGCGCCTTGCGGCCGAGCTCCGGAACCCGCACCGCCAAGTCCTCCACGGACGCGAACTGGCCGCTTCCACATCGCGCGGCAACCAGCGCCTCGGCGGCAGCCTGCTGCAATCCCTTCACGTAGTGCAAGCCGATGCGCAGAGAAAGGGCGCCATCCTCATTGTGTTCCAGCGTGCAAGGCCATGCTGAGCGCTGCACGTCAATGGGCAGGACCCGCAGGCCGTGGCGTTGCGCATCCTTCACCAGAACCGCCGGCGAATAAAAACCCATGGGCTGATTGTTGAGCATGGCGCAGGTGAAGGCGGCAAGGTAATGCACCTTCAGATACGCGGAGGCATAGGCGATGAGCGCAAAGCTGGCTGCATGCGACTCCGGAAAGCCATACATGGCAAACGAAGAGATGCTTTGCACAATGTTATCCTGCGTCTCTGCGGTAATGCCGTTGCGGGACATACCGGAGCGCAGGCGGCCTTCCAGGTCCTTCATCCGCTGCATGGAGCGCCGCATGCCCACGGCGCGGCGCAACTCCTCGGCCTCCGCGCCGCTGAAGCTTGCCACCGTCATGGCCATGCGCAGCAGCTGCTCCTGGAATAGCGGTACCCCCAGCGTGCGTTTCAGCACCGGCTCCAGCAGCGGATGCGGATAGCTGACCGGTTCCTTGCCCTGGCGGCGGCGCATGTAAGGGTGCATCATTTTGCCCACGATGGGCCCGGGGCGAATGATAGCCACTTGCACCACCAGGTCATAGAAAGTCCGAGGTGCGTTGTGCGGGATGGAAGCCATCTGTGCGCGGCTTTCCACCTGGAACACGCCCACGGTGTCCGCCTTGCACAGGGTTTCATACACCGCCTGATCCTCAGGCAGCGCAGCCAGGTCCACTCGATGGTCGTAGTGGCGCGGCACCAGCTCCAGTGTTTCCTTGAGCACGGCCATCATCCCCAGGCCCAGCAGGTCCACCTTGATGAGGCCAAGGTCAGCGCAGTCCTCCTTATCCCACTGCACCACCGTGCGGCCCGGCATGGACGCGCGCTCAATGGGCACCACACGATTCAGCATGCCGGCGCAGATGACCATGCCGCCGGAGTGCTGGCCGAGGTGGCGCGGCAGGTCCTGCATGCGCTGGCACAGCTCCAGGTAGCGGGCAATGCGAGGATGACGAATGTCAAAGCCTGCCTGCTGAAAGTGACACTCCATGCTGTCGTATGTGCCGCGCCACTCCCAGCGGCCCACCAGGCTGCTAAGTTGCGACAGCTGGTCCTGCTCAAACCCGAGCGCCTTGCCCACCTCTCTTGCGGCGGAGCGGCCGCGATAGGTGATGACGTTGGCCGTCATGGCCGCGCCCAGGGCACCGTAGCGCTCATAGACGTATTGGATCACCTGCTCCCGCTGATCGCCGGAAGGCAAGTCGAGGTCGATGTCCGGCCACTCGCCGCGATTCTCGCTGAGGAAGCGCTCAAACAGCAGCTCCATGCCCACCGGATCCACCGCCGTAATCTCCAGCGCGTAGCAGACGGCGGAGTTGGCGGCTGATCCGCGCCCCTGCACCAGAAAGCCCAGCCGCTGACAAAAGCGAATGATGTCCCAGACGATCAGAAAATATCCTGAGAAGCCAAGCCGCGCGATGAGCGCAAGCTCATGCCGCACCTGCGCGCGAGCCTTCTCCATCAGGTGCCGCTTGAGCGGGTTTCCGTAACGCCTGCACACGCCTTCCTCCACGCGCGCAGCAAGAAAACTGTCCATGGTTTCGCCCGGCGGAACCGCATAGTGCGGAAACTCATAGCCTAGACGATCGAGCGTGAAAGCAAGCCGCTGGCTGACGAGATGCGTGTTGGCAATGGCCTCGGGAAGATCCCGGAACAGCGCCGTCATCTGCCGCGCGCTGCGCAGGTGGCGCGCGGAGTTCGGCGCAAGCAGCCGGCCTGCGCGTTCCAGCGGCGTGTGGTGACGGATGGCCGTAAGCACATCGAGGATTTCGCGGTCAGCCTCACGCGCGTACAGCACGCCGTTGGTTGCCAGTACGTGCAAATGCAGCGAGGATGCGAGGCTCAGTAGTGCCTGATTGCGGCATTCTTCGTCGCGCCGATGATGGCGCTGCAATTCGACGTAGAGGTTGCCGCGGCCATAGATGGAGGCAAGGCGAAGGAGCGCGTGCCGCGCTTGCTGCAGGCCTCCACTGGCCAGCGCCGCAGCCAGAGGCCCTTCGTCGCCGCCGGTCAGACAAACAAGTCCCGGAGAAAACTCCTCGAGATCATCCAGCGTTGCCGCGCCTTCTGCCTTCGCGGCCTCGCGCATCTTCATGCGGGTAATCAGTTGGCACAGGTTCCGGTAGCCAGCCTGCGACGCGCACAGCAAAACCACGCGCGGCGGTTCGTTCGGGTGCATATGCGGCAGCCATTCCGGCGGCACTAGCCGGTTGCCGAGTGCAGAGACCGCGATCTCCGCGCCGATGTGCGCCCGGATGTCGTTGCGCGATGCCGCCGTGTGGAAGCGCGCCGCGCCGTACACGCCGTTACGATCCGCGAGCGCGATGGCCGGCATGTGCAGCGCTGCGGCCTGCTCGATGAGAGCCTCCGGCTGGGATGCTGCAGCCAGAAAACTGAAGGCGCTGTTGGCATGCAATTCAACGTACGCGTCTTCAGTCATAGCAGGCTTCCAGGCACCACCGGTCGCCCGTGCTGTGGTGCACCAGCAGGCAGAGACTCGCCAGGCCCTCGCGGTCCACAGCCAGCACGTCCCACTCCTCTGTCTCCCACGGCTCGGTGGACCACCAGCACCCGCTGCTTTTCCACGGACCGCAGACCGCGGCAACAGTGAATCGCTGCTCCGCATGGCGAAAGGCCGAAGGCTTGCTTGCGCGCAGTTCCATATGAATCAGCTTGGGTGGACGGATGCGTCGCAGGGACATGCGGGCGTGGGCCGTCTCCGGCACGCTGACTTTGCTGCCGAGCGAGAAGCCCTCCATGCGAAAGCTCCCTGCACGATGCGAATCCTCCAGCGCGGGCGAGCCCACTCGATCGTCGCCGACCAGCGCCTTCAGGCGCGCGAGGGTCACATCCAGCCGCGAGGGCTCCGGCGTTTGCGGCGCGAACAGGCCCAGCTGCACTTTGCTGGACTGGCCGGCCTCCGCCGTGAGTGCAATGGCCACCACTGCGGCTTGCGGCGGATGTGCGCCCAACTCCAGTTGAAGCAGCTTGAGCAGAAACCTGCGGTCCGTGGTGGGCAGCGCGGGCCGCACGGCTCCACGGTGCACGCTGCCGCCTTCCAGCTTCAGCTCCAACGTCACGGAGGCAAGCGACATGGCCCGTGCCGCAGCGCGTGCTACCAGGCACTCCACCATGCGCGCAGCCACAAACAGCAGGGAATCGATCTGCTCCGCGGGGGCTTCCAACTCGCAATACTCGTGCAGCCGGAAGGAGGGCTCAATGGGCTGGAAGGCGTGCTCGGCATCGCCGCGCGCAAGCCGCTGCCAAAGGCGCGCAGCCGGACCCATGCGTGCCACAAGTTCCGCCTCGGGCAGCTGTGCCAAATCCCCAAGCGTGCGAATGCCCCACAGGGTAAAGATTTGCGCAGGCTCTTCGGCAAGGTCGAGTGCATGCATGGAGAGAGCCGCAAGCTGCGCGGCCTCTTCGCCTGTGGGAATCACAGTGATGCCGCGCGTGGCAGCGGCCTTCAGCCGAGCAGCATGGTAGTTTGCGCTCACCGCAAGCGAGGCGCGAAAGCGCGCGGCCAGCAGCGCCGCGCGCAGCCGCTCCGCCAGCTGACGGGGAAGACCGAACAGGCGCTCGGTACCGGTGACATCCAGCACAAAGGCGCATGCGGCTTCCTGGCATGCCTGCTGCACGCGTGGAGAAAAGCGTGCGCAGCACTCCAGCAATGCCGCACGCGCGGCTGCCTCACTCTCAGCCGAGCGCCGCAGCAGCCGCAGCCCACTGAGGGTTTCCGCCTCCAGCCGCGTCATGCCGTGCACCGCGCCGTGCAGTCGTGCATGCTGGTTCAGCGCGCAGACGGTTTCCATCGGCGCGGAGCCTTCCAACACCGCAACAGGCTCGCTCTGCAGGTCCGGTCGCAGACGCAGCAGGGCCTGCGCGGCAAACTCCGCCGCATGCACGCAGAGATAGAGCTCGCCACTCATGCGCTCTGCTCCTGGTCCCACGGGGCGCACGCGGACCATGTGGAGGCAGGCGGCCTGCGGGCCATGCTGCGAACGGGCGTAAAGCGCTGTCGCCCGCTTTCCACCGCAAACGACAATTCGCGCAGGACGGTTTGGCAGGGAGCAGTTGCAGGATCGGCACGGCAGGCCAGCACCAGGGCCGCACTGGACTGGGCATAGGCCGCGCGACCCAGCACCACGAGGCTGCAGCGTGTGCGGTCTGCCGCCTGACGAAAGCGGAACCAGGTCGCCAGCGGAATCCGGTTGCCACATTGAGGCTCCGCATCACCCAGGTCCAGCACAATGGCCGCAAAACCGCCCGCCTGCAGCAGAAGATCGGTTGCGCGCAGTGCCTGGTCCAGTTGTGTCCAGGGCTGTGCCGAGCCGCTGCCCCTGCCGGTCCGATTGGGCATCCCGGCACGCGCAGCGCCGCTGCAGCGCACCCACAGCAGGCGTGACAGCGCCACTCCGCAGGCTGCGGCGGACTCAGGGTCCAGTGCGTCGCCGGCATCCACCCAGGCGCACGCCTGCCCCGCCGTGGTGCGCGCGGAAACAAACGCCAAAGCCAGGCTGGTTCTGCCCGACGAAACCGCCCCGGTAAGCTCGCTGATGGCTCCCACCGGTAGCCCGCCCTCCAGCAGGTCATCCACCTGCGGAATTCCTGTTGGCGCGGTCTCGCGGTGGCTTTGGGGTGCGGGCGTCAGCGCCGCAGGAAAGCGATGCTCCAGGTCCTGCTCGAGTTGGAGTCGAAGTGCTGCGGAGCGTTGCATGGTGGTCAAGTATTCGCCTGTTCTTCGCCTTTAGATTCGTACAGGAGGGAGGCTTTGTCAACCGTTCGGCCTGCGTTGCGGGAACTTTCGCAGCATCTTGCAGTTAGGGTTTACCTGAAATGGGCGCACTGCGGATGCCCAGTCACTGGTTCACAACTGCAGGCAGGTCTGCATGCTAGACTCGTCTTATGGCTGCTGTCCTGGCCCGAAAAATTCGAGTCGGCACCGTCGGGATAGCGCTCTGCTTCCTCGCGACTCTATTTTTCGTGGAGGCCAAGACCACGTGGGTAGCCTACGGTAGTCAATCAACGATCGGGATTGCCTCTTCCAAGGCGCTAGCTGTAGATCGCAGCGAAGCGGTTTTCACGGATACAGAGCCAACGCGGCCCGATCAGCACTTCCTTTCACCGATTCTCGATCTGGTCGTGATTCTCTCTGCCTTGCTTGCTGCGTTTGCGTCTCTGCGCATCCGCCCGCATCTCGGCAGGCGACTGGCCTACCTTCCCGCGTACTTTGCCTACGCGCACTCCGTACGCCCTCCTCCCGCTCGCTGAACCCCACTTTCCCGTAAATCCAGCGCCGTCGCGGAACTCCGCGTTGGCACGTTCGCTCGAAATCCAGTTCTGGATTTGAGTGTGTTTGTTTTAACCAGCGAGGACTCCCTGACATGTCTCTTTTTCTTGCCGCCGGACGGTGGCGGATGCTGTATCTCCTATGCTTTGCTGTCGTTGTCGGCAGCGGTTGCCATCGCCCCACACAGACCGTCAACGCTGCTTCGCAGTTGCCGGTTGCGCCCGTGGAGCATCCCATGCGCGCTCCACTCTCCAACCAGCTGGATGTGGCCGGAGAGCTGCTGCCCTACCAGGAAGTCGAACTCCACGCCAAGGTTTCCGGCTACATCCGCGATATCAATGTCGACATCGGGGATCACGTCGAGAAGGGCCAGGTGCTGGCGGTACTGGAGATTCCCGAACTGCGGGCACAGGTGGACGAAGCGCAGGCCGGCGTGCTGCGCAGCCAGCAGGATGTGTTGAGTGCCCGTAGTGGACTGGTGCGTGCACAGGCAGACCATGCGGCCCTGCATGCGGCCTACCAGCGACTCAAGCAGGCGGCAGCCGTGCGTCCGGGCCTTATTGCCCAGCAGGAGCTGGATGATGCGCAGGCCAAGGACTCCGCATCTGCCGCGCAGGTGGATGTTGCCAAGGCGGATCTCTCCGCAATGCAACAGGCGCTGAGCGTGGCCCGGGCGAATCACTTGCACTACGTTTCGCTGGCCGACTACGCAAAAATCACCGCACCGTATACCGGCGTCATCACCTGGCGCTACGCAGACACGGGAGCGCTGGTGCAAGCAGGTACCTCCAGCGCCGGTGCGCAGCCGGTCGTCAAGATTGCGCAGACCGACGTGCTGCGCCTCCGCCTGCCGGTTCCGGCATCCCTGGCCAGCTACGTCAAAATTGGCGATCCGGCAAAGATCCGCATTGAGACCACGGAAGAGAAGCTCACCGGCAAGATTGTCCGCACCACGGGCGAATTGGATCTGGCCACGCGAACCTTGCAGGTGGAAATCGACCTGAACAACGCAGGCCACAAGCTCGAGCCCGGCATGTACGCCGATGTGACGCTCAATATCCAGCGTACCGGCGACGGCCTTACCGTGCCCGTGCAGGCGGTGGACCGCAGCAAAAAGCAGGCCTTTGCTTACGTGGTGGACTCAAGCGGTCACGTTCAAAAGCGTGAGCTGCAGCTTGGTCTTTCTACGCCCAATCGGGTAGAGGTGCTTTCCGGTTTGAGCAATAGCGATCGCGTGGTGGTAGCCAATCTTTCCTCCTTCAACAACGGTGAGGCGGTGCGTGCGCAGGATGTGGTCTTGCCTCAGCTGGCCCCAGCGGGCGGAAAGGGTGATGAGTAGGCATGTCCCGATTCGCAATCCGCTATCCATTTTTCATTCTCATGGTGTGCCTGGTCATTGCTGTAGTTGGCACGGTGACCGTGGCGCGCATGCCCGTGGACTTGTTCCCGGAAATCAAAATTCCAGTGGTAGTGGTGGCAACGTTCTACGACGGCATGCCGCCGGAACAGATTGAGTCGCACATCACTGACCCCTTTGAGCGGTTCTTTACGCTGGGCAGCGGCATCGATCACATCGAATCCCGCTCCATGTCCGGCGTGAGCCTCATTCGTGTCTACTTTCAGCCCGGCACCGATCCGAATGCCGCGGTGACCACCATCTCCAACCTCGCCATGGCACAGCTCCGGCGATTACCGCCAGGCACACTGCCTCCCGTGGTGCTCAAGTTCGATGCCTCCAGCATGCCCGTCTGCTTCATCACGCTCAAAGGCAAGGGGCTGAATGAAACTCAGCTCCACGACCTGGGCCAGTACGAGGTGCGTGAGCAGGTTGCCAACGTTCCAGGCGCTTCCATCCCTCCGCCATTCGGCGGAAAGTACCGGCAGATTCAGGTCTACGTGGATCCGGTAAAGCTGGAGGCGCATGAACTCAGCCCGATGGACGTGGTGCGCGCCGTGAATCGGGGCAATCAGATTCTGCCCTCAGGCGACGTGCGCATCGGTCCGCAGGACTTCAACATCTACACCAACGCACAGTTTCTTTCCACGGCCGACATTGACCGTCTGCCCTTGAAGTCCGTCGGGAATGGCCAGTTGCTGATCTCCGACGTCGGGTATGCCAAAGACGCCTCTGCCATCCAGACGAACATTGTGCGCGTGGATGGGCAGCACTCCGTATACCTACCCATCCTCAAGCAGGGAGGCGGCAGCAACACCATTCAGATCGTGAACGGCGTTCGGAATCATATCAAGCACTTGTTCGATGTGCCAAAGTCGCTGGTGGCCAACGTCGTTTTTGACCAGTCTGTGTTTGTGAAGACGGCCATTGCCAATCTGGGCAGCGAGGGAACCATCGGCCTCGTGCTCACCGCCATCATGATTCTCGTCTTTCTGGGCAGCATGCGCGCCACATTTGCCGTGATGCTCTCCATCCCGCTTTCGGCGCTGGCCGCGTTCATCATTCTCAGCATGATGGGAGCCACCATTAACGCAATGGTGCTGGGCGGGCTGGCTCTTGCCTTCTCGCGGCTCATTGACAACTCGGTCGTCGTGCTCGAAAACATCTTCCGCCATCTGGAGATGGGAGAAACGCCGGAAGAGGCTGCGGAAAAGGGTGGTCGAGAGGTGGCCCTGCCAGTGCTCGCAGCCACATTCACCACGGCCATCGTCTTCTTTCCGGTGGTCTTTCTTTACGGCGTCAGCAGGTTCCTGTTTACGGCTTTGGCGCTTTCGGTGGTGCTTTCGCTCTTCGCCTCGTATGTGGTTGCACTCACCGTTGTCCCGCTGTTTTGCGCCAAGTTCATTCGCAATGCGCATAATGATGCGGCGCATCACAAGGGAGGTAACCCTTTCCAGCGATTTGTGCGCGGGTTCAATCGCCGGTACGACAGAACGCTGATGCACTATGACATCGCGGTGCGCAAGAGCCTCCTCAAGCCAGTTACCACGGTGGTGGGCATCATGGGCGTGTTCTTGCTGAGCCTGTGTCTGTTTCCCCTCATGGGCATGTCTTTCTTTCCGCGCACCGATGCGGGGCAGTTCATCATTCACGTGAAGGCTCCCAGCGGCACGCGCCTGGAAGTGACAGACCAATACATCGCGCAAGTGGAGCAGGATATCCGCTCCGTCATTCCTCCCAAGGACTTGCACATGATCGTCTCTAACATCGGCATCACGCCGGGCTTTGAGTCGATCTACACCATCAACTCGGCCGAGCACACGGCGTTTGTGGAAGTCAGCTTGAACAAAGGCCACAGCAAGAGCAGCTTTGAGTACATGGATCTGGTGCGAGCCAAGCTGCGGAGCAACTTGCCGCAGCTTTCTACCTACTTCGAAAGCGGCGGCCTGGTGGATGCGGTGGTCAACATGGGCCTTCCTGCGCCGATTGACATTCAGGTGCAAGGCAACAACATGCACGAAACTTACGCAACCGCCAAGGCCATGGCCGCGCAGATCCGCCAGCTCCACGGCGTCAGCGACGTGCTGATTCCTCAGGACCTGGACTATCCCGGTTTGAAGGTGGACGTGAACCGCGAGATGGCGGGCCGCCTGGGCCTTGACTCCTCGGAGGTGGTCGATAACGTAATCACTGCCCTGGATTCGAACGGCATGATTGCGCCCAGTTACTACGTCGATCCAAAGAATGGAAACAACTATCTGCTCACTGTGCAGTATCCAGAGAAAGACATCCGTTCCCTCACCGACTTTGAGCAGATGCCGCTGCACGCAAACAACGGAGCGGCGGTGACCAATCTCGGGGCAGTCACTTCGATCCAGCGCATCAATACGCCCACGGAGGTGGACCACTATCAGTTGGAGCGGGTGATTGACGTGTATGTGTCACCTTCTGGCGAGGATCTCGGCGCTTTGTCAAAGCGTGTGAACCAGGTCATCGCAAACACCCACATTCCATCCAACGAGCGCATCACCGTGCGCGGCTCCGTGGAGGGCATGCGCAAGTCCTTCATGAGCTTCAGCGTGGGACTCGTTCTCTCCGTGGTACTTGTGTACCTCATCCTGATGGCGCAGTTCGCTTCCTTCACTGATCCTTTCATCATTCTTCTCGCCATTCCACCCGGCATTACCGGGGTCATCCTCTTCCTTCTCGTCACCCACACGACGCTGAACGTGATGTCTCTGATGGGCGTTGTGATGATGACCGGAATTGTCGTCTCCAACTCCATCCTCATTGTGGAGTTCACTCGAGCGCTGCGGAAGGAAGGCATGCCGATTGAAGAAGCGGTTTCCATGGCATGTCGAGTCCGGCTCCGTCCGGTGCTGATGACTTCGTTTGCCACCATCCTGGGAATGATTCCCATGGCGCTGGCACTGGAGGAGGGAAGCGAGCTGTACGCGCCGCTGGCCCGCGCCGTCATTGGCGGACTCGGCGTCTCGGTTATCCTCACCGTCTTCGTGGTGCCGGCCGCATACCTCATCGTCCATCGCAAGCGCGCTGCGCATGCAGCAGGAGGCCAGGCATGAAGACGCAGAAGCTCTGGCTGTGTGTTTGTTTCTCTCTGGCTCTGGCCTGCGGAAAGCTCCTTGCGCAGGCCCCGAAGCCGCAAAAGCCAATGCGGATCACGCTCGCTGAGGCTGAGCAGTTGGCCATCCAGCATAACCCGGACATTAGCGTGGCACACCTGTTGCAGTTGGCGCAGGTGCAAGTCACCCGTGAGGTCCGGTCAGCGGAACTCCCCACTGCCACAGCGGATCTGACCGCCGTGGATGCGCATGACAATACGCGCATCACGGCCGGCGTGCTGAACAACCCCAGCGTCTACCAGCGGGCCGCCGGTGGGCTCCAGGTGGACCAGCTCATCACGGATTTCGGTCGCACGCATCGCCTGGTTCTGAGCGCCAAGGCAAATGCGCAGGCGCAACTGGAAGCCGAGCGCGCCACGGAGCAGGACATCACGCTCGCCGTCGATCAGGCCTTTGAACAGGCGCTGACGGCACGCGCGGTGTTGAAGGTGGCGCAGGAAACGGTAGATGCCCGGCAGGAGACCGTGGATGAAATCAGCGCTCTCACCCAGGCAAAGCTCAAGTCCACGCTCGACCTGAGCTTTGCCAAGGTCGAGTTGTCGCAGGCGCAACTTCTACTTCTGGATGCGCGCAGCGGGATGCAGTCTGCAGATGCGGGCCTGAATGCGCTTCTGGGTACAGAGCAGAACACCCGCTATGACCTGGTGGATAGCACACCGGCAAATCCGCAGGTGGCGCCGGACGACGCGGAAGGCATGGTGCAGCTTGCTTTTCGCTCCCGTCCAGACCTCGCTTCGTTGAACGACAATGCCGAGGCCGCTCAGCAGTACAGCAAAGCGGAACACGATCTGTGGCATCCCACAGTGTCTGCTCTGGCCGCTGTAGGCGGCACGCCGGTACGCGCGGATCAGATTGCGTCCTCCTGGTATGGAGCTGCTGGTGCAAACATCAGCATTCCAGTGTTCAACGGCTTCCTATTCAACGCACGCTCGCACGTAGCGGATTTGCAGGCTCATGCGGCGGAGGAACGGGTGCGTGGCATGCGGGAAGTCATTGCCCGGGACGTGCGGGATTCCGTGCTAAACGCGCAAACTGCGTTTCAGCGGATCGGCGTGACCCAGCAGATGCTTACCGAGGCGAACATGGCTCTGGACCTGGCTGAGACTCGCTACAAGATCGGCCTCAGCGGCATCGTGGAACTGAGTCAGGCGCAGTTGGCAGATACGCAGGCAGAAATTGCCTACGCGAATGCCCGCTATTCCTACCAGACCATGCTGGCCGTGGTGCGCTACCAGACCGGGCAATAACAAACTCCTCCGGCGGGTGAGGCGCAGAAGGTAGCGCCCTGCCCGTCAGGCGGGGTACAGATTTCGACGGCGAGTCGTCAATTGGGCTCCATGCAGGCGCGCGGAGAGGCTGCATCGCGGGCAAGGCACTGTGCCGTCAGACCCACGTGCCGCGTTTGGCGGCACAGAGGGAGATTGTGCTGGCGATGACGGAGAAAATTGAGGCGAGCCTGAAGGCGGGGCGGCAGGCACGGGAGCGCGGATCTGAATATCGGAAAGGTATTGAATTGCCTGCAGTTACAGGCGGATAAGGGGGAATAGTTTGCCATGAAGTCATGCAAATGTCATGGAAAATCTATCCCCGGTCTATTGCAAATCACGCCAAAAGGGGCCATTCTCGTGACAGTTTTCGGATTGGCGCGCGTCTGCTGCAGAGGGGTTGTGTGCAACGACCGCTTTGAGTGACCCGAACGATGCGGCTCTTGAGCCGAACGGAAGCGCGAGTCCGAATGCGGGCCCGGCGAAATGGCAGAGCAGTAAGAGATGACGCCCTGGTGCAAGGGCGGAGAGCTGGGCGAAGCCGGCGCGGTGATCGCGTGATCCGATCCCAGTCAGGTTTGGAAGATGGCCGCAGACAGGCATCCGCGCAACCACAACGACAATGCAAAGAGCGGGTTCCGGGCCGGGCAAGCGCGACGCCGTGTGAGGTCTGTGTGTTTTCGACCGACGGAACGCAACGAAGAGGAACTGTCGCAAGTCAAGGAAATGATCGAAGCTGATGTCACTCCCCGCAGCTATTCAGGTTTCAATCTCAGGCTGTTAAATGCGAAGGAGAGTGCGCCATGGCAGAGGAGCAGACAGGGCGGAATCAGCGGTTTCTTGGCGTGGATGTGGGAGCGGAGACGCTAAAGCTGGTTGAGCTGGCGCGGGTGGATGGCGAGTGGCAGGTGGAACGGCGCTGCCGCATTGACCATGGGAAGGATCCTCAGCCGCTGCTCAAGCGACTTTATGGCGAGTGGGACGCGGCTTCGGCGGCGGGCGCGGCGCTGACGGGACGGATGGGGCAGCGGTTCGGACTGGCGCGGGTTCCGGTGCAGCAGGCGCAGCTGCGGGCATTTCGGTTTTTGTATCCGGAGACGGCGGGAACACTGGTGTCGGTGGGGAGCCATGGCTTCTCAGTGCTGGAAGTGCACGCGAATGGGCATGAGGTGTTTCGCGAGAACAGCCGCTGTTCGCAGGGCACGGGAAACTTTCTGCGGCAACTGACGGAGCGCTTCTCACTGAGCGTGGAGGAAGCGAGCGCGCTATGCACAGACGTGGCATGCCCGTCGGCGCTGTCAGGCCGGTGCCCGGTGATTCTGAAGACGGACATGACGCACCTGGCGAACAAGGGCGAGGATCGCGAGGAGATTCTTGCGGGGCTTTTCGACGCTGTGTGCGAGAACGTGCTGAACCTGATCAAGCCGGGGATGAGTCCGGGGCCGGTGGTGTTGATTGGGGGCGTGAGCCAATCGCTGCGGGTGCAGAGGACGTTCCGCGAGCGGCTGGCGAAGCATGGTTACACGCTGCTTGTGCCGGGCGAGGATGGGCTGTATCTGGAGGCGCTGGGAGCGGCGTTGCTGGCAGCGGATTTGCGGCTGCCGGCTCCCACGGAGGCGCAGTTGTTTGCGGCGCGCGACGGGGCAGCGCTGGAGCGGATGCCGGCTCTGGCCAAGAGCCTGAGCCGGGTGCGGCGCATGCCGCCAGTGGCGTGGGAAGCGGGCAATGGCACAGTGCGCGATCTGATTTTTGGGCTTGATATCGGCTCGACGGGTGCGAAGGCGGTGGCGCTGAATGCGGAGACGGATGCGATTGTGTGGGACGCATACCGGCAGACGCAGGGGGCCCCGGTGGAGGCGGCGCAGGCGCTTTGGCGGCAGTTTCTGGAGAGTCCCGTGGGCGGCGAGCGGGTGCGCGGCGCGTGCGTGACGGGTAGCGGGCGCGAGGTGGTGGGATCTCTGCTGACCAAGTGCTACGGGCCGGAGGCGGTATTTATCCAGAACGAAATCGCGGCGCATGCGGAGGGGGCATGCCACTACGATGCGCGGGTGGACACGATCTTTGAGATCGGTGGGCAGGATGCGAAGTACATCCGGCTGGACCAGGGGCGGGTGATTGACTGCGCGATGAACGAGGCCTGCAGCGCGGGGACGGGCTCATTTATTGAAGAGCAGGGGCGCAAGTTTGCGGGCATTGAGCAGGTGGCGCAACTGGGCGCGGTGGCATTGACGGCGCCGGAAGGCGTTTCGCTGGGACAACACTGCTCAGTGTTCATGGCGGAGATTATTGACGAGGCGGTGGCGGCGGGGCTGCCGCAGAACACGATCATTGCCGGGCTGTACGATTCGATTATTCAAAATTATCTGAATCGCGTGAAGGGAAGCCGCTCGGTGGGGCAGGTGATTTTCTGCCAGGGAATGCCGTTTGCGGCGGATGCGCTGGCAGCGGCGGTGGCGCGGCAAACCGGCAGCGATGTCATCATTCCGCCGAACCCCGGCACGGTGGGCGCACTGGGCATCGCGCTGCTGGCGAAGGCGGACCTGCCTTGGCGGGAGACGGCGGCGCTGGAGATGGGACGGTTTTTGGAAGCGAAGGTGGAGGAGCGCAGCACGTTTATCTGCAATGCGACAGTGGGCTGCGGGGCTCCGGGGAACCGCTGCCGGATCGATCGGCTGCGGACGCGGGTGGCCGGCACGGCAGGAATGTTTACGTGGGGCGGGGCGTGCGCACTGCATGAGAAGGCGACGCGACGGCGGAAGCTGCCGGATCGCGCGCCGCAGCCCTTTCAGGAGCGCGAACAACTGATCGCGGACCTGGTGGCGCGGCTGGGGCCGGATCGCGGCGGGACGCGGGTGGCGCTGAGCGATGAGTTTTTACTCAAGGAGCTGTTTCCATTCTTCGTGACGTTTCTGCATGAGCTGGGCTGCGACCTGAGGCTGGTGGGGGGCGCGGCTCCGGCTACGCTGAAGCGGGGCATCCAGGAGAGCCATGTGCCGTTCTGCGCGCCGATGCAGTTGTTTCACGGCGTTGCGGCGCAGATGCGCGAGGAGGATGCGGAGTTTGTGTTTACGCCGATATTGCGCAGCACGGTGCGGGTGGCGGATGAGCCGTATGCCAAGGTTTGCCCGGTGGTGCAATCGACGCCCTACCGGCTGCGGCTGGATCTGGCCGGCGCGGGGAAGACCCAGTGGCTTGCGCCGGAGATCGAGATTGGAAAGCGGGGGCTGGAGTCGCCGGAGTTTCATGCGAGCTGCGCAAGTCTGGCAGCAGCGCTGGACGTGGGTGGAGACGCATGGAAGGCCGCGCACAAGCTGGGGGCCGCGGCGCAGGAGCGTTTTGCCGCACAGTGCGACGAGATTGGAGAGCGGGCGCTGGCTTTCTGCCGGAAGACCGGGATTACGCCGGTGGTGGTGCTGGGGCGGTCGTACACCATCTACAACCCGATTCTGAACTCGAATGTGCCGTCGATTCTTCGCGACCAGGGCGCGATTGCGATTCCGGCGGACTGCTATCCGGTGGAGAGCGCGACGCCGGTGCTGGGGCGCGTCTACTGGAGCTATGCACAGAGGCTGCTGCGTGCGGCGCACCAGATTCGCCGCGCACAAGGCGTGTACAGCGTGTATTGCAGTAATTACTCGTGTGGGCCGGACAGCTTCAGCCTGCATTTTTTCAGCTACGTGATGGAGGGGAAGCCGTTTGCGATTATCGAGACGGACGGACATGCGGGCGATGCGGGCACCAAGACGCGGATTGAAGCGTTTTTGCACTGTGTGGCGCAGGACCGGACGGCCAAGGTTGCACGGCGCGCGGCGCATGATTTTCCGGCGATGCAGCGAATGAGCTGCGACTTTGGCTCGATTGACAAGGAAGCGGAAACGATGCTGATTCCTTGGATGGGGGCGGGAACGCATGTCGCGGTTGGCTGCGTGCGCGCGGCGGGATACAAGGCGGAGGCGCTGGAGATCCCGGATCGGCAGGCGCTGCAGACGGGGCGGCGCCACACGTCGGGCAAGGAATGCGTGCCGGTGATCCTGACGCTGGGGCGATTGATCAACAAGCTGGAGAGCGATCGTGCCGGGCGGTATGTGTTCATGATGGCGCGCACCAGCGGGCCGTGTCGCCTGGGGCTGTATCACCTGCTGCAGCAGATCGTGGTGGAACGGTTGGGTGCAGGCGAACGGTGCCGCTTTGTGGCGCCGGATGAGGCGGACTACTTTGTAGGATTGCCACCGGGCTTCACGACGCTGTTTCTGAGCGGGCTGATTGCGCAGGATCTGCTGCACGATGCGCTGCTGCATGTGCGCCCGACGGAGACGCGCAAGGGGGCGGCGGAGGAGATTTATGCGCGGTATGTCGCGGAGCTTGGCGCACTATGCGCGCGAAAAGGGATCTCAGTGCGCTCCCGGGTGCGGTCGGTGATGCAGGTGGTGTCGGGGCGGCTGTTCGGGATCCCCGCACTGCTGAAGAAGGCGGCGGCAGAGTTCGCAGCGGTCGATGGCGGGGGCGAGCGTCCGGTGGTGCTGCTGGTGGGGGAGATTTACGTGCGCAACGATGCCTTCGCCAACGATCGGGTGATTGCCAAGCTGGAGGCGCGGGGGATGCGGGTGCGCTGCGCGGCGGTGAACGAATTCCTGCAGTTCGTGGATTTCTGCAAGGAGCAGAAAGAACCGCCCGATGGGATAGGGCGGGTGGTCGATTTTCTGAAGGAGCGGATCCACGAGACGCTTTGGGAGGCGATGACCAGGCGTCTACTGTTGCCGAAGCCGGTGCGCGTGGCGGATCTGGCCGAAGCAGCGAAAGAGTACATTGCCGGGGACGTGGGCGGGGAGACACTTTTAACGCTGGGGCTGCCGGTGCACGCCTGGCGCCAAGGCAAGATTGATGCGGTGGTGAATGTGGGCCCGCTGGAATGCATGCCGACGCGGATTGCAGAATCGCAACTGTTCCACATTGCGCAGCGGGAAGGGCTGCCGGGGCTGACGCTGGCGTTCAACGGCGATCCGCTGGCTGAAGACGCGCTGGACAACTTCGCGTTCGAGATTCACGCGCGGCACCGTGGGGGGAATCGGGTGCGGGAGGCGGCGCTGGTGCATTGAGCGGAGCGCTTCGCTGGGCGTATGAAAGGCTCATACCGTGGGCTGAAATTATGGCGGTCCACGTCCTCTGCCGCGGCAGACGGAACCTGGGGGAGCCCTATGCAGCGCGGGAACAAGTTGCCCTAGTACTACAGTTGTATTTGCTTCAGATCGTCCAAATCCGAGCCTAAAGGCCCCGTTGTTTGGGCCCTTTTTTCAGGGGGCTGAAGCCCCCTGCTCCCTCCACACCCGCGATCTGCAACTGTAGTACTAGTGCGGCCGAGTAGTCTTTTGCAGGAGGTTTGGATTGAGCAGATTTGCTCTGCTCTTCAAAATACTCATGAAGGCTCTCGTTGGGGAGCGGTTCTGGAACCGGTTCAAATGGAAGCTTCGCCCCTTTCATCAACCGTGCGAGAACCGACTGGAAATCGGTATTCACAACGCGGAGGCAAGAGGCGCGGGGATGGCGGTAGTCCAGGAGACGATTCCGATTTGTGAGGTCAAGCAACCTGGCACGAAGCCGCTCGAGTCCTTCAGCGACGCTACCGCGTGGGAAACTGTTGTCCGGCGCCGCAGTATCCTCGGGTGGAAGTGGCCGACAGCGAACCTGCAAATTGTCGATACAACAGTAGCCCCTGCTTCCGCATATCTTGGAATCCTGGGCGTGACCGGCCTGACGGCATGGGTGGGTCTTAGCCACATTGCGGGTCTGAAGATCGGCGAGACAATCTTTGTATCTGGAGGCGCAGGCGGGGTCGGAAATGCAGCCTGCCAGCTGGCGAGAATTCACGGTTGCAGAGTGATCGCCAGTCCTGGCTCCGAAGAAATAGTTAGCTTCCTCCGGAATGAACTCAAGATCGAGTATGCCTTCAATTATCGCGACGGCAAACCACTCGAACATCTGAAGCGAGCTGCTCCCGACGGGATTCATGTCTACTTCGACAACACTGGCGGTCCCCAACTCGAATCCGCACTAAGCGCACTGCGCAACTATGGGAGGATCGCCATGTGTGGCGGCATCGCTGGCTACAATACGCCAGTACCCGGCCCACGCAACTTGACGATTGTCATCGGCAAGCGCTTGCGAGTTGAGGGCTTTACCGTCTCGGATCACTTCAGAGAGGTTCCCGCTTTTCTGGAGGAGGTTATCCCCGCTTTGAAATCCGGAAAGATCATCAACCATGAAACCGTTGTAGAAGGACTGGACGCAGCGCTCGTGACCATCCTCGATCTTTTCACTCCGGCGCCCGGAACATCGGAAAGATGATCGTCAAGCTCTCAGACTAATATCCACTTTGCGAGTTGAGTCACGGAAGAGTTGTCGGTTTATCCGACAGGGATCAGCAATCCGAGGCTAGTGTGGAGATGGTTTCTCCATGTGATCGATTACAAGCACACTCACTGCGCCTTTTGAGGGCGCCAACTTCAGGGCAAGCTTCTCCTCAAGCGCCGTAAACAACGAAGAACCAGAGTCCGCAGTCATGGGCTGATCGTCGGGCGTCCACTGCAGCTACACCACGTCTTAATTCCATTATGCGGTCCGCTTTCCAAGCGTCTTTCTGCGAGAAGCACATCAGTTTCCTTGCGCGCACATAGACGTGCTCGATGCAGGCGAACGCGTATCGTTCCTTGCTTCAGTGCAAGGATCTCCGCAACCTCTGCTGTCGTGAACTCCTCCATGTCATGGAGCACAAGGACAATCCGTAACGGCGCCGGAATCCGTCGGATCGCCTGATGAAGTAAACGAGACTGTTCAGCTTGGAGCAACGTGACTTCGGGGCTCTTTCGAGTGTCGGCGATGAGCGAAATCGCCTTCTCCTGGGCGATTGTCAATCCGTCAAGTGGGATGACCTTGAGAGTGTCGTGAGCATGCTTTCGGTGCATGCAGCGATACCGATTTCTGGTGACAACGTAGAGCCACGCAGCCAGACTGTGCGGATCCTGAAATCTCCCAAGGTGTCTGAGAGCACGGATCATTACCTCCTGTGTGGTATCTTCGGCATCGGCCGGATGGCGAGAGAATTTCAAGCTGAAACAATAGACCGTGCGGCGCAGCAACTTGAGCGCCTCCTCAAAACGTTCAGGGCTATTGAGCCCCAGCAATTCTGTGACTTTGATTAGTTCCGGATGCATCCCGACCCTTTCTCGACAAAATGCTCATCGATACCAAAGAATCTGTGCACTCTCGAGGGGAACGAAAGCTTCTGGATGATAGGGGATGATGCGCGGGGTGAACTTTTCCAATGGCCGCTCTGCCGGAATCTCTGTCGTGTAGTGCCAGGCGTTTTCGCCGATCAGTTGATCTCCACGCACCATTAAGTGACGAACCGGCGCACCGTCATCGACCGCATCGGCATATAACTCGACCTGGATTGCATCAGGATCCAATTCGTCCAGATAGACTTGCAGTCGGATGCGATGTGAGTCTCCGTTGGATTCTGCATAAATGGAACCAAACCGGAGCTTCGACCAATGGCTGGATATCTGCCTACTCCAATTCAGCAGACTTTCGCCTATCGCTGATCCGTTAGAGCACCGCCGCTGATAGGCTGCCGCCAATGGAATGTAGTGCTTTTCGGTGTATTCCTCCACACAACGTGTAGCAGAAAATGCTGGTGTCAGGCGGGCCATGCTCTGGCGCACACGCTGGATCCACGCTACTGGCACCCCAGCATCATTGCGATCGTAGAACTCCGGAATCACTTTCTGTTCGAGCAGTGTGTAAAGCTGCTCGGCCTCGGCCGCATCCCACGATGGATCGTCACCGTGCTCGAGCCCGTCGCCAATCGCCCATCCGACTTCCGGCGTATAGGCCTCTGCCCACCACCCGTCCAGTTCCGAAAGATTCAGGCCACCGTTCACAAGCACCTTCATACCGCTGGTGCCACAGGCCTCCCATGGCCTCCGAGGTGTATTCAGCCAAACGTCTACGCCTTGCACCAGTTGCTCGGTCATTCGCATGTCATAATCGCTCAGGAAAACCACCTGGAATCGAGCTTGGGTGTGCCGGATGAAGTCGATCCACTGCCGAATCATGTTCTGTCCTTGGGCATCTTGTGGATGGGCTTTTCCCGCAAGCACTAACTGAACAGGTCGCGATTTGTTCGTGAGGATCGCAAGCAGACGATCCGGATTTTGCAGTAGCAGGTTGGGCCTTTTGTAGATGGCGAATCGACGCGCGAACCCCAATGTGAGAGTGTCCGGCCCGAAGATCTGGCTAGCTTCTTCAATCTCTCGAGCCGATGCGCCGTGTCCTGCAATCTGGCGGGTAAGATAAGCGCGGATGAATTGGATAAGAGATTTGCGAGAAGTTCTCCGCATCTCCCACAATCGGTTGTCGGGAATCTGCTGAATTCCCGCACCAAGCATCTCGATGTCACAGTCCCAGCGCTTCTGGCCACATGCCTCTGTCCACAGTGTGTCGGCTTCTGCCGAGTCCCAGATCGGGACATGAACGCCATTCGTGACGTGACTGATGGGTACTTCCGCCTCAGGCCAGCGCGGAAATACGCTTTGGAAGAGCTTTCGGCTTACTCTGCCATGCAAGCGGCTCACACCGTTCACAGCGCAACTGCCCCGCATAGCGAGGAGCGCCATGCTGAAGGGCTCTGAAGCGTCATCCGGGTTTTGCCGACCCAATGCGAGGAGTTCGGAGACCGGGATATGTAATTTGTCCTGAGCGTAGTGTCTGAATCGCCGCTCTATAAGTTGTGGAGCGAAGCGGTCGAAACCGGCCTCCACTGGGGTGTGCGTCGTGAACAGGTTGCCGGCACGGGTGACGGCAAGCGCAACATCGAACGAGACATGATTCTCCTGCATGTAGTCCCGCGCCCTCTCCAGGACGGCAAAGGCGGCATGGCCTTCATTGAGGTGACAGACTTCAGGACGAATTCCAAGTGCTCGGAGCAGACGCCAACCGGCAATTCCCAACACCTGCTCCTGGCTGATGCGCAGGTCTGACCCACCGCCGTAAAGTTCGCTCGTAACGCCTCGCCACTCGGGCAGGTTCGCTGGATCATTCGTATCGAGCAGGTAGAGTTTTACCCGCCCCGCGTCAACTTCCCACGCACGTACCCATAAACGAAATCCCGGGGGGTCAAGCAATACGCGCAACCATTCTCCATTTGGTTGTCGAACCGGACGAATTGGGAGTTGTCCGGGATCATTGAATGGGTATACGGCCTGCTGCCGGCCCTCCGCGTCGATGCGCTGGCGAAAATAGCCAACTTGATAAAGCAGTCCCACCCCCACGACTGGAACACCGAGATCACTGGCGGCCTTTAGTTGGTCACCGGCTACGTTGCCGAGACCTCCCGAGTAGATAGGTAGGGCGTCGCTCACCATGAACTCCATGCTGAAGTACGCAACGTGGGAGAATGGAGGCGTGCTGAACTTCCGCTCGAACCAGCTGGCGGAATGTTCGCGGTACTTCTTCCTGCGGTAGACTTCCTCAATCTTTGCTCGAAACTCCGGGTCGGATGCGAGGGACGCCAGTTTTTGTCGAGAGACGGTCTGCAGCATGACCCACGGATTGCGCGTCAATTCCCAGAGCTCAGGATCGAGCTGGCTCCATAGATTGTCTGCGGCATGGTTCCATGACCACCTCAAGTTAAGTGCAATCTCGGTCAGAGACTCGATTACGGGGGTGGAGGGATGATCAGGGTCCATGGGTAGCTCCAATCGCTCCTTGGATTCGGCGAGTTCTGTCTCCGCACCATGTTGATGCGTTCAGCCAGGTAAGACCGTGTCGCCGGTCACAAGCAGTGGTTTTCAGAAGCAAAGAGGAGTAAGAAATAGCTCGATCGAATCCCGCTTGCTTGCCCTTTGCATGCACGTTACATTCCATACTTGGCTGGGTCTGTTGTTTCGATTCCACGGTGCCAGTTCCGCATTCTTTGGTACTTATCAACGTGGTCGCGCATGGATTGCAGCGGTCAGTGGGTCGTAAAAAAATTCTGACGCGGTCGTCAAAATCCAATGACGACGTCACGCTGCCAGGTTCCGCGAACGTTCGCACTTTGTGCATGTCCGGGGGGAGGATCCGAAGTGCGCCACTTCGCGCTCGCTGCTGGCCAGGTGCGCGAAGGCAGTTACTATCCTCACTTACGAGATCCGAACAGGACAAATCTTCAGAAAGAGGGTCTGCCTGGATCAAATGGTCAATAGCAGCGCCTCCCTTCGTGCCAATGGTCAGGAAAGTGCACATGGTTTACAAGATTAGGGTGTTAACCTTCATTGCCTGTTGAGCGGGAACATCACAGCTCGGCGTATGCCCCATCACAGACTTTGCCATTTGATCATCTATACAGCCTCTCCTCCATACACTGTATGCGCATTAACTTGGGACAGAACTTTCCGAGCGTCTGTCACAGGTCATGCATTTTAAAGCGGACTATTTTGTTGTCCGGCAATATGCAGACAGCAAAGGTTGATTGCCTAGGAGAAGACGAATGATGGACATCCGGTGTTTTAGTTTCTGCGCCTGCGTTTCCAGTGCTCTTCTGCTCGCCCCTGGCTCCGCATCCGCGCAGGTTCCGCTGGCCCAGACCCTGCCCGTTTCAAGCTGGCAGATCGTGGTCAACAATGGTATTCCCGTCCCTGGGGATGCTCGCAAGTTCAACAGCTATAACCAGCCCTCAATCAATGTGAACGGCCTGGTCGTGTTTCGCGGCCGCAGCAAAGGAGGCGAATCGGGAGAGCCAGCGCACGGCGTCTTCCTTCGCGATATGTCTCTGGGCACGCCAATCACCACGTTCTTCGATCGCACTACTCCCGTGCCACCGCCCAACAACCTTTCGACGCCCAACGGAGAAGGAGCGGTGACTTTCACCGAGCCACCTTCATTCCCGCGCATCGACATGTGGTCAAACACGGTAGCTTCACGCGGATCTCATCAGCCTGTCTGGGAGTACAAAATTGGGTCCGATCCAATATCCGGAGAAGACATCACCACGCGTGCCGGCACCACCGGTATCTACACCAATCCTTTTGAGAACAAGCTCATCAGCGGCGCCAATAATCTTGGGGTGGTTCCCGAGTTTGATTTCTTCCGCGTCCCTGAAGAGACCGTCACCGACGTCAAATTTGATGTCTTTCCGGGTGCTCCCGCCGTCGCGGACAATCACACGATCGTATTCAAGGGAAATTACACTGCATCTGACCCAGGCGACCCGACTAAAACGGTGAGCAGAACAGGGGTCTACTACCGCACACTGACCAACAGCCCAATCGGCGACACCGGTCTGCAACCCGCGGGTGGAAGGGGACGCGTGGTCCTGATTGCCAACAGCACGACCCTGATTCCAGGAACTACGACTCCCTTCGGCTCTACTGCGCCTCTGAGTGCGGTTGGCTACGCTGCAGTGTTCGCCGGCTTTGACAATGAAGATGCGCCGACCAAGGGCGGAATCTATCTGGCTATGCTGAACAGCGCACGGCAACCGCCACCACTCACCCCGCTTATTCAGATCGGCGGTGCGGTACCCGGCGAAAAGAGAGGAGTCACCTTCAATAAGCTCGGCGAAGGGTTGTCATTCGATGGCCGCTTTGTTGGCTTCTGGGGAGCATGGGGTTCAATGCCCGCTTCGAAGGGGGAACGCATGTTTTGCTCTCAAAAATCTTCAGCACAGGTGCTTCGTTCTACTACGTTCTTCCCTCCGGCAGTCAGACCCTCTATAGCCGTGAATATCACGGCGCGAATATCGGTAACGGTAGAACTAGCGGAGCAACAGCAGGATCAAACATCCGGCACTTCAGTGGCAATGCCAGCGACGGTGACAATGGATACGGCAGCGGAAGCGGAAGCGGCGCCGGCAATGGGAGCAGCGGTGGGGACAGATTCGGCTTTATGACGCAACAGGTGACCAAAGGCAACGATATTACACGCGATTATGGACCTTCAGCCTGGCTCACGGCTAACCTTCCGTACTTTATTGACGCGCAATTCGGGTTCAGCCGAAGTTTTGATTACGACCTCAACACATTTTCTTTCGGCTTGGGATTTGATCCTGTCCGGGCCTTTCATCATAAGCAGAAGTAAGAGGAATCTCTGACCGCATCAGAGAACTTCACAAGGCGGGCAGCGGATGAACAGCACGCGCCCAATGCAGTGTCTAAAGCGCATACTCATCATCTCGATTGGCTGCCTTTCGGCTTTGGTGGTGCTGATCTTTCTTGCCTGGAGCGGTCTTGCGCAGCACGGAAATGCTGCGGCCGCTGACATGCTGCTGCGGCTCGATCACCGCGGCCCGCCGCTGGCCTCAAACAACGTGATCCTGCTGGCAATTGATAATGAAACCGTCAGCCGATACGGGCCGCTGCCAATCGACCGCGCATTGCTTGCTGAAGCGTTGAGGCGCGTGGCGATCGCAAAGCCATCGGTTCTGGCGGTTGATATGTTGCTGTCTGAACGAACCACCTCAACTGCAGACGCGAGCCTGGCCGACGCGCTTTCTAGATTTCCAGCAGTTGTGCTGGCGACGGCTCTGGAAATTCCCGCGGATGGCAAGCAGTCGGAGTGGTTGAAGCCGCTTCCAGAGTTTGAGAGTCGCGCGCGTGCCCTCGGACATGTACACATCGAACCAGATCCCGATGGAGTGGCACGCACTCTATTGCTGGCGAAGAGCACTAGCGATCAACGTTACTGGGCGCTGGGCTTTGAAGCCTTTCGCGCGCGAATGGGAGTACAGGGTTCGCTAATCGAATCTGCAGATGCCGTGCAGGCAGGTGCACATCGCGCTCCCGCTCGCACATTCAATGATCGGCTGCTCTGGATTCACTATGCCGGACCGGAGGGGACCTTTCAGCATGTCAGTGTGGCGAGTGTGCTCGATCATCGTGCACAGCCTTCCATCTTTTCCGGAAGAATTGTGATCCTGGGGGTTACTGCGCTCGGAGCGGGTGATCGTATCTTTACTCCCTTCTCCATCGGACTGGGGATGAGTGGGATTGAGATTCATGCCAATATCTTCAATACCCTGACAACCGGTGCTTATTTGATCCCGCTGAGTCCGATGGCTGAATTGTTTTCAGTGTTCGCGATCGCCGCTCTGATCGGTGCAGCTGTGTGGTGGCGGCAAGGGCGTTTCCTGATCCCCATCGCGATTACCAGCGTGTTCCTGATTCCTGTGCTTTCGTACGTCCTGTTCCGTCGCGGAGTGATCGTACCGGCCGCCTCCTGGATAGTGGTGCAGATAGGTGCATCTCTGATCGCATTCCTCGTGCACACGCTGTTTGTCCGTCGACGCCTCCTGGAGGCCATTGTCGGCAAGCAGGACTATGCGTTCCGTCTGCAGGCAGTCGCACACGAAATTAAACTCCACTGACTGCAATTCACGCCTCGAGCCAATTGATAACAGACGTAGATGTCCCCGAGTGCAAGAAGGAAGAGATTGCAGAGCGAATTCACCGGGAGTCCGGGCGCCTTGCCGGAGTAATGACCGCTTTCCTTGATGTTGAACGCATTTCAGCGGGAGTACTGAAGCTGAAGCGGCAGCAAATTGACCTTGCCCAGGTCGCCGCTGATGCCGCGGATCGTGCAGCGCTGCCAGCAGAAAAGAGGATCGTCTCAATCAAACAGGATCTCGATCCTGTGACAGTGCCGGCCGACGGGGAATTACTTCAATTCGCCATTTACAACCTGCTCGTGAATGCCATCAAGTTCAGTCCGGAATCGAGCTCCGTTCACATCACGCTGCGCTCTGATCAGAAAACGGCCCGTCTATCGGTGGTCGATGAAGGGTGCGGCATTGAACCCGTTGAGCAGAAACACATCTTCGAGCGCTTCTATCGCGCCAGACAGCACAATGGCGCGGAACCCGGTTCAGGCGTCGGCTTGGCTTTGGTCAAGGAGATCGTCACTCAACACGGAGGCTCAGTGGAAGTGGCGAGTAATCCAGGACAAGGTTCGAGCTTTATCGTGCTACTCCCGAGAGAGGTGACGGAATGAGCAAAAAAGCCCCAGTGCTCCTGATTGATGACGAAGAGGAGATTACGTTCCCGATAGCCACGTTTCTGGAGGCCAAGGGCTATGCGGTCACGCTAACTAACGATGGAGCAGAGGGATTGCGTCTCGCCTCCGCCGCGCAATTTCCATTGATTGTGTCCGATATATACATTGACCGTGTTACTGGACTGGACATTTTGAAGGCGGCGAAAAAGGTGATGCCATCGAGCGCCGTGATCCTCATGACCGCCAGGGGTTCGGTACGCACGACAGTCGACGCGGAGTCGAGTGGCGCGTTCGACTATCTATCAAAGCCAATTGATCTGAATGAGCTGCTCCGGGTGCTGCAGCGCGCGGAGTTGTCATTGCAACCGCCAGAAGAGGAAGCGCGCGCGACGGCACTTGACGAAGAAATTGTGGGCACTACTCCAGTCATGGTGCGCCTGTATAAGGACATTGCCCGGGCAGCGCGTTCGCAGGCCATCGTACTGATCCGCGGTGAAACCGGCAGCGGAAAGGAACTGGTGGCTCGCGCGATCCACGCCGCCGGCAAGTGCGCCGAACATCCGTTTTTAGCCGTGGATTGCACTGCCATCCCTGAAACTCTTTGGGAAAGCGAACTGTTCGGTTCGACCCGCGGTGCATTTACAAGCGCGGAGAAAGATCGCGCCGGCATCATCGAGCAGGCACTCGACGGAACTGTATTCCTGGATGAAATTGGGGAGATTCCGATCTCTTTTCAGGCGAAGTTGCTCCGCCTGCTCGAAGCCAGGGAGTATCGGCCCGTCGGTGCGAGCACGGCAAAGACGGTCAAGGCTCGCATCCTTGCCGCTACTCATCGGCAATTGGAATCCATGGTTCAAATCGGCGAATTCCGATCCGATCTCTACCACCGGCTCAAGGTGCTGCAAATTGAGGTGCCCCCTTTGCGCGAACGTAAACAGGATATTCCGCTTCTTGCAGATCGCTTTCTTGCGGATGTCAATGCACGCATGGGTCGGAATGCCCGGCTTGAACCGGCGGCCATGAAAATGCTCGAAAGTTACCCCTGGCCCGGAAACGTCCGTGAACTCAAGAACGCGATGGAGCGCATGGTTGCCATGTCGCCTCCGGGACCTCTTGGAGCGACGGAGGTGCGGCAGATTCTGGGAATGGATGACGCAAAGACGTCCTCTAATCCATCCACGCAGACCCTCGAACAGGCTGAAAAGGAGCATGTGCTGCAGGTGCTACGAGACTGCGGTGGCAATCGGACCCTGGCCGCCGAACACCTCAACATTCAGCGCCGGACACTCTACAAGAAGCTTGATCGATGGGGCCTTCTGCACGAAGGGCACAGCAATGTGCCCGGAACGCAAGCTTCTGAACAGGGCGAAGAATCTTGAACCTTTATTATCAGGGGCTTGCATTATCCCTGCTTTGGCGACCCACGTGCACCTGTTGAAAGCGAGGCTACGATGTCCCGAGCTCACTACAAATTCGTTGCCATGGTTGTCCTGCTCGTCCTGGCTCTGCCCCTTTGGGCGCAGAATCCGGTAGCGGGACACTTAACGGCGGTGAAAGGCAACGTCAGCCTTGAACGTGGTCAAAGAATGCCTGTGCTTCTGCATAAAGGAGATGAACTTCGCTTCGGAGATGCAATCCGTGCCGATGCCAGATCATCAGCCACCGTGCAACTTTCAGATGGAAGCACTGTCCGCATCTTTCCCGTTTCTCGAGTCGAATTGCGTCCCGAAAACGGCAAGTGGAAGGAGTTCCTCCATGTACTGCTGGGCAACGTGCGCGTGAAGATCGAGAAACTGAGCGGCCGTCCTAACCCCAAGGTGACGACAACCCCTACGGCGATCATTGCGGTCAGGGGAACAATCTTTGCGGTGGCAGTCGAACAGGACGGGGACACCCAGGTCGGTCTGGAGAAGGGCTTGGTTGCAGTAGCCAACCGGCTCCAAACCGAACACGAAGTACTGCTGCAACCCGGCCAGGAAACCTGGGTTCGCAATGGGCAAGAACCCGGACAGCCCCAGCGAATGCAGAGACCGATGCGGGGGATTGCAGGTCCAGGCTCATCTGGTTTCGGAATGGGGGGTCCGGGAGCAACTGGGATGAAGCGTCCCAGCGGCACGGGTAAGCGTGGCCCTTCGATGTAGTGAGCTCGAGACACCGACCTTAAATCCGGTTGGAGGTGAAGCCATGAAGGCACTCGTAAAAGGAATTTTTGTAGCGATCGTTCTGACGATTCCCGTCATCGCTCTAGCGCAGCATCGTGGCTCTAGCGGAAGAGGCACGAGCATGGGTAGCGTGCAACGCGACCAGTTGCGTATGCGCGATCAAATGCGGAGGCCTGACCAGATGCGGACCCGCGATCAACTGAAAACCAAAGATCAGCTGCACACTCCCGACCAACTGAAGACACAGGATCGGGATAGGCTACAGACTAAAGATCAACTGCAGACGCCTGATCAGATGCGGACCCGCGATCAACTGAAGACTAAGGATCAGCTGCACACTCCCGACCAACTGAAGACACAGGATCGGGATCGCATACAGACCAAAGACCAACTGCGCACACAGGATCGGCAGCAAGTCCACGCGATGCAGGGCGCGGAACAGCGCCAATCGGAATCAGCCACTCCGAATGGCAATGCGATGAACAAGCAGCAGACTCGCAACCGCACGGCAAATCAGAACCAGATGCAGAACCGGGCTGGCAATCAGGTGGGCGAAGGACAACAGAACCAGGAGAAGCAGCAAAATCAGGAGCAGGAACAAAACGAGCCTGAACTGTGAGCCAGCTTCCGCTCTCCCTTCGGTCAGTTCTACTTTGCCGCACGGGAAGATTTGGGCCAACCCGTGCGGCACTTTTTTTGAAGATCGGCCCGTTGAATGCAGGATGCACTTCGACTGAGTCGGGGCGACGAGGACACGATTCCTTTTATCTACGACGTCACAGGGAACGCAGAAATCGATCCGTGAAGACGATCAACTGAACGTGTTGCGGGAGAGTGGTGGCTACTCCTAGTACTACAGTTGTAGATAGAAGACCGGTAGAGGAGATCCAGGCTTCCGGTAATGGCATCGAAG
>DATKTQ010000157.1:0-7295 GCA_035531055.1 Occallatibacter sp. | reverse complement strand
TAGAAGCTGGTGTGGCTGCGCCGCCTGCACGAGGCGGGGCGCGGGGAACGAGGTGTGCTTTGGCAGAGACGATGTATGACGTGGCGATTGTGGGCAGCGGGCCGGCGGGGTATACGGCGGCGATTCGTGGCGGGCAACTGGGGCTGAAGGTGGCGCTGATTGAGGCTGCGCCGGTGCTGGGCGGAACGTGCCTGCATGTGGGCTGCATTCCGACCAAGGCGCTGCTATTCAACGCCGAGTTGTGGGACCACCTGAAGCACGCGGCCGAGTACGGCATTGACGGCGTGGAGGGCCGCGCTTTGAACTGGGCGGCGGTGCAGAAGCGCAAGGACACGATTGTGACCAAGCACACCAAGGGTCTTGATTTCCTGATGAAGAAGAACAAGGTGACGGTGATTCGCGGCTATGGGAAGCTGACGGGCGGCGCGAAAGACGGTGTGCATGCCGTCGCGCTGACGGATGTGCCCGACGGCGGCGCGACCGAGGTGAAGGCGAAGCATGTGATTGTGGCGACGGGATCAGAGGCGAAGACGATGCTGGGCCTCAAGCCGGACGACCGCATTTTGACGAACATTGAAATGCTGAGCGTGAGTGAGCCGCCGAAGTCGCTGATTGTGATTGGCGCGGGCGCGGTGGGTGTGGAGTTCGGCTCGATTTTTCAGAGCTTCGGCACGGAGATTACGATTGTGGAATTTTTGCCGCGGATTGTGTCGGTGGAGGATGAGGAGATTTCAAAGGAGCTGACGCGGGTGTTCAAGAAGCGCGGCATTGACGTGAACACGGGCGCGAAGGTGGAGAAGATTGAGAAGACCGAGGCGGGCGTGAAGGTGACCTGGACGGCCGCGAACGGCAAGACGGTGGAGAAAGAGGCCGACAAAGTGCTGGTGGCTGTGGGGCGCGCGCCGCGCACGGCGAACGTGGGGCTGGAGACGACGCGCGTGGAGCTGGACCGCGGTTTTGTGAAGGTGAACGAGGCGCAGGAGACGGCCGAGCCGGGCGTGTTTGCCGTGGGCGACATTGTGCTGGGGATGCCGCAACTGGCGCACGTGGGCATGATGAGCGGGATTGTGGCGGTGACGAAGATTGCGGGGCGCAAGTACAAGCCGGTGCGGAAGGACAGGATTCCGGGAGCGACGTATTGCGAGCCGCAGATTGGCAGCGTGGGATTGACCGAGGCGCAGGCGAAGGAAAAGGGCTACGAGGTGAAGGTGGGCAAGTTTCCCTTTGCGGGCAACTCCAAGGCGACGATTGTGGGCAGCCACGACGGCTTTGTGAAGATTGTGGCGGACGCGAAGTACGGCGAGATTCTGGGCGTGCACATTATCGGCCCGCAGGCCACGGAGCTGGTGAGCGAGGCGGTGACGGTGATGGAGCTGGAAGGCACGGTGGACGAGCTGATGTTCCAGATTCACGCGCACCCCACGCTGGCCGAGGCGATGCTGGATGCCTATGCCGCGGTGGAGGGAATGGCGATTAACGCGTAACTTGCGGAATCGACACGACGGGCTGTCCCGGATTGGGGCGGCCCGTTCTTATTGTGGCTTGAGTTGAATCTCGACCGTTTTGCTGCCCTTGGGCGCGTTGGGCGGGGCAACCTGAATGACCTGGATGGGCATTTCGGATTGGGGAAATGCGATCGATGTGGGCGCGAGCAAATACGCGTCGCATCCGGACCAGGGCGAGCAGATGACGCGAACCTCGCGCAGCAGGCGGGCCTTGGAGTCCGCAGGAAGCTGCGGCGGGAAGCGGTGGGTGCTGAGGATGGTTTTGAGCGAAGTGAAGCCCTTGTCGCCGCCGAGGAAGGCAACCTGCGCGGGCTTTCCTTCTTCGAAGTCAACGGCGAAGAGGGCTGAGCCGGTGAGCTTTGTGGTGCGAACGATCCGTTGAATCTCTTGAAGGTTGTCGAGCTCGGCGCGCAGGCTTCCGTTGTAGGCCCCGCGATTGAGCTCGTTGACACGCAGCTCATGGCCGGTGAGGCTGCGATAGGCGTCGGCGATCCGCGGGCCTGCGTCGAACTCGGTGTAGCGGAATTCGCCGAAGGGATTTTGCACGTTCGCGATGTTGGCGAGTTCGAACTGATGGGCGGCTTCGGATTTCTTGCCGAGCGCGACGAACAGGCGGCCGACCAGATAGCCGGTAAGGCGGTCTTGGCTGAGTTGCCATGCGGCGTGGAGGTAGGTTTCAGCGGTGGGCAAGTCGTGCGCGTCGAGCGCGGCCCAACCGCGGATGCACCATACCCCGGCGAGAAACTGAGCGGAGTAGAGGGAATGCAGGTCGTCGATGGCGAGCGTTGCGCTGCGGGCTTCGGTGGCATGGACGCCTTGCGTCGCTAGGTCAACGGCCCGGGCTACTTCGGCCGGTGGGGGTGTGGGGTCTGCGGTGAGGATTTGTCGGGCGGAGACGCCGGGCTGCAAATCCTGGGCAAATCCGCGCATGATCGCCATCAGTGCTGGATCAACACTGCCGCCGAAGGCCTGAATGCCGCCGGGCGGAATAAGTGGCGTGGTCCAGGACTCGTCTTCGTAGATGGCGTGGCGGAAGTCGAGGTACTTGTCCCAATCGGCGAGCGGCACCTTGTCCTTTTTGGTGACGAGGCGGCGCTCGGCGGTATAAGTGCCGTCTTTGAAGGTGTAAGTGGAGTGGTACTCGGCCCAGTCCTGGACGAGGTCGACGCCTTTGCGCGGGTCCATGGTCCAGCCGGAGGGCAACTCCATGGTGGCGCGGAAGTCTGACGTGCCGGGCGAGCCGATGTCGAGGTCATCGGCGGGCTTGATGGTGTGCGCGCCGGGAGCGGTTTCCCAGCCGGTGGGCAGGAAAGGCGGCGTGATGCGGTGTTGGTCCCACTCGCCGTACTTGTCGCGCGTGTAGTCGTAAGAAATCTGGAAAGGCTGGCCGATCTGCTCGATGGGCGAGACGGCGGTCTCAGTGACCACGCCGCCGAAGCCGGTGGCGTTGGAGAAGGCCTGTACCAGCTGCTTCCACTGCGACTGGGGCGTGGCGCGGAAGGCGATGCGGAGCAGTGTGCCCACATCGCCGTGATAAATCTGCACAAAGTGGCCGGTGAACTGGCCCTGATCGCTGAGCTTGCCGGTGACCGTGAAGTCGAAGCTCTGCGCGTAGGGCAGGTCAGCGGGCGTGCGGATGAGGTACGCGGGTTTATCCGGCGGGATAGCGAGAGCCTGCTTGTCGCGCAGCGTGCCGGCGAGGGTGCCGATGGGCGCGACTTCTTCGGTCGAATCCATCCAGAGCAACTTTCCGTCCAGGGAAACGAGGGTGATGACGTGGTCAAATTGCGCCGGCGAGGGCGTGGCGGGGTCCAGCTCGCGGCTGCTGTTGATGAGCACGGGCCAGGCCTGGATGCCGGCGGCCTTGAGCATGGTGGCCAGCAGGGTGTGCTTGTCCTTGCAGTCGCCGTACTCGTTGGCCAGCACATCGTCGGCATTGTGCGGCTGATAGCGGCCGATGCCGAACTCGAGGCCGACGTAATGAACGTGGAGGGCCACGTCGTCAAAGATGGCGCGCAGCCTGGCGTCTGGCGTGGTCAGGCCGTGCGTCAGCGTGTCCACGTGGGCTTGGATGGCCGGGGTGACGACGAGCGCCTGCTGCTGCAGCGACTGGTACCAGGCGCCAATCTGCTGCCAGCTTGTGAAGGTGGTCACCTGCACGGAGGGGTTCCAGTGCTTGGTGGATATGGGATGCTCGGGGTCGGGGCGCTTGAGGTTGGAGCTGACCCAGTGGTAGAGCTTGCGGCCGCTGGCGGTAGTCACGGTGGGCTGCAACCCGGCGCTGGCCACAGTCACGGGCTTGTCGGCCGGTAGATCCAGGTCGAGTTCCTCATCGAGGACGATGAGGTTCTTGTTGAAGGTGTATTCAAGCCAGAACTGGCCGGGCACTTCCGGCTTGAGCGTGCGGAAAGTTACCTGGTACTCGAGCGTGTCCCCCACGCCAAGGCCGCGCACGGCTACGTGCTTTTCGTGGACGTCGGAGTACATGGGCGCTGCCCGCGTGACGTCGGCGGGCAGGTCCTGCACGTTGTACGGCGGAGTGACGACGACGGTGCCGTCGGCCTTGACGACGCGGACATAGCCGATGTCGACCTCTTCATTCGAGGCCGTGTAAGTGAAGGTGAGCACGGCCATGGCCTTGACGCCGGCGTCAGCCAGGATGCGAACGCGCGCGGTGGTTTCGCGAGTGCCGGTGCCGTCGGCTTCCATGCGGATGCGGGTCTTTAACTGGTCAAAGACGAGGGCTTCCTGGGAGAAGTCGTTGGGCTTGGTCGCGGCTGGCTTGGCGGTTGGGAGGGCCGGTTTGGGCTGGCTTGCGGGCGCGGTTTGCGCGGGTGCGGGCACTTCTACAGGTGCGACGGGGGGCTTTTGCGCGTGCAGGAGGGTGCAGGATGCCGCGAGGATGAGGCCCGAGACGGCGAGAGAGCCGATGGAGAAGGAGGAGCGCGTCAGCGGAGAGATGAGGCGGCGCATGAATGAAGGTTTTCCCGGTAGCAGGAACGATAGCAGAGTTTATCGCGGGCGGGAAAGGGAAAGCGCGCGGAGGGAACGCGAAGGTCATGAGGCGTTCCGTGGGTGACAGGGGCGCCCCACCTGTTGACTAGAGATCAGTGGACTGGCTGGCGACGAGGGCCTGCGCCTTGGCGATAAAGTCGGCCAGCGGCATGGAGCCCTGGTCGCCTTTGCCGCGGGTGCGCACGCTGACGGAGCCGTTGGCTTCTTCCTTGTCGCCGAAGACGAGGATGTAGGGCGTCTTCTGGTTGGCCAGGTCGCGGATTTTGGCGTTCATCTTTTCGTTGCGGCTGTCGGTCTCGACGCGGAGACCCGCTTCCTTGAGCGCGGCTTCTACTTTTTTGGCGTAATCGAGATGGCGCTCGCTGATGGGGACAAGGCCCACCTGCACGGGCGCGAGCCACAGCGGGAATGCGCCGGCGTAGTGCTCGATGAGCACGCCGAAGAAGCGCTCGACCGAGCCGAAGAGCGCGCGATGAACCATGACGGGCTGGTGGCGCTCGCCATCCTCGCCTACATACTCGAGCTCAAAGCGCGCGGGCAGGTTGAAGTCGAACTGGACAGTGGACAACTGCCACAGGCGGCCGAGCACGTCAACGAGCTTGACGTCGATTTTGGGCCCGTAGAATGCGGCTTCACCGGGGATTGTCTTGTACGGGATGCCCTTGGCCTTGAGCACGTTGTCGAGCGCGCGGTTGGCAAGGTTCCAGTTGTCGTCTGACCCGGCATAGTGCGCGCGGTCGTTCGGGTCCCAGGTGGAGAGCTCCACCTTGTACTCGGAAAAACCAAAAGTCTTAAGCACGGCCTCGGCAAAGTCAATGCAGGCGGCCACCTCACTCTCAATCTGCGAGGGCATGCAGAAGATGTGCGCGTCGTCCTGCGTGAAGCCGCGCACGCGCAGCAGGCCGTGCATGGTGCCGGAGCGTTCGTAGCGGTAGACGTTGCCCAGCTCGGCGTAGCGCACCGGCAGGTCGCGGTAACTCTTGGGCGAGTTCTTATAGATGAGGATGTGGAACGGACAGTTCATCGGCTTCATGCGATAGTTCGCATCGTCCAGTTCCATGGGGGTGAACATGTTGGCGGCGTAGAAGCCCTCGTGGCCGCTGGTTTGCCAAAGGTTTACGCGGGCCACGTGGGGCGTGTAAACGAGCTCATAGCCGCGGCGGAGGCACTCGTCGCGCATCCAGTCTTCCATGATCTTGCGGATCATGGCGCCCTTGGGATGCCAGAAGATGAGGCCCGCGCCGGCCAACTCCTGAATGCTGAAGAGGTCAAGCTGCTTGCCGAGGACGCGGTGGTCGCGGCGCGCGGCTTCTTCCAGGCGGGCGAAGTGAGCGTCGAGATCTTTTTGCGAAAAAAAGGCGGTGCCGTAGATGCGCTGGAGCTGGGGGTTCTTCTCATCGCCCAGCCAGTACGCGCCGGCGAGGTTGGTGACCTTGACGGCTTTGACGCGGCCGGTGGAGGGCACATGCGGGCCGCGGCAGAAGTCGACGAAGTGGCCGTTGCGATAGAAGCTGACCTGTGCACCCGGCTCGGTGAAGCGCGTGACGAAATGGGTCTTCATGAAGTCGCCGTCGCGGTCGAATTCGGCGAGTGCCTTTTCGCGCGGCTCGTACTCGCGGAGGAACGGCTCGTTGCGTGCGACGACCTCGGCCATCTTTGCTTCGATGGCGACGAGGTCTTCCGGCGTAAAGGGCTTGTCGCGGTAAAAATCGTAGAAGAAGCCGGAGTCCGTCGCGGGGCCATGGCCGAGCTTGGTTTCTGGGAACAGCTCCAGCACCGCAGTGGCCAACACGTGGGCGGCGGAGTGGCGCACCACCTTGAGGGCTTCGGGGTCGCTCTCTTTCACGAGCTCGAGGCGCGTGTCCTCGGTGAGCGGCGTGGAGAGATCGACGAGGCGGGGCGCGGAGGCATCTTCAGCCGCGTACATGGCGGCTTCGGCGGGCTGGTCTTTTTCTGCGCTTTCCGGGCTGGTTTCCGCCGACGCGCCGGAGCCCGTTGCGGCGACAGGGGCGGCCAGCGGTGTGAGGCGGGCGACGACGGAGGCTGCGGCGAGGCGCGGAGAAATGGAGTTGGCAATCTCAAGGGGCGTGGTGCCGCTGGGCACCTGGCGGACTGCCCCGTCGGGCAGATGGACGGCAATGGTTTTCTGGCTCATGGCAAAAGGGTGCGGTGGATCTTCGACCGGGTGGAAGAAAACGCCCGCAACACAACAGGATAGTTGCCGCGGGCACCTGGCGTCGAGGAAGATGGGCGTGCCGGCGCGGGCGGGCCGGCGGAGGACGGCAATGCGCTGGATTTCGCTAGGGGTTTGGCTGGGCATTTGTTTTGCGGTGGCGGCAGTGGGCGGGCGGTGGACGGCGGGCGAGATTCCCGCGTGGTATCGGACGCTGACGCGGCCCTCGTTTGCGCCGCCGAACTGGGTATTCGGACCGGTATGGTCACTGCTGTACCTGCTGATGGGGATTGCGGCGTGGAGGGTGTGGGAGTCGGCGGCGGGTGGGATGCGGACGCGGGGGCTGACGCTGTTCCTGCTGCAGCTGGGGCTGAACCTGGCGTGGTCGTGGATTTTCTTTCATCGGCACGCGATTGGAGCGGCGCTGGTGGAGGTGGCGGTGCTGTGGATGATGATTGGCATAACGACCATGACGTTTGCGCAGGTGGACCGGGCGGCGGGCTGGATGATGGCGCCATACTGGGCCTGGGTGACCTTTGCCACGGCGCTGAACGCGGGCTACTGGCGGCTGAACTGAGCGGCAGGAAGGCCGCCGGCCGCAG
>DATKTQ010000156.1:0-2506 GCA_035531055.1 Occallatibacter sp. | reverse complement strand
CGGGCGCGGAGGCGCTTGAGCAGGCTGAGGCCGTCGAGGCGGGGCAGCATGAGGTCGAGAATGACGAGGTCGTAGACGCCGTTGCGGGCGAAGTCGTCGCCGGCTTCCCCGTCGGCGGCCCAGTCGACGGCAAAGCCGGGTCCGTCGCGCAGGGCGGCGGCGAGATTGTCGGCGAGGCGGACTTCGTCTTCCACAAGCAGGACGCGCATGGGGGAAGTATCTCCGATGACAGTATGCGCGGGGCAAGATTAAATGAGGCTGAAGCCGAGTGGAGCAGCTATTGCGGCGTGTCCAGCGGGTGTTGGGTCTGCTGGTAGAACTCGCTTTGCAGCTTGAGGCTCATCTGGTCGGCCTTGATGGCTTGGATGGCTTCGGCGATCTGGCGCGACCACTCCTTCTGATCGAATGTGCCGAGGGCCTTGTTGGCGGCTTCGCCGTGGCCCGCGTAGTGGTTGGGGAAGCGCGCGTACCACCAGATGCCGGTGTAGACGGAGTCGGGGAGTGGGTCGCGGTGCTGGTCTTCGCCGGACTGCTGGGTGGCGCGGTCGATGTGGACGAGGTCGGGGCGCGCGATGAGCATGTCTGATGTTTCGGCTTCGCCGGCGTGCATGTCGAAGGGTGTCTTCATGGCAGGGCGTCCGGGCACGTCGAGGTTAGGCAGGCCGAAGACGTAGACGACGTAGTCATGCGGGCTGGCGAGCTGGGATTGCGCGAAGAGCGGGAGGAGCGAGTTGTTGCCGCCGTGGCCGTTGACGATGAGGATCTTTTTGCAGCCGTTGCGGGACATTTCGTTCACGGTTTCCTGCAGGAGCGTGAGCTGTGTGGAGAGGCTGTAAGCAATGGTGCCGGGCTGGTGGCGTGCCTCGAAGATCTGGCCGAAGTAATATTGCGGAAAGACGACCGCGTACTGCTGCTTGACGGCGTTGAGGACGGCGAAGCGGACGTCGAGCAGGTCAGTGCCGATGGGCAGATGCGGGCCGTGCTTCTCCAAGATGCCGAAGGGCAGCACGCAGACGCCCTGCGACCGATGAATGGCGCGGACAAAGTCGGGCGCGGTGAGTTCCTCCCAGCGAGTCGAAAGGCCGGACTGCGCCGGGCAGACGGAAGTGAGCAGCAGAGCGCAAGAAAGCAGGGCGAGAATGCGGAGAGACTTCATGACGAAACCCCCGTGGATGGTTTGGAACAGGCGATGATAGCACCGGGGACGCAGCGGTTGGCGGGGTGGATGCAGTAGTCTGATCGCTGCGGCTTCACTCGACTTTTTTGGACGGACTTTGTGCGCATTGTTTTGTCGAATATCGGCACGTTTGGCGACATCAATCCACTGGTGGCGCTGGCGCTTGAGCTGAAGCGGCGGGGGCATGTGCCGGTGATGGCGCTGCCGAATGTGTACCGGGCGAAGATTGAGCCGCTGGGACTTGAGTTTCGCGCGGTGCGGCCGGACATTGATCCGACGAACAACGTGCTGGTGGAGATGGTGTACGACGTGAAGCACGGCACGGAGCATGGGCTGCGGGATTTCCTGTTTCCGGCGCTGCGGCAGACCTATGACGACCTGACGGCAGCGGCGACCGAGCCCGTACGCGCGGACCTGCTGCTGCTGGGCGAGCTGAATTATGCAGGGCCGCTGGTGGCGGAGAAGACGGGGATTCCGTGGGCGAGTTATGTGCTGGCGCCGTTGTCGTTTTTCTCGGCCTTTGATCCGCCGGTGCTGCCGCCGTTTCCGAAGCTGGCGCATGCGGACGGCGTGGTGCCGGGCTATGGGCGGTTGATTTGGTATGTGGCGCGACTGGCGAGCCGCAAGTGGCCGGAGCCGATTTATGCGCTGCGGCGGGAGCTTGGATTGCCGCGCGGGACGAATCCGCTGTTTGACGCGAAGCACTCGCCGGAGCTGGTGCTGGCGCTGTTTTCGCGTGTGCTGGGCACGGCGCAGAAGGACTGGCCGGCGCATACGCGGATTGCGGGTTTTTGTTTTTACGATTCGGACGCGGGCAATGCGGCGCTGCCCGCGCACCTGGAAAAGTTTGTGGCCGAGGGCGAAGCGCCGGTGGTGTTTACGCTGGGCTCGGCGGCGGTGCTGGCGGCGGGAGATTTCTACGAGGAGTCTGCGAAGGCCGCGATGGAGATGGGGATTCGCGCGGTGCTGCTGATTGGTTCAGACACGCGGAACCGGCCGAAACAGGCGCTGCCGGAAACGATTTGCGTGGCCGAGTATGCGCCGTACAGCGCGCTGCTGCCGAAAGCGCGAATGGTGGTGCACCAGGGCGGCGTGGGGACGACGGCGCAATGCCTGCGCGCGGGCAAGCCGATGGTGATTATGCCCTACTCCCATGACCAGCCGGACAACGCGCGGCGGATGCGGCGACTGGGTGTTTCGCGGACGATTGAGAAGAGCGACTACACCGCGGATCGCGTGGCGCGCAACGTGCGGGCGATGCTGGACGAGCCGCAGTTTGCTGAGAACGCGCGGAAGGCGGCGCAGCAAATTGCCGGCGAGGATGGCGTA
>DATKTQ010000155.1:0-6422 GCA_035531055.1 Occallatibacter sp. | reverse complement strand
ATGACGAAGAGGACGGCGGAAATGGGCGCGTTGAAGGCCGCGGCAAGACCGGCCGCGGCGCCGACAGGCGCGATGAGGCGCATGCGATCGCGAGAGAGCTTCATGCGGCGGCCAATGAGCGATGCGAGCGTGGCGCCAATCTGAAGCGAGGGATCTTCCGGCCCGAGTGATTGGCCAGAGCCGATGGCGAGGGCGGAGGTGATGAACTTGCCCACGGCTGTGCGCACCGGAATGTAGCCGTTGTAAATGAAAACCGCCGCCTTTGTCTGGTTGACGCCGCTGCCGCGGGCCAGCGGAAAGACGTGGATTACCAGAACGGCGATGACCAGGCCGGCCAGCGTGGGGACCAGGATGAGGCGTGTGGTCGAGAGGTGCGCACCGGAGCCAAGCAGGTATATGCGGCACCAGTCAATGGTGAAGCGGAAGCAGACTACGGCCAGACCGGAAAAGATGCCGATGAAGACGGACAGAACAAGGAAGAAACGATCCTCACGAAACAGGGATTCCCAGACGGAAGCACGAGGGTGCTCCTCGGTGGCCACTGCGGGCTTGCCCTTTTGTTCTTCTGTGACCGTACCAGCCTCGAAAATTGAAATCGTCCCCAACTCAGAGCCCCTCATGCATTTTGGCGATGAGCAACAGCGCCTGATCGATCTCCGTGCCCGCGCCGCACATCCCCTTGCTTGACCGTTCCACGTTAAACACGAGTTCCATGGCAGTGTTCACCATGTCCGGATTGCGCCGCAGTCCCCGTTCCGTAACCTGTGGCTTGAGCTTTGCCCACTGCTGCGCCAGCGACTGCTTCTGGGTGACAGTGGCAGCGTTTGCCGCAGGCACCTGGCAGGTCTTGAGCCGGTCGCCGGCGGCGGCAAAATCATTGACAACGATGCGGTTTCTTTCCGCCGAGCGCATCTGGCGGCGGAAAGGATCCATCTGCAACACCAGCTCCGTCAGTTGCAGGCGGGCGGCGCTGTCCTTGTCGCCCGGGCGGATATCCACGGCCTCGCGAAGGTAACGCTCCGCTGAAATGTACTGGCTAAGCTCGAACGCTGCCTTCCCTGCTCCGGCCAGTGCCACGGCATTGCGGCGGTTGGCCTTGAGGCTAAGCCGGTACTCGCTGAGAGCCTGTTCGTAATCGTGTGTCCGGAGAAAAAGGCCAGCCACGTTGGCCTGGGCTGACGGGTCGTCGCCCAGATTGGCGGCCAGGGCAATCAACTCCGACTGGGCCTGGGCGGTGTAATTGATCTGGAGCAGGAGATTGATGAGTTCGAGCCGAACGTTTTTGCGAGCCTGGTCCTCATCTGCGGGCCAGGTGGCATAAATAGCGTTGTGATAATAGCGCAGGGCACTTTCGGTCTGGCCCTTGGAGGCGGCAATGCGGGCCAGTTCCAGGTTAACGGTGCCGTTTTCCGGTTGCCGCTCCCACAGATTCATGAGGTAGGTGCGGGCTTCATCTGTGCGGTTCTCGCCCAAAAGAGCCTCGGCAAGGCTGAGCTGGTAGGAGTTGTTGTCGCGGTCGTACAGCAGAGAAGTGCGGAAATCTGTGACTGCGCTGGCATACTGTTGCGCCGCAAGATCGGCCGTGCCGCGAGAGGACCAATCCTCCGCAAGTGACTGTTGCTGCGAATGATAGATGCGGGATAAGACGGCGACTACGAGGAACAACAGCACGGCCAGGCCAGAAAGAATGGCAAGAGTTACAGGCTCCCGCCTCATTTCCATATGAAATTGGAGCCGCTTAGATGCCTCCGTCACTCAATCACTCCCGGAATTGGACCGCTGCGGGGAATGCGTGCCAGACCTCGTCGAACCGCGCCGGAGGGTGAAAGACGCACAGAGACTGTTGGGTGGTCGGAAATCTGACCTCCCTCTCCGGGCCTACATGCTGGAGCGCGTGGTGGCAAACTGCACAAGTCCGCACCCTCATCGTAGCAGCGTAGCCAATGCCAGCTTTCATTATATGGGATTTTGTACTGCCCATTGCGCCCGGAAAAGGGCCCGCATCTAGGGGGTTACCAAATGGGGCGCGAACTAGCCTATGGCCGCGGGTGGGCGCGCGGCGCAGGGGCCGCGGAGTCGGCCAGGGCGAAGGCGAGAATGGACATAACGGCCGCGTTTTCCTCCAGTTCGCGAGGATTCACCTTGTCCAACGTGTCGGCCGCCGTGTGGTGGTAGTTGAAGTAAAAGCGGCTGTCCTGGATGGGTGCAAAGCTGGGAACGCCCTGCTGGGTAAGCCCGGCGATGTCTTCTCCGGTGCCGCCAACGCCCTCAAGGAGGGTGGCCCCGAAGGGTGCAAGCACCTGCGCGACTGGTTGAAGCCATGCGGCCAGTTCCGGAGGGCCTGCGAAGTAAATTCCGGCAGGGTGGCCGGCGCCGCCATCGGACTCCAGCGCTCCAATGTGCTCCGCCACGGTGTTCTTGTGGTCGGCAAGGTAGGCGGCGGCCCCCTGCGAGGCCTCTTCTTCGCTCATCCAGGCAACGAAGCGGATGGTTCGGCGGGGATGGATGCCGAGCGCCTGCATGAGGTGGATGACCTGCATGGAGACAGCTACGCCGGCGCCATCGTCGATGGCTCCGGTGCCCAGGTCCCAGGAGTCCAGATGACCGGAGACAATCACAACCTGCTCGGGATGCTCGCTTCCGGGCCAATCGGCAATGACGTTGTATCCGGGCACGTCGGGCAGGGTCTGCGGCGTAAGGGTGAGATGGAGCGTGACGGGTCCCTGGCCGGCAAGGACCTGGAGCAGGTCCGCGTCCTCGGCTGTGACAGCGGCGGCGGGAATTTTGGGCAGGTCTGGGGCGTAGTCGGTCATGCCGGTGTGCGGGAGACGGTAATCCGCACCTCCAACGGAGCGGACCAGCACGGCAACCGCACCCACGGCTTCCCCGGCAGCGGGTGCCATGGCGCGGTAGGCCACGGCCTGTCCGTAAGCCTGCATGCCCTTGTCTTCGGCTGCCAACTGCTTGTCAAAGGGGTGGTTGAAGAGAAGGATTTTGCCGCGGACGGCGCCGTCCGGGAGACTGCGGAGTTGCTGCCAGTCGTCTACGACGACGACCGGCGCAGTGAGCCCGCCTGCTGGGGTGGCAACGCTGCCGCCGAGCGCGGTGAGGACGATTTTCTGCGTGGTGCCTGTGGTCTGCCCGGACCAGCTGACGAGCTCGGCGGTTTCCTCGCCACGAACCCAGTGAGGCACCATGGCCTTCTCCAGGGTGACTTTAGCTCCGAGGGCGCGCATCTGGTCGGCGACGTAATGGACGGCCTGCAGGGCCTGGGGCGACCCGCTGAGGCGGGGGCCGATGTTGTCTGTGAGATAGCGAAGCTGATCGAGGGCGTAGGGATCTCGAAGAGCGGCGTCGCGGAGCTGTGCCATCACATGAAGTTGAGCGGGCGCCCATGCGCCGTCCTGCGCGCCGAGAATGGCATCCAAATGCTGGCTGGCCGCGGACGGAGTGGGCGGCGCCTGCTGCGCGTGGCTGGCGGAGACGCAGCCTGACGCTGCCAGCAGCGCCACGGTGAACAGTTGCATGCACTTGCGGCATTGGACCATGCCGGATGGTAGCACGAGGCCAGTGACACTCTTGGCCGGATTTTTCGTCTAACACAGCAGAGTTCCTTCAATTCTATGCCGGCGCAGGGCACGGGAGCGCACGACTGGCTATACTGAAAAGTGGTAACGAACGTCCGGCAATGCCGGAAAACCGACGAGGTTATTGATTCCATGAATTCGCTCATCGAACGGTTGCGTACACGCCGTCTCGCTTCCGTTTTTGTTTTGCTTGCCACGCTTTCGGTCGCGCTGGTGGCAGGCTCGTATGCAGCCCACGGTGTTCGTGGACAGGAGAGTCGGAACAGCAGTGCCGATGCGACGCCGCTGAAGGTGGTGAACTCGACGGTTGCGCCCAACGAGTTTGTGCGGATTGCCAAGATGGTGGGGCCGGCGGTGGTAAACATCAACACCCAGACCTTTCCCAAACAGACCGCCAACAAGGGCCTGAAGAACTTTCATGGCAAGGTGTTCCAGCCCAACCCGGACGACGGCAGCGGCAACGGCGACAACAGCCAGCAGGGCCAGGGTAATTTTCAGGACTTCTTCAACCGCTTTTTTGGTGGGCAGGCTCCGGACCAGGGCGAGGACGGCGGCGGCGTGCAGGAGTCGCTGGGCTCGGGGTTCATTGTGGACTCGAAGGGCTACATCATCACCAACAATCACGTGATTGAAAAGGCCGACAAGATTTATGTGAAGCTTTCGACCGATCCGGACACGCAGGACCTGGGCCGTCCGGCGCGCGTGATTGGCACGGACAAGGCGACCGATCTGGCGGTGATCAAGATTGACGCGAGCACACCTCTGCCGACGGTGAAGCTGGGCAACTCCGACACGGCGCAGGTGGGCGACTGGGTGGAGGCCATCGGCAGTCCTTTCGCGCTGTCGCAGACGGTGACGGCGGGCATCATCTCCGCGAAGAATCGCACCATTCAGCCGGGCGCGAGCGGGCAGTTCCAGCACTTCATCCAGACGGATGCGGCCATTAATCCCGGCAACTCCGGCGGGCCGCTGTTGAACATGAACGGCGACGTGATCGGCGTGAACACGGCCATCTTTACGCAGTCGGCCGGCTACCAGGGAATCGGATTCGCGATGCCGTCGAACACGGTCGCCGCGGTGTACAACGACCTGATCAGCCCGAGCCACAAGGTGGTGCGCGGGTCCATCGGCATCAGCTTCCGCGCGAATCTTTCCGGCGCGGTGAACCGGATTTACGGATTCAAGAATGGCGTGCTGGTGCAGGAAGTGCAGCCGGACGGGCCGGCAGACAAGGCCGGCATTAAGCCTGGAGACATCCTCACGACCGTGGACGGACGCAGCATCAAGGACGGCGACGACCTGGTGAACGAGATTGCAAGCCGTCGACCGGGCTCCACGGCGCGGCTGGGCTACCTGCGCGACGGCAAGCCGCTGAACACGACGGTGACGATCGGAGATCGTGACAAGGTGTTTGCCGAGCTGAACGCGCCGCCGGCGGAAACGACGACGCAACCGCAGGAAGATGCGGGCGAGGCGACGCTGGGCATTGTGGTGCGAGAAGCCACGGCGGCAACTGCGGCCAAGCTGCACATGCCGGGCATGGTGGTGCAGTCGGTGCGGACGGGCTCGTTTGCCGATCTGCAGGGCCTGGCACCCGGGTTGGTGATTATCCGCATCAACCGGCAACCGACCGGCACCAAGGAGCAGTACACCGCGGTGGTGAGCAAACTGAAATCGGGCGACGACGTGGTGTTTGAAGTGATGGACCCGCGTCGGCCCGGCGATGGCATCAACTACATCGGCGGCACGTTGCAGTAGCCGCACGATTGCTCGATCCGGAAGCGTAAGCGCGTTCGACAGCTTGCGCTTCCGGGCTACGATCGCATTTCTGCGAGCGACGAAACCGCGCGAGCCAGACGCGGCGAAGGCGAGCAGAATCGGTTGTTTCGAAAATGGAATGTGGAATCGATAGTAATCTTTCGGTTCCCCCTTGGGGAGCATTTTGCTGGTACTGTTGGTTCGCGTTGGATAGAATCCTGGTGAACAGCCCAGGCACAAATTTTATTGCAGAGGTATTGCAGAGTGCTTTCATTTCGATCAATCCTGGCGTTCCTGTTAACTGTAGCGATGCTAGCGTCGCCTGCGTGGGCCGCGCGAACGCACCGCGGACACAGCAAGAGTCACGTGAAGGCAGCAGCTTCGCACCGGAGCAGCCATCATCATCGCGGGCGCAGGGTGCGTCGTGCGCGTCATGTGCGCGGGCAGCAGGCCATTCAGCCGGAGCGCGTGACAGAGATTCAGCAGGCGCTGATCCGCGACCACTACCTGAGCGGAGATGCGACGGGCGTGTGGGACTCCGATACCAAGCAGGCGATGCAGAAGCTCCAGGCAGACAACGGCTGGCAAACGAAGCTGGTGCCGGACTCGCGCGCACTGAAGAAGCTCGGGCTGGGTCCGGACTACTCGGATGCGATCAATGCGAAGACGGCCTCGTTTGGTCCGCCGCCGCCGATCACCACGATTCCCGCGGGACAGGCTGCTGGATTTGCCGACGCGGCCGGGACGGATCGATAAGCGGAATTCGATCTCTGCAACAGCAGCCTATCCGATCCACCAATTCGAGAAAACACAAGAGAGGGCCGCCGAAGCGGCCCTCTCTGCATTGCAGCCGCCTGCATTAGAAGTGCATGGGGGGTATGCCCTTGAGCAGGAACTCATACCGCGCGCGAACGGTAGAGGGGGCGGCGGTTACAGGATTGTTGAGGTGCAGAACCTCGTGATCCTTGCAGTACGTGGGCCACTGGGGCAGTCCGGGGCCATTGGGGTCGCCGGTGCGGGCAAAGTTGGTCCAGTAGCTCATGAACTGCTCGCTCAGCTTGCGGTCTTCGGGCCGGA
>DATKTQ010000154.1:0-17489 GCA_035531055.1 Occallatibacter sp. | reverse complement strand
TGAGGACGCCACCCGCGCGCTGCAGGTCGAGGGTGAAAGACCGCAGGCAGACAGCAACCGTGATGAGGACCCGAAACTCCGCGAGGAGTGCGGGGTAACGGCCATCCACGGCCATCCGGACGCGGCACGGCAGGCCTACCTGGCCCTTTACGCGCTGCAGCATCGCGGGCAGGAGTCGGCGGGCATCGCCTCGGCCGACGGCCACCACTTGGCCAACATCAAAGGCATGGGCCTGGTGTCAGAGATTTTTACCGACGAGGTGCTGGAGAAGCTGCCCGGCCAGATGGCCATTGGCCACACGCGCTACTCCACCACGGGCGACTCCGCCCTTTTGAACGCGCAGCCCATCCGCGTGGACTCCACCAAGGGCCTCATCGCCATTGCGCACAACGGCAACCTGGTGAACCTGGGCAACCTGCGCACCAGGCTGGAGCGCGCAGGCGCCTACTTCCAGACCACGTCGGATTCGGAAATCATCGTCCAACTCATCGCGCACTCCGGCGCGGGCACACTGGTGGACGCGATTGCCGACTCCCTGTCGCAGGTGGAAGGCGCGTTCTCCATTGTGATGATGACGCGCGACCGCATCTTTGCCGCCCGCGATCCGCGCGGTTTCCGTCCGCTTTCGATGGGCCGCATCCGCAACCCGGAAGGGCCGGACACCATCGTCTTTGCCAGCGAAACCTGCGCCTTTGACCTGCTGCGCGCCGAGTATGAGCGCGACGTGCTGCCGGGCGAGCTGGTTATGGTCACAGGCGACGGCGTGACCAGCCGCCAGTTCTCCTCCGGCGTGCCACGGTCCAGCTGCGTCTTTGAGCATGTTTACTTTGCGCGTCCAGACAGCCGCATCTTTGGCCGCTGGGTGCAGGAAAGCCGCGACCAGATGGGCCGCCAGTTGGCGCGCGAGTCCGGTGTCCCGGCCGACATCATCGTGCCTGTCCCCGACTCCGGTGTGACCGCTGCCCTGGGCTACGCAGACGAGAGCGGCATTCCCTTCCGCTTCGGGCTCATCCGCAACCATTACGTGGGCCGCACCTTTATTGAGCCGGAGCAGCGGGTGCGCGACTTTGGCGTGCGGCTCAAGCTGAACCCGGTGCACAATCTGCTGGAAGGCAAGCGCGTGGTGCTGATTGACGACTCCATCATCCGCGGCACCACCAGCCGGAAGATCGTGCGCATGGTGCGCGGCGCGGGCGCCAAGGAAGTCCACCTGCGCATCAGCTGCCCGCCCACCATCTCGCCCTGTTTTTACGGCGTGGATACACCCAGCAAGCACGACCTGATTGCCGCCAACAAGTCGATTGAGGAGATTCGCCGCTTTATTGAGGCGGACTCGCTGTCATACCTTTCGCTGGAAGGGCTGCTCAAGTGCTGCGACGCCAGCGAAAAGAACGGCTTCTGCACGGCGTGCTACACGGGCAACTATCCCACGCAGTGGATCGATGTGGACGAGATTCTGCCCGCCACCGCGAGTCTTTAGCGCCAGTCTCCAACTAAGCCGGCCCCTCGGCAAGTTCCACTGCGGGCTGCGGAGGCCGGTGGCGCGCCAGGCTGCGCGTCAGCGCGTACATGAAGCCGGCGGCGCCCAACGCGGGAATGGCGAGCCCATAGAGCCCGAGCCAGTAGCTGCCGGTAAGATCCTTCATGCGGCCCATCCAGTAGGGACCCACAAATCCGCTGAACATGGTGATGGTGTTCATGGCGGCAATGCCCGCGGCGCAGGCCGGCCCGGAGAGGAACTGCGTGGGCAGGGCAAGCGCCGGAGCCAGCATCGCCTGGAAGGCCAACCACATCAGCGCCAGCGAGCCCACCACCAGCCAGCCCGGATGGGCAAGGCCGGCGACGAGAAAGCAGACGGCCATGATGCAACACGGAATGATGCAGTGAAATCTGCGCTCGCCACTGCGATCAGAGCTGATGCCGCCCAACAGCATGGCGAGAGCCCCAGCCAGGCCGATGACCGCAACAAGATAGCCCACGCGCGTCACGTCCCAGCCGGTTGCTTCCTGAAATATGGCAGGCGCGGAGAATGCGTATCCGTAAAAGCAAGTGAGCGCGCAGAAGAAGAACATGCCGATCATCCACACCTTGGGCGAAAGCAGCGCCTTCATCACGCCGGCCTCGCGGCCAATGTGCGCATGCACGGCTTCCTCTGAAAGTTGCCGTTCGAGCCAGTGCTTTTCCTGCGCGGTGAGCCATTGTGCCTGCGCGGGCGAGTCTGGCAGCAGCAGGAAGACGGCCACGCTGAAGAGCGCCGTGGGCAGCCCCTCGGCGAGGAAGAGCCATTGCCATCCGGTGAGCCCGAGCCGGCCGTCGAGACCGAGCAGAAAGCCGGCCAGCGCACCCGATACCGCGGAGCTGAGAGGGCCTGAGATGTAAAAGCGGCTGATGGCGCGCGCCCGCACCGGAGCGGGAAACCAGAGCGTGAGGTAGTAGATGACTCCGGGGAAGAAGCCCGCCTCAGAGATGCCCAGCAGCAGGCGCACCGTGTAGAACTCCCAGGGCGTGCGCACAAACATCATGCAGGTGGCCAGCAGGCCCCAGGTGAACATGATGCGGGTAAGCCAGCGCCTGGCGCCAAAGCGCAGCATCATCAGGTTCGACGGCACCTCGCACAGGGCGTAGCCGATGAAGAAAATGCCTGCGCCTAAGCCGTAGACCGTGGCGCTGAAGTGCAGGTCGTCGTTCATCCGCAGCGAGGCAAAGCTAATGTTGATGCGGTCCATGTAGGCCATGCCATAGCCGATGGCCAGGATGGGCAGCAGGCGCAACGAGGCCTTGCGCAGGGCTGAGGCTCCGATTACCGCATCTTCCTCAGGACCGGGAAGCGCGGAACCGGGAAGCGCCCAATCGGGTGAGATAGAAAGCGCCGCAGTCTTGCCGGGAGAGGGCATCCGCATTCACCTCATCAGAAATGGCATTCCGGGGGATGGAGAGGCCCGCGACCGCAGGGATAGAGCGGGATACAGGGACTCTACCACAGCCCATGCGCGGCGGCGCGGAGAGTTCGGTGCCTCAACTGTGCGGCCGGTCACGGGACGGTCGCGCTCCGCGTGTGATAGCATCCGTTTTCTTAACGCGAGACGCCCGGCGCGATGCTGTAGCTTTCGCGCGCCAGGCGCCTGCCGGAGTCCCTCGCCATGGATGAGGAAGACGGCAGACCGGGCCCTCAGGCCCTGCCATCCGGACCCACGGACGCCCTTCGGGACGCCTCCAAGGAGTCCCTGTGCCGACCCCATTCCGTACCAATTGCACCGTTTGCACGCGGACGCTTCGCGGCCCCACTGGGTCTGCGCGGCCGTTCGCACCATAAAGGAGAATTGCCATGAAACCGTACCAGGGAAGTGAGATCCGCAACGTAGCTGTAATGGGGCATGCGCAGAGCGGCAAAACCACGCTGATTGCCGCCATGCTGCATGCCGCCAAAATGACGCCGACCCAGGGCCGCGTCGCGGAGGGTTCCGCGGTGACGGCCTATGACGAGGAGGAAGTTTCCCGCGGCCTGACCATGCAGAACGCGGTGGCCTTTGCCGAGTGGCAGGGGGTGAAGATCAACTTTGTGGATACGCCGGGCTTCCACATGTTCAGCCATGAGGCCCGCACCGCGCTGCTGCCGGTGGAAGCGGCCATTGTGGTGGTGAATGCGCAGAACGGCGTGGAGCCGGTGACCGAGCGCGTGTGGAGATATGCCGAGGAGGCGCTGGTGCCGCGCATCGTGGTGGTGAACCAGATGGACCACCCCAAGGCGGGCGGCGCACATGGGCTGAGTGCGCTGGTGGACGACCTGCATGAGCGCTGGGGCCGCGAGTGCGTGCCGGTGCAGATGCCCATCTCCGACGCGGAGGGCTTCCACGGCGTGGTGGACCTGGTGACGATGGAGGCGTTCTATTACACGCCCGGCGGTGACGGCCGCGGCAAGATTACCGGCGAAATTCCCGCCAGCATTGCCGCGCAGGCAAAGGCCGCGCATGAGGCGCTGGTGGAGCTGGTGGCTGAGGGCAAGGATGAGCTGATGGAGGAGTACTTTGCTGTGGGCACCATTCCGGAGCAGCACCTCATCAGCGCGCTGCATGAAGCCATCCGCGAGGACCGCATCTTCCCGGTGCTGTTTACCAGCGGGCTGGGGAACATGGCCACTGACCATCTGCTGGACTTCCTCAAGGTCTACGCCCCGGCGCCCGTGGAGCGCGCGCCCATCGCCGTGAGGCAGCCGGCTTTGCAGGCCGCCGGCAACGGCCACGGCACAGACTCCGGCGAAGGCGAGGGCGAGGCGACGGCGAGCTTCCGCAAGGTGGACGACGCGGAACCGGCCGGCCTGATGGTCTTCAAGACGATGACCGACCCGTTTTCCGGGCGCATCAGCTTTTTCAAGGTGGTCAGCGGCGTCATCAAGAACGACATGACGCTGGAAAACTACACTCGCCGCGGGCAGGAGAGGCTCAGCCACCTGAGCGTGATGCAGGGCCGCAAAGCTGTGGAAGTGGCCGAGTTGCACGCCGGCGACCTGGGCGCGGTGGCCAAGCTGCGCGACACGCTCACCGGCGACACACTGGGCCAGAAAGGCGCAGAGATGCAGGTGGAGCTGGCCAAGCTGCCAGAGCCCTCCATGACTTACGCCATTGAGCCCAAGACCCGCGCCGACGAGGACAAGCTGGCGCCGGCGATCCACAAGCTGATGGAGGAGGACCTGCTGATCCGCTTCTATCGCGACCCGATGACCAATGAGTTTCTGATTGCCGGGGCGGGCCAGCCGCACATTGAGGCCATCGTCTCCCGGCTTAAGAAGCGCTACCACGCCGAAGTGACGCTGAAGTCGCCGAAGGTGCCCTACCGCGAGACCATCCGCGGGCACGCCGACGCTCAGGGTCGCCACAAGAAGCAGACCGGCGGCCACGGCCAGTTCGGCGACTGCAAGATTCGCATGGAGCCGCTGCCGCGCGGCGGCGGCTTCGAGTTTGCCAACGAGGTTTTTGGCGGGTCCATCCCGCGGCAATTCATTCCCGCGGTGGAAAAGGGCATTGTGGAATCGGCCACGCGCGGCTACCTGGCGGGCTACCCGGTGGTGGACTTCAAGGTGACGGTCTACGACGGCAGCTACCATGATGTGGATTCGAACGAAATGTCGTTCAAGATGGCCGGCCGGATGGCCTTCCGCAAGTGCATGGAGCAGGCCAAAGCCTGCCTGCTGGAGCCCATCATGAAGGTGGAAATTGAGGCGCCGGACGACTTTGCCGGAACCCTGATGGGCGACCTGAACAGCCGCCGAGGGCGCGTGCAGGGCATGGAGACGCGCGGCCGCACCACCCTCATCCACGCCGAGGTGCCCATGGCAGAGATGCTGACGTATGGCACTCTGCTCACCTCCATGACCCAGGGGAAAGGCAGCTACCACATGGAGATGGCTCACTACGACGTGGTTCCCCAGGCGGTGGCAGAGAAGATTCTGGCTGGCGCCAAACGGCCGGAGGAAGAGGCGGACGAGTAATCACCCATCTGCGGCCAAAATGGGGAAACGCGGCGTCCCGGGCAGCAGGCGAGCTGTCCGGGACGCTGTTTTCTGGGCCTACGACCCGGCGGCAAGCCCTGCCGAATGTCGTCTTTGCGCCCCATTTCCTGTTTCGGCGGAATCCTCCTGCCGTTTCTGTCATCTGAGAGAATGATGGCAGTGAAATCCAAGGGAAAATCTGCGTTGCGCCGCGCCGCTGCGTGGCTGGTCGTGCCGGCTCTGGCTGCCGCGTCGGTGGCCTGTGCCCAGGCGCCCTATGCAAACCCCAGTTCGGCGGCCAACCCGTTCTACGGCAGCGTCACGGTACAGATGGCCGGCGGGGAACCCATCCGGCTCTCTCTGGAACAGGCAGTGCAAATGGGCCTGGACAACAACCTCGGCCTGAAGGAAGCCGAGAACGCGGAAAAGGCACTGAAGGGAGAAAAGAAACAGGCCCTGCAGGAGTTCCTGCCCACCATCACGCTGAGTGGCGGCACGGGGATTTACCAGCATAACCTGGCTGCTCAGGGCTTTGGCCCCGGCGTGCTGGCCAGCTTCGGCTCGCTATTTCCCGGCGGCCAACTGCCTCCCGGCGTCTCCCTCATCACGCGCGATGATCTGACGCAGGGCATGCTCTCCTTCCAGCAGACTCTGTTTTCCGGCCCGGTGATTGCCGGCTGGAAGGCCGCCGGAGCGGCGGAGCGCGTTGCCTATTTTGCCAAGATGTCTGCGCGCGGCGAGGTGGTGCAGCAGGTGGCTTCGGCTTATCTGCACACGATTGCCGCCGCCAGCGAAGTGGACAACGCCACGGCACAGCTGGCCGCCGACAAGCTGGCTCTGGAGCACGCGCATCTGGCGCACCTGGCGGGCACCGCCTCCAACCTGGACGAGTTACGCGCCCGGGTACAGATGCAGGCGCAGCAGCAGGCACTGCTGGCGGTGCAGAATGCACACGAGAAGGACCTGATCTTGCTGAAGCGCGAGATCGGCATTGACCCCGGCCGGGACGTGGTGCTGACGGACCCCGCGCCTTACAACGACCTGGCCGAGCAGACGCCGGCCGAGGTGCGCGCTGTGGCCTACCGCAGCCGGCAGGACTACCAGAACCTGCAGAACCAGGTGACCGAACTGCGCCAGGTGCACTCCGCCTACCGCAGCCGGCGATTCCCCACGCTCAGCTTCCGCGGCTTTTGGGGCACGGATACCGTGAACGGCGCGGGCACCCACGGCAACTTTGCCGCGGTGGGTACGCTGAGCGTTCCCATCTTCCGTGAAGCCAGGCTGCGCGGCGACGCGGACGCCTCCCAGGCGGAGCTGGATGCCGCCTTGGCCCAGCTTTTGGACCTGCGCAACCACATTGACGAGCAGGTGCGGGACGCGCTGCTGGACGTGGCCGCTTCGCAAAAGATGGTGGCCGTGGCCCGCTCCAACGTGGACCTGGCCAAACAGGCGCTCACCGATGAGACCGACCGCGTGCACGCCGGCGTGGATGACAATCTGCGGCTGGTGGACGCTCAGGCTTCCCTGGCCTCGGCTGAGAGCAACCTGGTGGAAAGCCTCTACCAGTGCAACCTGTCCAAGCTGGCGCTGGCCCGCGCGGCCGGCGTGCTGGAGACGCAGTATCGCGACTACCTGGGGCGGTAAGCGGCCACCCCTGCAGTCTAGTTCGCCGGTATGAGCGTGCCGGTGAGGGCCAGGTCCACGTCCACTTCTTTCGCCACTTTCAGAAACAGGATGCTCGGGTTTTTGAGCCCCCATTGGACATACGGCACGCGGAAGTGCGTTCTTGCCGTGAGGCTGCCGCCCTCGATGTGAATCTGCATGGGGACGGTGATGTTGTGCGGGGTACCGTGCAGCGTAAAGATGCCGCTCACCTGGATGGAAGAGTCGCCCGAGGACAGCACTGTGCCCTGGTAGCTCTGCGGCTGGAAGGTCACCTCGCTGAATTGCGAGGCGTTCAGCACTTCGGTCAGCATCTTGTGGTCGCGGCTCCTGTTGCCGGTTTCGCCCGAGCCCGCAGCCACCACAATGCTGCCGGAAATCCTCGCCGGGTTGCGATCAAAGTCCACCATCCCGCTCTGCACATGGAAGGTGCCATGCACTCCGTGGTCAGAGCCTGCCAGGAAAAAGGAGACCTGGCTGGCCCCCGGATTGACGGTAAACGTCTGGTGCTGGGCATGGGCCAGCGGCGCAAGTAGAAGGGCAAGCACGGCAAGAAAGGATTGCACTAGAGTCTTCTTCATCATTTATCTCCTGTCTGCATTCGTTTGACCCCGGAAGGGGCAGATTGGGCTATGTTCTGCGCCAACCAAAGGCTGAGCGACGCAATCTCCCGGTCGCTCAGATACTCGTGGCCGGGCATGTCCGTGCCCGGAATTCCGAATTTGGCCACCTGCGCCAGCCGCAGCTGCCGCTGTTCTAAGTCGACCGACAGCGGAAGCCGGAACGGCCCGCTGCGCAGGTCAGGCGGCTGGTGAGCAAAGCTCGCCTTCCAGCGCACGCGCGTGGCGCCGTCGGCGTCATGGCATGTAGCGCAATATCTTGTGCACAACACGTGGCCTTGTCCGACACTGGCCTCGCCTTCGGCCTGGGGAGAAGGGCTCCACTGGGTCTCGGCCGCAAGATGCGCCGGAACGCCGGGCCCACGCAGGCTCTCAAGATACGCGACCAGGTCCTGCCCACGGCCATCCTGAAACAGAAACCCGTACGGCGGCATGATGGACGCGCCGCTGACCTGCGCGGGATTGAAGAAATGCATTTTGAGCCAAAAGGCGGAGCGACGCGCGCCGACCTCCGCCAGGTCCGGCCCCTGACGCCGGTTGCCGATCAAGGGCGGTTGCTCGTGCCGGACCGCGTCCACGCTTTCCGCCGGTCCCCACATCAGAACGTCGTCCGTGTTGGGACGTACATATTGCGAGTGGCAACTGATGCAGCCCTCGGCGATGTAGACCTGCCGGCCGCGCTCGACTGCGGTTTGCGGCGCTGCACTGCGCGGCGGCCCCTGCAACCGGTAGACGCCGTAAGCCAGCCCAAGAATCGCCAGCGTTGCCAGGGCTTCTCGGGTGCGCTGCTGGATCACGAAGATGGCTCCCGGCAGAAGCACCACCGCGCCTGCACCGGCCAGAAACGCCGGCGGTACGTGGCCAAGATTCTGCCCCATGCCGATGCCCAGCGCCGATCCGCCCCATCCGGCGATGGCATAGATCCAGCCGGCCTGCCGTCCCCGAGCCTCCGCCGTGGCCGCCGGGGAAAGCAGCGAAGGATAGGCCACCAGCGCCACCGAATACAGCGACACGCCCACCGGGTACAGCACCGAGGCCTGCAGCGTATGCGCGGGGTCCAGCAGCAGCAGGCACGCGCCCGCCAGCACCAGAAACGCCGCAGCCAGCACCGCATACAAGCCGCGCCGGCGCAGCAGCCACACGCTGGCCAGCGCCGCCACAAAGTGCAGAACGCCGTTGGCCCACAGGTGCGCCGTGCCCTGCCACGTGCCCGCCTTCAGTTGCGGCGTGTGCTGGATGATGAAGAACGCCGCCGAGTCCAGCCAGACCAGCCCGGCAAAGCACGCCACCACGAAAGGAAACGCAAGCGGCCGAGGAGTTGCGGCGGAAGGCAGGGAAATGGGCCGAAGCTGCCCGCCGCCAGCCAGCCAAATGGCAGCTCCGCACACGAGCACGGCACTGGCCGCCTGCGCTTGTGGCGACGCGGCAAACAACTGCGGCACGTTGCACAGCAGGTAGCCCGTGCCGGTGCCGAGGCCCACCTTCCACAGCGCGCCGTGCTCGCCCGTCCAGCGGCGCAAGTGCGTCACAAGTGTGACTGTAACCAGGCCCAGCCCCGCGCCAACAGCCAGCGCCACGGCCATGGCCGTCGCCGTGCCCAGCGGCGCCAGCGTGGCCAGGGCGGCCAGCCCGCACACGGCAAATCCCGCACGCAGCCGCGTAACCGGACTGGCGCACCAGCGCACTCGCGGCGCCAGCAGGCTGAGCAGGACGCCGCCGGCAGCCATTGCGCCCATCACCGCCTTGAGGTGCGCGCCGCCAATGCCCTGCTGCGCCAGTCGGCTGAGGAAGGCGAACTGCGCGAAGATGAGGAAATAAACGTAGGTGAAGGCGACCAGAAACACGCCGCGCCATTCCGTAGCGCTGGTGCTATTGGGCCGCATACCGAATCCAGCCGTTGCGCAGGCCCAGCGCCTGGAACGCCACACAGGCCGCGTCAAACACTGCTATCGTCAACCACCCCGGTGAAAGCGCGCCCTTGAGAACCTCCGCCAGTACAAATACGGCCACGGAGCTGCGCACCATCGCCGTCACCAGCCATACGGCCTCCAGCCTGGCCATGCTGCACTCCCGGCCCACCAGCCGCGCGCCGTACAGGTACGCCAGCCCCACCGCCAGCACAAACGCGCCCACAAACGAAACGAAGGGCATGGCATCAGCAGGCGCGGCAAGGCCCATGAGGCCCAGCGTGAAGGCCGGGGCAGCCATCAGCATGGCGCCGGTGGATGCGTCGCTGAGTCCCGCCGCCCAGTGAAAGACCAAGAGTACGCGTCGCGTCATGCCGTGGCCTCCTGCACCGTTTGTCCGGTGCCGGACTCGCGCTCGCGCAGCAGCAGCCACGCATCCTGGAACCACTCGAGCGAGGCCACCAGCATCAGGACTCCCGTGAGCAGCCGCAGCGCATAGAGCGTGTTGCGCGCCGTGCCCAGGGTGATGGTGAACTCCGGATGCGGACCTTCCATCCAGCCGGCAATCGACATCAACCCAATGTACGCCAGCACGCTCCAGTTCCACAGATGAAAGGACCAGCCACGCGTGAAGATCCAGCCATCAGAGCCCATCAACTGCACCATGACGAAGATGAGCAGCGCGGAGAGAAAGCCCGCCATGGCGGTGAAGGAGTGGCCCACCAGCGCGTCGGTGAATTTGAAGCGGTCCAGCACGCCAGGCAAGAAGAGTATCCACCCGGTGAGCAGCAGCCCGGACCACCAACACAGGAACGCCTGCCGCCAGCCACGCGTCTCCGTACGCCAGGCAAAGGCCGCGTAGTACGCGGGCGTGAGTGGAATCCACACCAGCAGCGTGCCCAGGCTCAGGTATTGCAGCGGGTCATGATGGCTGGTATTTCCGCGGCCCAGCGCCACGCACAGCACGGACTGCGCCGCCAGCACCCACCAGGCCGCGGGAACCGCCCAGGCCCGCGCCGCTTTGCGCCGTGCAAGCCCGAAGGGCAACAGCAGCAGAATCGCCACCACCGCCAGCGACGACTCCAGTTGGCTGGCGCCCGTTGGGCCGCCCGTAGCCGGATTTACCGGCGGATACAGCGCGGGGCTGGAGGCGATGTACAGCGCCGCGGGCACGGCAGCCAACAGCAGAAGGCCCACCACCTTGGCCGCGCGCACGCGGGTTGCTGCGTTTTCCGGCGCGCTCCACTTGCGGGCCAGCGAGACCGTCAGCAGAATCCACAGCCCCGCAATGGCCAGCGGAAACGCCACCCGCGCAAAGCCTGACCAGTCCAGAAAAAGTTTGCCGCTGGAGTTGCCGGAGAGCCATGCATAGGCGCCCACAACCAGCGCCGCAGACCACGCCCAAAGCGCCGGGCGGCACCAGCGCGCGGTCGCGCCGCGGTCTGCGCCATAGACGGCAAACAGAAACGCCACCATGGGCAGGCTGGACCAGCCGTAGAGCGCCAGGTTCATGTGAACCACAATCCAGCGGCCGTAAGTCCACTCGCCCAGCCAGAGGTTCAGCCCGGGCAGCAGCAGCAGAATCGCCAGCATCACGCCTATGCCATTGCCAACAACAAGCCACAACAGACTGTGCCAGGCCGCATGGACCAGGCCGTCTGTCGCATTCTCTGCGGGTTCCTGGTCAGCGTAATCCGGGCTCATCGATCCTCCCATCGTGCATCTGCAGCAGCCGGTCACAGCGCTCGGCCAGACTGCGGTCGTGCGTGGCCATCAGCAGGGTCACGCCCTCGTTTGCGGCCACTTCCAGCAGCAGGTCAAACACGGTGGCGCTGGTGCGCTCGTCCAGCGACCCGGTGGGCTCATCAGCCAGCAGAATCTTTGGCCGGTTCATCAGTGCGCGGCACAGCGCGGTGCGCTGCCTCTCTCCGCCGGAGAGCTTCTGAATGCGGTGGCCCAGGCGCGGACTCAACCCGGTGCGCTCGGCCAGATCCATCAGGCGCTGCCGTGCCTCGTGTTTGGGTGTGCCGGCGGCCACGGCGGGCAGCAGGCAGTTTTCTTCAAGCGTCAGGTCGGGAATGAGGTTGTGCAGCTGGAAGACAAAGCCCACCTCATGCCGCAAGAGGCGCAGCAGATCGCGGTGCCGGTTGACCTCAATGCTGTTGACGCTCACACGTCCGCGGTCCGGCTCATCAAGCCCGCCGAAGAGGTGGAGCAGCGTGCTTTTTCCGCAGCCCGAGGGGCCGCACAAGGCAATGGTCTGCCCCTCGCAGGCCTCGAACGAGACGCCCTTCAGCACCGTGATGGCGCCGTCGTCGTAGCTCTTCCACACGTCTTCTGCGCGCAGTACGATGCGCCGCGAATCTGACTCCGGCCTGGGTGCGGTGCTCATTCGAAGCGAAGGGCCTCCACCGCCCGAACACGCATGGCGTAGAACGCCGGATACAAGGCGCCGGCCACGCCCGTCAGCAGCGCCAGCAGCAGAACTATGCCCATGATCTCCGGATGCACCGAGGCATCCACGTAGCCGTCGAGCGCAGGAATCCTCTTGAGCGCAAACAGCGCCCCAACGCCCAGCGCAAGGCCCGCCAGCGCGCCCACCGCGGCCACCAGCGATGACTCGCCAAAGATGACGCCGGCAATTTGCGCGTTGGAAAACCCGTTCACGCGCAGAATCGCAATCTCCCGGATACGCGTGAAGACCGACATGATCATGGTGTTGGCCACGCCCAGCCCGCCCAGCAGCAGACCGCATCCGCCAACGGCCCACGCAGTGGCCTTTAAAATTCGGAACTGCGAGTACGTGTGCGAAAACTCCGCGTCTTCCAGTGCGATGAGGTTAGGAAATTGCTGCCGGACGCGCTGCTTGAAGGCCGCCGCATCGTCCTTGTTGTGCAGCTTGATGGTGATGACCGAAGAACCGTCCTTGTGGAAGAAGAGCTGCGCCGCGTCCAGAGGCATGAACACGCCGCCATCCTCAAAGCCGTTGGCCGTGCGCACCACGCCGATGACGTGAAAACTTCCGTGACCTATGGGCACCGTGTCGCCCAGCTTTGCGCCCAGAAACTCCGCCGCGCGCGAGCCCAGCACCACGTCGTTGGGGTGCTTCCCAAAGTCTGCGCGATTGCCCTCAAGCCACGTGGCCTTGCGGATGCGCGCATCCTCCGGAACCACTCCGAAACAAGTAATGATGGGATGATCCGCGCTGGAAACGACGCCGAACAGCACCGGATCGGCGTGCTCCACCATCGGCCAGCGGGCGACCTCCGCAGCCACGTCCGGCGACACGTTGCTGAAGAACAGGTCCGACACGTTGCGCTCAAAAACGAGCACCTGGCTGTCGTTGGAGAGAATGCCGGAGAACATGTGCACCGCGCCCTGCAGAATGGTGACCACCGTGAGCATGGCGGCCACGCTGAAGGCCACGCCCGCAATGCTGAGCAAGGATCGGATGCGGTGTCGCCGGAGGTTGGTCAGGATGAGCTTGAGGAAGATCATGCCCCTTCGCTCACCACCATCAGGCTGGCGTTCTCCGTCACGCGCGCCAGCTCGGCCTGCAGGTCCGCGCGCAGGCGGGCCAGAAACTCGAGCGCGGGGCGCCGCGCAAGCAGGCGTGCGAGCGCATGATCTCCCAGGCGCAGCAGCCGGTTGAGCCGCGCAACCGCGCCGTCCACACCCATCACGGCGGCCGTGTTGGGCCGGTCCAGCAGTTCGTCTCGCGAGGCCGTTTTTCCGCTGTCACCCGAGCCCTGCAGAATGTCCTTGAGATCATCCACAATCTGGTAGCCCAGGCCCCAGCAGAGCGCGATGCGCTCCAGCAATTGCTGGTCGCGCGCCGGCGCTGCAGCCAGCATGGCGGGCAGCACCAACGTGAGGCGGATGAGCGAAACCGTCTTGCCCCGCGCAATGCGCTCAGTGGTTTCGTGGGTGTGCGGCAGTGTGGAATAGTTCAGGTCCATGCTCTGCCCATTCAGCAGACCCTCCACGCCCAGCCGCTGCTCCAGATAGGCCATTACCGCGGGCTGCCACTCCGGCGGGCAGCCCGCCAGCGCCCGCCAGGTAAGCGCATACGCGCGGTTGATCAGCGCCAGGGCGGAAAGAATGGCGCCGGTTTCGCCGTGCTCAACATGCACGCAGGCGGCTCCGCGGCGCTCCAGCGCATTGTCCATGCAGGGCAGATCGTCAAACAACAAAGACGCCGTGTGAAAGTACTCGAGTGCAATGGCAAGATCGTGCGCGCGCCCGGTCTCCAGCCCGTAGGCCTCCGCCACCTGCAGCACCATGCGCGGCCGCACCAGGCTTCCGGGATTGTCCAGCACGTGACGCAGCGCCGCCTCAAACTGCGGGTCCAGATGGGCAGGCAGCGGCAGCGAACCACGAAACCGGTCCGCAAGATACAGCGTATTCCAATCGTCCAAGCCTGGTTCTGCCAGCACTCGTCTCCTCGTAATCCCAGTATTTGCAATCGAGTTTGCCGCGCGCCATGACACTGCAGCGACTCTGCGCGCGCGAGCCGCGATGTGTGAGGGTGAGACGCGCCACGCCTCCGTTTCGGGAGCGGCGTAAGGGGCAGATTTGAATGACGATTTGTTCATCTATCAGCGGAAGAGCCGTTGCCCTGCGGGTTGCGCGTGACTCCTCAACTTTTCAACTTTCAGATTAAGGAAAGGAAATGACAAATGCTTCACTGGAGGATGACAACTTGTTCATCTTGCTCCCGCTCTGGCAATTCCGCCGTCGTCGTTCGTGCCTGGCCCTCGGCCAATGCACTACACTCCTGTCATGCGGCTTCTGCTGGTGGAAGACGAGCAGGATATTCAGAGCTTTCTCAAGCGCTCGCTGGAGGAGGCCGGCTATCAGGTGGATGCGGCGGCGGACGCCGGGACCGCGGAACAGTTGGCCGCAGACAACCCCTACGACATCCTTGTCGTTGACCTTGGCCTGCCCGACCAGGACGGTATCACGCTGATTCTGCACCTGCGCCAGACAGGCGTGACGGCGCCGGTGCTGATCCTCTCTGCACGGCGCTCGGTGGACGACCGAGTGCGCGGCCTGGAGCAGGGCGGCGACGACTACCTTACCAAGCCCTTTGCCCTGGCGGAGTTGCTGGCACGCCTGCGCAACCTGCTTCGCCGCAACAACCCCGCGGCCACCGACGGAATGCACCTGCACGTCCTGGACCTGGAGTTGGACCTGCTGCGCCGCGAAGCTACCCGAGCCGGCCAGGTGCTGCAGCTCACACCGCAGGAGTTCGTCCTGCTGGAGTACTTGTGCCGCAACGCCGGCCGCGTCGTCACCCGCTCCATGATTCTGGACCAGGTGTGGGGCATGCGCATCCAGCCGGACACCAACGTGGTGGACGTGCACATCTACCGGCTGCGCGGCAAGGTCGACGGCAAAGGCCAGCAGCCGCTCATCCGCACGCTGCGGGGGGTGGGCTACGTCCTCAAGGACCGATAAGCCTGTTATCCACAGCGCCGCCTGGCGAATTTCCTTGTGGGCCACGCTGGCCTTTGCCTGCGGCACCCTGCTCGTGTTCGTCTTCCTTCATCAATTTGTGGCCAATGACATCCAGAGCCGCAGCGACGCCTGGCTCAGCGGCGAAGTGGAGACCCTGGGAGACGTGGCCGAGCACACGCCCAAGGACGCGCTCTATGACCGCGTGGTGGGCGAAGTGGCTGAGCTTGCCAGCAAAGAAGTTCCCAACCGCTTCCTCTCAGAGAACTCCTCCGACGATTCCGTTTTTTTTCTGCAGACGAGTGCCAACGGCAAGCTCAACCTGTGGGTCGGCGCGGGTAAGCCCGAGCCGTATCTTCGCGCCATCCTGCAGACTCGCATCCTTCCGGACAGGCCCACAGATGTGCACGTGGCTGGTTTTGACGTACCCTTCCGCGTGGCATCCCTGCGCATTGACGACGGCAGCCTGATCTATCTGGGCCTGTCGGAGCGGGACGAGCTGCGCGTGCTGCGTAACCTGCAGGGCCGCTTTGCGCTCCTCTGGGGTGTGCTGGTCTTCTTCGGCTTCGCCATCGTGTTTGCCACCACGCGACGCATGCTCAGCCACGTGCGCAAAATTACGGAGGCTGCCTCGCGCATCGGCCACACGGAGCTGGACGCGCGCGTGCCCACCAGCGGGCGCAATGATGAAGTGGGCCACCTGGCGCGCACGCTCAACGGCATGCTGGACCGCATTGAGAATTCCATGCACCAGCTCCACACCATCACGGACTCGCTGGCGCACGACCTGCGCAGCCCGCTCACCGCCATCCGCGGCAAGCTGGAGATGTCGCTCTCCGCCGCCACCCATGGCGAACAGGCCGAGCCAATTGTCTCCGCCATCGACGAGCTGGACCGGCTCACTGACTTCCTCAACACCTCACTCGACGTGGCCGAGGGCAAGGCCGATGCCCTGCGAATCTCGCGCAGTGAAATCGATCTCGACGAACTCCTCCGCATCATGGTCAATCTTTACGAACCTTCCATGTCCGAGCGCGGCCTGCAGATCCGCCTGCGCAGCACTGGACACGTCAAAATCGACGCCGATGCCGCCCTGATCCACCGCATGATCTCCAATCTTTTTGACAACGAACTAAAGCACCTTCCCGCCGCCTGCACCGTTGCGCTGCGCCTGACCGCCGAGCGGAACATGGCCGTGCTGACGCTGGAGGACGACGGTCCCGGTTTCGACCCCGAGGTGAGCGCACATCTCTTCGAGCGGCGCGTCAAGGGCAAGACCTCCAGTGGGCACGGGCTGGGGCTGGCTTTTGTGGATGCGGTGGTGCGCGCGCATGGCGGCGAGGTAACCGCCGGCAACCGCGACGGCGGCGGCGCCCGCATCACTCTGTCCCTGCCCCTGCCCCCCGTCCATTTAACGTAGATGGTGGGAGGTGCTTTCCCAAATGCCCAAGCTCAAAGTCGAATACCAGGTGGTCGCTGACTCCGCTGCTCTGGCCGCGGCCGCGGCCGAGCATTTTGTCCAGGTGGCCACCGAGGCCGCTCTCCGGCGCGGACACGCCCGCATCGCCATCAGCGGCGGCTCCACGCCCAAAGCCGCTTTTCAACTGCTGGCCGACCCCGACCAGCCCTTCCGCGCGCGCATGCCGTGGGACAAGCTCGACCTCTACTGGGTGGACGAGCGCTGCGTGCCGCCGGACCACCCCGACAGCAACTACCGCATGACCCGCGAGGCCTTGCTGGACCACGTTCCACTGGCGCCCCAGCACGTCCACCGCATGGAGGGCGAGCTGCAGCCCGAGGTGGCCGCCTCCCGCCACGAGTCGCTGCTGCGCAACACCTTCCGCCTGGAAGGCGCCGAGACTCCGCGCTTTGACCTCATCGCGCTCGGCATGGGCCCGGACGGCCACACCGCCTCGCTCTTTCCGCACTCCGCGGCTCTCCAGGAAATGAGCCGGCTGGTCACCGCAAACCACGTCGCCAACAAGGACGCCTGGCGCATCACGCTCACCTGGCCGGTCATCAATCAGGCGTCCTCCGTCTTCTTCCTCATCGGCGGCGCGGACAAGGCAAAAGTGCTGCAGAAGGTGCTCACCGGACCCCGCGATCCGGACTCCCTGCCCAGTCAACTTATCTGGCCCTCAGCCGGTATACTCACTCTGATTCTGGATAAGGCCGCTGCTGCGCTTCTGCCCGCAACCGATGGGGAAGGCCGCGGGGTTTTGGAGATGCAACGATGATTCTGGCAGGAGACGTGGGCGGCACCAAAGTTCACCTGGCGCTGTACGACTTTATCAACGGAAAACTGGGCCACTCGCGCGAGGAGCGCTTCCCGGCAAAGGAGTACGCCGGTCTGGAAGC
>DATKTQ010000153.1:0-18137 GCA_035531055.1 Occallatibacter sp. | reverse complement strand
TCATCGGCGGATGCATCTGGGAAACCGCCCTCACCCGCATCTCCCGCGCACCCTAGGCGGGCGGCCCCGGTCCCAGAGAGTAAGTTCCTCCACGGGAAACCACCACACCCATTCCGCCTGTGCCCACCCATGTGACGTCTTGTGCCGCATGGGTGGGAATCGCAGAATGTCCGCACCCCAGAAATCTCTGTCATCTTGAGCGGAGGTCGCCCGCACAGGGCGACCGCAGTCGAAAGATCTGCGGTTGTCTTTCGTTTTGTCCCTTTGGCGGAGCAAAGAACTCTCAGCTTGGGAATAGGCGCGACGAACGGAGCATCGCTCACCCCTCCTTGACGCAAACTCTGCGTCAAGGAGGGGGCACCCAGAAGCCGTGCCATTGTCAAGAACTAAGAAGAAGGTTAGGCCATACGCCGTATCTTATGAATCCACAGTCGATGGGGCGGTCCAGCGGACCTTCTGATTCAGCGCCACTGTAGACATCAAGAACACTTGCGCCGCTCGCCTACAGTCTCCTATTGCACGATGCTGATCTCCACCAGGCAAATTAAACTGCTCCGCCATGTAGGAGAGTCTGTGCGATGGGAAACCGGGAAAGGCACGTCGAGCGCGTTTCAAAGCGCATGAGTAGTGGTTAGGAAGAACGAGATTGCATCGCTTGGCTGCAGCCCACAAAAAGGCCATGTCAAACTCTGCATTGTAGGTAACGATTGGCAAGTTGCCAACGAATTCGATCAACTGTTGCAGCGCGCTTAGCAACTCGATTCCCTGCTCTTCCACCATCCCTTGAGTAATGCCGGTCATTTTCGTGATGTTGTTCGGTACAGGCTTTGTTGGCTTAACAAAGGTCTGGAAACCGGGGTGCTCGCCCATTTCAAGGGCAATCTTAATCGCGCCGATCTCGATAATTTCATTTGCTGTCGGGCTCAAGCCGGTTGTTTCTAAATCCAGAACAATGAATTGTAGGGGCAGCAACTCCGATAGTTCTCTACTCTTATCCTGTGCTCGGGAGGGTGTTTCTTTGGGGCGCGTTCTTTCCCGCGAAGAACGCGGCCCACGGCTAGCCTCAGCAAGCGCCTTTTCATGAAATCGCTTTTGATAAGGATCGCTTTCCTGTTCCTTTTCCACTGGCTGATGGTCCACCCCATCCTCAATAGCGGAAATCTGTATTCCATTCCGCTTGAGATCGGACCCCTGGGCACCTAACACTATTGCGGCAGTGATGAGTATCACTGCCGCAATGCAGATTAAAACAACGCCTAGCAACGTCTTACCCCTTGATTTGGAAATGGAAACGATATTACACCCGAAAGTAGGTGGGCGGCCACAACTGCCCATCCCCCTTAACACGAAACCTCAGGTGGACGGCCGGCCCCGGCCCCATAGACTAAGTCCCCCCCACTGCAAATGGGTGCCCCGGGTCCGGATTTTCGGACCTGGGAAACCACCACACCCATTCCGCCACCTGTCAATCCCTCCCTGCATCCAACCGCCCGCATCTCCCTCATTCCACTCGCCACAAACCGTCCGCAACTTTGCCGATTCTCTCCCCGCAAAAGGCCACAATAGAACCAGTGCCTCAGTACCCGCTTCCGCACCCGGTTCCGCAAATTCCTCCAAGGCCTCCGCCGCGAGATCGACCCCATGAAAAAGCGAAATGTCACCATCGTCATCGACGAGGATCTCTACCTGCGCGCCCGTGTGTGGGCCGCCCAGCGCAACACATCCCTGTCCACCATCGTCCGTGTCCTGCTGGAAACCGTGCACACCATGCCCCGCGCCGCCAAGCGTTTCCCTCTTCCCGGTCAGGGCCCCGCCGGCCCTCCTCCGGCGTCGCACCCGCCCCCTGCAGAAAGCCGGAATCCCCTGTGAAACTGTGCAGCACAGTCCAAAACCTTCATTTGCGGCTGTGAAACTGTGCAGCACAGCCCAAAACCTTCATTTGCGGCTGTGAAGCTGTGCAGCACAGCCGCGGCTCCCCACGCGCCCACGCCGCGCAACGGTACCTAAGTGGTATTGGCTACCAATTCGTTGTATTGAGCACCGTGACGAAATCGCCCATCCTAATCCCAGCAACGGTTCCCCGCGGTGCCAGTCCTAGGGACTTATAGAGGACAACAACGCCTTCACGATCCCTGCAATCGGCCCTCGGCGCTCGACGACAGAATCTCACGGAGAAGCTCATGCGAGAAACCATCGAGATCGGCGATCTGATAAAGGTCTCAGGCGAAGTTGGGTTATGGACAGTGGTCGCAGCCCGCGTGCGAAACCTTGAGCCAAAATTCCTGGTCCAGCTTGGAGAGGACCCAGAATCCGCTCAGTGGTTTCATAGCGACTCCGTAACACTTTTGCAGAAAGCCTCCACGCCTGAGCCAATGCCTGAGCCAATGCCTTCGCCAATGTTTGAGACGATACTTGAGCCGATGCCCGAGCCAATCTTTGAACCAATGTCTGAGCCAACGCCTGAGCCAACGCCGGAAAAGGACCCAGGCTCTTCTTGGATGGGCGGCATCCCGCACTTCAGTGCGAGCTAAAGCCCGCGTGTCGGGCGCCGAGTGCCCCCGGTCCCGATTCTGAGTCCTGGGAACCCACTCCCCTCACCCCGCCACCAGTCCCTGGTCCCGCGTCCCTCATCCCGGGTCGTGTCAACCCCTCCCACCCCCACCCCGCCGCCAAGCCCACATTCCACGCGCAAATTTCCGCCGCCTGTTTTGCAGAGTATTTCCCCCTCCCCGCGCATACTATTTCTAGGGCCCGGACCAGCCGACAAGCCGGATGTCCTTCAAAGGAGTTTCCCCATGAGCGACGGACGCGAGGAACGCGAGGAGCAGCGGCAACGCCGCGAGTGGGAGCAGCGCGAAGACCAGCAGGGCCACTTCGAGCGCCAGCACGAGGCCCCATCGAAGGACGACCCCTGGAAGCCCGAGCGCCCCGAGTCGTAACTCCCCCCTCCCCCATAGTTTTATTTGCAGTTTTCCACAGAACTTTTGCCGATTTTTAGCCCTTCCACTTTCGCTTTTCTTCGCTCTCGCCCGCCCGCCGCCCGCAATCCGATTGACATCGCAGCCCAACCCAAGGTGTAATCGACTCACGGGGATGGAGTTCCCCTTCAACCGCCGTCCCGGCGCATACGCTCGGCGGCTGATGACTCCTGGCAGGCAGTCCTGTCTGGAGTTACGTCCCGGCGCGATCCCTGCAAACCTAAGAGGCCATGCCGATCCGGGCCACGCCCGCGATCTCCGTGCGCCCCGTCTTGGACTGGAGAACTGGCTTGCAAAAATACCTGCTCATCGCCGCCGGAGGCGCACTCGGAGCCATCACCCGTTACTGGGTCGGCGCAGCCATCGGAACCCGCATGGGGACCCGTTTCCCCTACGGCACCTTTGTCATCAACCTCACCGCCTGCGTCATCATTGGCTTCTCACTCACTTACCTCGGCCGCCGCGTGGAACTCAGCCCCGCCTGGCGTTACTTCCTCCCCATCGGCTTCGTCGGCGCGTACTCCACCTTCTCCACTTACGAGTGGGAAACCCTCTCCAGCCTGCGCTCCGGAGCCTTCTCCATGGCTGCGCTCTATTCGCTCGGCAGCCTTGTCCTCGGCCTCGGCGCCACCTGGCTCGGCATCGTCCTCGGCGAGCGCGTTTAGGCCAACCCCGCTCGACGCCGCCCGTCCATTACCATAGAATCCTCAGTGCATGCCGGAGGGCCCCATGTTGCATCCGGGAAAAGCCGTCAAAGTCACCATTTACCTCAGCGAGGGCGCCACTCACCACGGCGTGCCCGTTTACACCAGCATTCTCGACTTCCTCTTTTACCGCGGCGTCGCCGGAGCCACCGTCTTCAAAGGCGTCGCCGGCTTTGGCGCAGACCACCACATGCACTCCGCCAGCCTCCTCGAGGTCTCTGACCACTTGCCTCTCAAAATCGAATTCATTGACGAGCGCGAAAAGGTGGACACCCTCCTCGGCAAACTGGAGGAACTCTGCGGAACCGGCCTCATCGAGTTGCACGAAGTCACCGTCGCCAAGCCCGCCCAGCTCGCCAGCGCCCAGCCGCCAGCCGCACCTCATCTCAAGATCGAGGGCAAAGCGCAAATCATGCGCATCTACCTCGGCGAGGAAGACCGCTGGCAGGATAAGCCGCTCTACAAGGCGCTGGTGGAGGCCATGCGCGCCAACGACATCGCCGGCGTCACCGTCTATCGCGGCATCCTCGGCTACGGCGCCCACCGCCGCGTGCAAAAGGAGAAATCCCTCTTTTCCCCGCACCAGGGTTCCGTCATGCTCTCCGCCATTGATAGCTCTGAGAAGCTCCACGCCTTCCTTCGACTGGTGGACAAAATGCTGCCTGAGGGCCTGGTCGTCTTTTCCGATGCCGACATCATCAAGTACGCCTTCTGCGCCCCGGACCCCCATTCGCAGGCAGAGCAGGAGGCCAAGCCATGAAAGAGCAATTTTCCGCCCGCCTGGTTAACGTCCACTTTGGCGAGGACGACCGCTGGCAGGGCAAGCCGCTCCATGAGGCCATCCTGCAGCATTGCCGAGACCTCGAAATCGCTGAAGTCATCGTGTTTCGCGGTATTGAGGGTTATGGTTCCGGAAGCCGAATTCGCCGTTCCGGCCATTGGACTTTCTCCAAAGATGCACCCATTCAGGTTAGTATCATCGACACGGAGGAGCAGATTGCGCGGCTCTTCCCCTTCCTTGACGCAGCCGTTCAGGAAGGGCTGGTTGCAACGTCCTCGGTCGAAGTGGTTCGGTATTTCCGAGCCCCTTCCGCCATCGCAGCACACGAGTAATCTCTTGCTGATTCCCTTCGCCGCCCGAGATTTCGCTTCGACCTTGTCCTCGTAAGCAGCGTGTGAGTCGGATCACCGAATCCTCCTCGCACCATCCGTACGCTGGACTCGCAGGGTTCCTCGCAGGATGAGTGACAACCATGATGTTTGCAAGTGAAGACGAAACCGTCATCCGCAATCTGCAAGCCGCCTATGAGGGCGAGTCCAACGCGCAAGCACGTTACAGGGCGTTCGCCGTCAAGGCCGATGCCGAAGGGTTCGCCGGCATCGCCAGCCTCTTCCGCGCCGCCTCCCGCGCCGAGCAGATTCACGCCAGCAATCAGGCACGCGCCCTGCGCCAGATCGGCGGAGAAGCCAAGGCCAATATAGCACCCGTCAACGTCCAGGGCACGCTTGAGAATCTCAACACCGCTCTCAAGGGTGAGCAGTACGAGATTGACGTTCTGTATCCCAAGTTCGTCGAGCAGGCTTCGGCGCACATCAACGCCATGGCCTCACGCGCCTTCGGCTTTGCCCTCGAAGCGGAAAAGACCCATGCCGAGCTCTACAAGGAAGCCATCGCCGAGTTCGATTCCGGCAAACCGGATTCCTGGATTAGCACCGCGCGAAACTTCCAGGTCTGCCCCGTCTGCGCCTACACTTCGCTCGCCTCAGACCAGGTCAACTGCGCCGTCTGCGGCTATCCCGCCGAGCGGTTTGAGACCATCGCCTGAGCTGCCATTCGCGCTCAATGCACAGACGTGAACGGTGAGGCCGGCAGCCCGGCTCCGTTGAACAGATTGCATTGCGGGCTGTTCGCCCAGCCATATCGCACATAGAGCGGCGCGGCTACCTCCGCACTCGTTGCCACCACCGTAGCGCCTTCAATCCGCGCCACAGCCGGCACAAACTTCCCGTCTGCGCCCGCCACCTCAAAGCCCGTCAACTCGCCGCCTTTGGCCATCAGCCCTTCGCCGTCCCCAAACCACGCGCGAATCGACGTGCCCGCCGGCGTGGCCTGCCGGAACAGCGGCCCTGCGTACTCCACCTTTTCGCCGTAGCTCAGCGCCCGAGCGGCCAGCGCCAGCCTGTGCCCCACGTCCACCTTGTCTGTCGGATGCACGTCCTCCGGGTTGCCAATATCGATCGTCACGGCCATCGCAGTGTTCGACATCTCCAGCGTCTTCCGCTGCTGTTCGCGCAGCGTTGCCCAGTCCTCGGCCGGCGTCGATTTGAAGTTCGAAATCTGCACATAGAGAAATGGAAACGCTCCAATCCCCCACTCGCGCCGCCAGTCCTCAATCATCGCCCGAAAGATGTGGTTGTACAGCGGAGCCCGCGCCAGCGCGCTGTTGCTCTCGCCCTGATACCAGATCACCCCGCGAATCGGAAACTGCGTTAGCGGCGCAATCATCCCGTTCCACAGCAGCCCCGGAGCCCACGTGTCCAGCGGCGGATGCCACGCAAACTGCGGCGCCGGCTTGCCCGCCGTCAGCGCCTCTTCTCGCTGCTTCTGCTCGTCCCTTTCCTCCAGTAGTCCGGTCGCCTGGTGGTCCGTCATCTCCCCGCGCGAAACAAACAGCGGCGCCAGCGAAGCATCCTCTCCCAGCGCCGTCATCCGCGTCCATGACTCCACAATCGTCCCGCCCCACGTCGAATCAATGATGCCCACCGGCACCTTTTCCCGCTCCCGAATCTCCCGCGCAAAGTACCACGCCACCGCCGAGAAATCCTTTGCCGTCTCCGGGCTCGAATCCTGCCAGCCGCTCGTTGCAATGTCCGGCTGCGCAAACGTGGCGCTCTTCTTCTCCACCATCAGCAGTCGCAACTCTGGAATTGACGCCTTCGGCAGATCCTCAGCCGCCGTCGCCGCCCGCCGCATCTCAAACTCCATGTTCGATTGGCCCGAAGCCAGCCACACATCGCCCACTAGCACATCGTGAATCGTCAGCGTCTGCTCCTGCGCCCCGGCCTCACCCGCCGATTTCCCTTCCACCGTCATCGCAAACGGTCCGCCCGCCGCACCCGGCTTCAGATACACGCTCCACTGCCCCAGCCGGTTCGCCGTGGTGGATTCCGTCTCCCCGCGAAACGTCACCGCAACCGTCTGATCAGGCGCCGCCATGCCCCACACATGCACCGGCAGGTTCCGCTGCACAACCATGTGGTCAGAAAGAATCTTCGGCAAGCTCACCTGGGCACACAGCATCGTGCACGGCATCGTCGCAAGCAGCAACAGGAATCGCAGGTTCACCACAGTCCTCGCACTTTCGTTCTTTGCCCAGCGCCTCGTAGAACACTCCCCAGGCTCAGCAACCGGAAAGCAAAAACGTAACAGAACAGACCCGCCATCGTCAGCCCGCGCGCTCAAGCCTCTGCCGTATCACCTCTTTTGCACACCCGATAAAGCAACTTTTCCGGTTCCCGCGGGTCCAAGTTTCTGAGGCTGCAATAAGCTCGCTAAGCCTCGCGTTTCTGGCTGGAGGGCCGCGGGGGGCCGGTTTTGTTGCTTTGCTGTCCCCTGTTTCTTCGTCACCCGGTACAGATCGTTTGCATCCGCTTGTACCAGCGGAAAATTCCGAAAATGGAGAAGTTCAACCCGACCGAGGAGATCCGATGCCTGCTCTGCGTCTGTTGCGCAAAACTGGATTCGCTCTCACCGCACTCGCGCTGTTGACTGTCGTCTGTCCACACTGTCCTGCCCAGGCCGCCCTGCTCATGGAGCAGCCCTACGGATTTTTTGGCGCCATCAATCCCACCGGCCACACTGCCATTTATTTCGAGCGCATTTGTGCGGAAACACCCACCCAACTGCGCCATTGCCACCCCGGCGAGCTCGGCGCCGTCATCTCCCGCTACCAGGGCATCGCCGGTTATGACTGGATCGCCATTCCACTCATTCCTTATCTCTACTCCGTCGAGGATGTCTCAAGCGTTCCCACGCGCGTCGACAAAAGCACCGTCCAACGCCTCCGTGACCGATACCACGAGGAGCATTTGCTCAGCCTCGGCGAAGACGTTCCCCACGGAAACCTCCTCCGCGGAGGATGGTCAGAGCTGGTCGGCGTCTCTTATGAGCGCCGTATTTATGCCTACCTCTTCAACACCACCGAGCGGCAGGACGACGCCTTCATCGCGCGCATGAACAGCAAGCCCAATCACTCCCACTTCCAACTTCTGTTCAACAACTGCTCCGACTTTGCCCGCAACATCCTCAATCAGTACTTCCCCCGCACCTTTCGCCGCAGCTTCTTCCCAGACGCCGTCATGACCACGCCCAAGCAGATTACCTACAAGCTGGTCCGCTATGCGCGCAAACACCCCAGCACAGACCTGCGCGTATTCGAGATTCCTCAGGTGCCCGGCTACCGCCGCATGAGCCGCTCCAACAAGAGCATCGCTGAATCGCTCATCACAACTGCCTATGCCATTCCCATTGCCGCCGTCAATCCCTACCTCGCCGGCGGGCTCTTTGTGGATTACCTCATCCGCGGCCGTTACCACCTCATGCCAAAGCATCCGCGAATTCTTGAACCCGCAGAACTGGCGGAGTTGGCATTCGCGCCCTTGCCCTCCCGGGAATTGACATCCAGGGAATTGACATTCGAGGATTCGGCCGCGCAAAATCCCCCTACCGGCAGCACTCCGGAGCAGCCGATGCCAGCCGACGACTTTTCGCCGTCTTCCGCGACGTCGCCGGAGAATCCCAGCCTGACGGAAAGCACGGATGCCCATGAGCGATAAAACGCAGAACCTGAAAAACCATGCTCGCCTTGACCCCGCCTACCACATCCTGGTTGCCCTCACGCTGATTGCCAACGTGGCCTACGCCATCGTCCACGTGGTGCGACATCCCGCCTTCGGCTCGGCATGGTACGTCTTGCTTTCGGTGGTCGCGTTTGTTGCGGTGCTAAGGATGCGCCAGTATCCGCTCAAAGTGCAGGACCGCGTCATTCGTCTGGAAGAGCGGCTGCGGCTGCAGTCGCTTGCCCCCGCCGAGTGGCACGCGCAAATTTACCAGCTGAGCGAAGATCAACTGATCGCTCTGCGGTTCGCCGGCGATGACGAAGTGGTGGAACTGGCCAAGCAGGCGCTTGAACAGAAACTCACCCGCAAGCAGATCAAGGAACGCATCCGCAGTTGGCGCGCCGACGACTGGCGGGTATAGGGCCCGTAGGAAGCCCGATCCCGTTGCCCTTCAAAGCTCCGTGGGTTTGTCCTCGCCGCTTCCTGTCGAGCCTTCCTCCGGAGATAGTGATTCCTGATCGAGCTCGTGCTCCTCGCGGTAGTGATCGACAGGCATCTTGCCGTCCCACCACGCCCAGTTCATCGGGTAGACGTCCGGGTCGAAGAAGACCTGGTAAAAGTGCCAGATGACGATGGCCAGGGTGGCAAGAATCGCCTCGTAGAAGTGCACCACCGTGGCCAGGTCCACCCACCAGCGCGCCAACAGGTCGCCCACCCAGACCTTCGCCCAGATCATAATGCCGGTGAGACCCATCAGCGCTGTTCCCCAGATCATCGCCCAGTACTCGGCCTTCTCGGCATAACTGAAGCGGCCAAAGGCGGGCTTCTCGCGGCGCAGACCCAGGTGATAAGCCATCATCTTCCACACATCAAAAGCATCCCGCGGACGCGGCGCGATGTCTCGAAGGAGCCGGCGGCCCTCAAGGGTTGCGGCCAGGTAGAAGGCGTGGTAAATCCCAATGCCCAGCAGCACCACGCCGGCCACGCGATGCACGACACTGCGCACATGCTCGCCCATGCCCAACAGATGAGCAAACCATGAATCAGGAAACTTGAGCGCGAAGCCCGTGAGCACCAGAATGAAGAAACTTGTCAGCAGAATGAGATGCTGCCAGCGCTGCTGGGTAGACATCCGTACCATGCGCGGATTCTGCATGCGGTGGATCCGGGCAACTTTGCTCCGCCAGATGATCGCATTGTGCAGGAACATAGCACCAATGACGAGCACGATGAGGAGGATGTAGACAATCCGCACCCAGAGGATGACGCGAGCGCCGATGTCCATCGGGTGCATGCCATCCTCCAGGTGCACGCGGGTCTGCGTAAAGCGCGCCGTAACCCCCTTGTGGCACTTCCCGCACGTTGCGTCCAGGTTGGCGTGATTGACGGTGGAGCGTGGATCGCTGGAAGGCAGAATGTTGTGCACGCCGTGGCAACTTGAGCAATTGGCGACCACGAGAGATCCGCCCTTGGAGGCGAGCCCGTGATAGGTGTCAAAGTAATCGGCAGCGCGATTGCCGGGGACGCCGAATTCGCGCGAAAGACGAACGCCCGCGTGGCAGCGTGCGCAGACGTCCTGCGAAACGTTCTTCTCCGCCACCGGCGAGTTCGGATTGTGGGGAGAGAGGATGGAGTGAATGCCGTGACAGTCCGTACACCCAGGGGACTGCGAGTTGCCGCGTGCCACGGCCTGCCCGTGAACGCTCTCGTTGAAGATCTTCTCGATCTCCCCATGGCATTTGCCGCAGGTGGCGGGCACATTGAACTTGGAGATGGGCGAACCGGCGTCATTGGCAGGCAGAATGGCATGCGAGCTGTGGCAATCCGTGCAGACAGCCGCCTTCAGAGATCCGTTCTTCACGGCGCTTCCGTGCACGCTGTCCTGGTAGGAAAGGAACGGCTGATTGCTGGCCCGGCCTGTCCCCATCAGAAATCTCTGCCCGTGGCACCTGCCGCAGGTGACCGGAATATTCGCGTGGTTGACCGGCGATACGGGGTCGCCGCCGGCAAGCACGTCATGCGCCGGGCCATGGCAGTCCTGACAGGTAGCAGCCGGGTTTCTGCCTGCTGGACTGGCCTTGGCATGCCTGCTTCGCGCATAGGCCAGTTCTGCACGCGCATGACAACGGCCGCAGGAGACCTTTTCCGGAGTAACCTCGTGGGTCGCGCTCTTCACATCCGCGTGGCAGTCCACGCAAGACAGCTTCATGGAGCCGTGGATGGAATGTCTCAGCTTCTTCGCATCCACAAAGAGGCTGATTGTCTTCCCATTCTGTTCCGCAGTGAGAGCTGTGTCTCCGTGACATGCGAGACAATCGGAATCTTTGGGCTTCTGCTCGGCATGTGCCCGGCAGATTCCGATGAGCACAGACAATACGAGCAACAGAAGAACGATGTGTCTGCGCAGGTTCACACAAGAACTATGAACTGTGTGGGCATGGGGGGGGCAGTGACTGCAGTCACGGGGCTTTGCGAGCGCGCCACAAGGGTCTCCCGGGCGCCCAGACCGATTGGCTCGCAGAGGGGTTCTCATCTAAAAAAAGTAGGCCGTGAGAGTAAGAATCAGCAGCAATGTTCCGAAGAAGATGGCCGCGAAGCCCACCACACGCGCAAAGGTGACGAACCACGTAGCCGGAGCTTCGCCAAGCCGGGATTCCAGCTTGCCCGCCTTTGCCAGGCGCTCGTACTCCATGGGGCGCTTCTCTTTGAACTCCTCCTCGCTCTCCACTCCCGTGAAGACGACCATGTCCATGGGAAAGCTGTCAGGACGCAGGTGCGTGTTGACGAAATGGATCGAGAAGATGAAGAGGATCGCCAGCAGCCCTTCCTCGCCGTGAATCACGAGAGCGGCATTGAGCGCCCAGCCCGGCAGGAAGCGTGCGAAGAATGGAGCAAACCACATGGCATATCCTGAGAAGCCAATGACGATCATGCCCCAGAAGACAGCCCAATAGTCGAACTTTTCCCAGTAGGCATAGCGCTCAAAATGCGGCTTCGGGCCCAGGCCCAAAAACCAGCGCAGATGGCCGAAGAGATCCTTCACGTCCTTCCAATTACCGACCATGGAAGTCACGCCCCAGAAGATGCCCTTTTCCCGCTGGGCAAAAGCGCGACTGAAGATGTCCTTGACGTGGACGAGAAAAGCAACGGTGAGAGCAAGGGCACAGAACTTGTGGAAGAAGAGGATGGCGCCGAACCCGCCGACAGCGGAGGCCAGGCCACGGGCCCAGAAGCTGTCACTGAAGCGCAGTGGCAGGCCCGTCGCCGCAAGTCCAAGAAACGTGGTGAACAAAACGGCGTGCAACCAGCGCTGCGAACGCGTAAAGCGGACAAAGAACCGCATCGGCCCGCCGTTCGATTCGACCTTCAGGGGTACTGCTCGTTCCAACTCAGGCATCTTTGTCCCCGTCTTTCTCTTCTCCATTCTTGATCTGGTCGTAACGTGAGCGGATCACCCACAGCAAAGTGTGAATCGCGAAGAAGGCCAGCACGCTGATCAGCAGCACGTTCATAAATAGCCGAATGTAGTAGAGCGCCGGATTCAGCTTCCGGTCATTTGCATTTACGTGCGGCTGATATTCCACGAAGCTGGAGTTGGCGCCGGCATGGCACTTGCCGCATGTCTTGATGAGGTTCTGCTTCGCGATGGGCGAGTTTGGATCGGAAGCGGGCAGCATTTCATGCGCGCCATGACAGTCCCAGCAGCGGGCCGTTTCCACGTATCCACCCAGAAGTCCAAGCTGGGAATGGAATGTGTCGTGATAGGTGGACAGCTTGTCCTTGTGGCAGTTACCGCAGGTGGGAGTCGACTGCATGCGGAACTCCGCGTCCGTGGGCCGCACGATAGCGTGAGCCGTGTGACAGTCCGAGCAAACAGGAGCCTTCAGGTCGCCCGCCTTGACTGCTTTGCCGTGAACGCCCCTCTCATATTCCGCGGTGATCTTGGCGTGGCATGTACCGCATGTGGCCGGAATGTTGGTCTTGTAAGTCGGGCTGAGCGGATTCTTATGGCTCAGGATGTGATGCGATCCATGGCAGCTTTGGCAGTTGGCGGCAACCAGCAGGCCTTCCTTGCTGAGCGCAAAGCCATGGATCGAATCCATGTAGGACGCAAGGACGTTTTGCAGGCCGTGTTTTTTGGCCATGGCCTCATTGCCGTGGCAGGAGCCGCAGGTGCGCGGAATGTTAAGCGGATAGACATTCGACCGAGAGTCCAACTTGGGAAAGATGGCGTGCGCGTTGCCGTGACAACTGGTGCAGGGATGTTCGGCGCCGTCGGCATGCACGCTGTCCTTCAATGCGGAGGCTTCATCCACATGGCACTTCTTGCAGTCGACGGGGGCCATGTGATCCGGGTGCGGATATGCCTTGATGTCGGAGTGGCAATCATTGCACTGCAGAGCACCGTGAACACTGGCGTGGAAGACATTTCCATCGACGGCGATGCTGTGGCCGGAGGCGTCCTGCATGGTCTTGTCGCCGTGGCAGGCCAGGCAGTCGGTCTGGGCTAGCAGGCTGTGCGAGGTTGCGAGAAGAAGAAAAGCGGCAAGCCAGACGGCCAGATGAATCGGTGAACCTAAGGATGTTTCCCGTCGTGCGGCCTGCGCCATCCTGCCGTCTTCTTTCTCCATGCAGGTCGAGCCGAGGCTTTCCTGCGCGGCCTGCCGGGCGGAAGTATGCCGCGCGGCGGGAGGCCAACTGGTGCGAGATGCTGTTCCAAGGAAAGACTGTTCCGCGGAAAGCCGCAGTGACATGTATCACACGCGGCGCAGCGCTGTTCCAGAGGAGTGCGCACTGGCTATGGATTGAGCGGTGGAAGTGCGGGCGCGGATGGAGTGGTTCGGCGTCAGATGACGGATGCCACATCGGTTTCCCAGGTCCCGATGTCTCTTCCTAACCCCTGAACATGGGTGCCCCGAGTCCTGCTTTTGGGACCTGGGATAGCGATCCCTCCTGCCTTGCCGTAACTCATCTTAGCCCGGAGTTGCGCGGAAGGTGCAAATTCGTGCGCGGCGTGTCATGGGGCGTGTCATGGGGCGGTCATGGATGGATCGGCGGCAGCGCTGGCCGCGGGTGGCTGGCCGTGCTGCCGTCCGTCAGCCGCAGCGCCCACTTGATCGCCTCAAAGTACATCGTGCGAATATCCGGGTCCTGCCAGGACTCCGGCGTGTGACCCAGCGTGGAGTAGAAGACGCGGCCCTTTCCGTACATCTTGCACCATGCCACGGCAAAGTCGTGGTCCGCCCTGTGAATGCGCGGATTGTTCGCGTAGTCCAGCTTGCGAGGGTCCAGGCTCAGCAGCACATTCACCTTGTCCCGCGACCAGTCCTTCGGCTGATAGATCTCGTCGTACTTCACAAACTCCTTCGGAAAATGCCGCACCGCCGGAAAGTCGGGAGCCTCGTTCACAATCGGCGCATTGAACGTCATCCACGGATGCTGGTCAAACCACCCGCCAATCATCTCCCCGTACTCGGGCCACGTGTAGTTGGTGTCCAGCGCCGCATGGATGCCCACGAAACCCTTGCCGTCATCGTGGATGAACGACATCATGTCCTGCTTCTGGCTGGCGTCCATGTCCAGCTCGCCCGTGGTGCTGGCAAACACAATCACGTCAAAATAGTTCAGATTCTTCGCATTGCGCCCCAGGTCTTTTTTGGTCAGCAGCTCAGTGTCGGTGCGCATGGTCGTTTCCCACAACCCGCTTTTCTGGCCCATGTTGTAGATCGCGGCCATCGCGTCAGAGACCGAATCGTGCTCCCAGCCCTTCGTCTCTCCAATCACCAGCACATGCCTCACGTGAATCTCCTTTGCGTGCGGCGCAGGCGGAAGCCCATCCGCGCCCTGTGCTGCCGCCCTCGCATTCCCCGCACCAAGTGCCAACCACGACCCCAACAGGCCGCAGGCAATCCTCCGTAAAGTTTGTTCAGTCCGCACAGTCCCTCCAAATGTCCGCAGCAAGTCTAACGGCCGCGTCCCGTAAGCGCAATCGTCCGTGCGGTATCCCTGCCATTTTCGAGCCGTTCCATTCACTTTCTGTGCATTTCTCTGTGTTAGCTTAAGGTTTGGGAGTACGCAAACGCACCATGAACACCATCACTTCATTTATCAAACACCACTATCGCCACTTCAACGCCGCGGCCCTCGTGGACGCCGCTAATGCCTACAACGAACTGCTCGCCTCCGGCGGCAAAATGTTTGTCACCATCGGCGGCGCCATGAGCACGGCCGAGCTCGGCCTTTCCCTGGCGGAGATGATTCGGCAGGACAAGATTCACGCCATCACCTGCACCGGCGCCAATCTCGAAGAGGACGTCTTCAACCTCGTCGCCCATGACTTTTACGAGCGCGTCCCGCATTACCGCGACCTGACGCCCGCCGACGAAGCCAAGCTGCTCGCGCGCCACATGAACCGCGTCACCGACACCTGCATTCCTGAGATGGAAGCCATGCGCCGCATCGAGAATGAGGTGCTGAAGGAGTGGGTCCGCGCCGACCAGGCCGGCGAGCGCTTCTTCCCCCACGAGTTCATGTACAAGATCCTGCTCTCCGGCGATCTCGAAAAGTCCTACCAGATTGACCCCAAGGACAGTTGGCTGCTTGCCGCTGCCAAAAAGAATCTGCCCATCTTCGTGCCCGGCTGGGAAGACTCCACCCTCGGAAACATGTACTCCGGCCACTGCATCACCGGCGACGTGAAAAACGTGCATACCGTCCGCACCGGCATCGAATACATGATGCGCCTCGCCGACTGGTACACGGACACCACCGCCAAAACGCCTCTTGGCTTCTTCCAGATTGCGGGCGGCATCGCGGGAGATTTCCCCATCTGCGTGGTGCCCATGCTGCACCAGGATCTGCAGCGCAACAACGTGCCCCTCTGGGCCTACTTCTGCCAGATCAGCGACTCCACCACCAGCTACGGCTCCTACTCCGGCGCCGTGCCCAACGAGAAAATCACCTGGGGCAAGCTGGGCGAGAACACGCCGAAGTTCATCATCGAGTCCGACGCCTCCATCGTAGCGCCGCTCATCTTCGCATACGTCCTGGGCTGGTAAACGGTATCGCGGCAACTTGCAAGGGCAGGCTTCGGCCTGCCCTTTCTGCTTTCAGTCCATGCACCCATTCGCCAACCGTCCATGCCCTAACACGATCCCGAACACGCGCCCGGTCCCGTGTGACACAATACTTCTTCGAACAAACAGCCCTCCCGCCGAGACTCAAACCGGGAGCGCACTCCCCGGAGGGACTCCATGCAACGTAGAGACTTGTTGAAGGCAGCCACCAGCGGTGTGGCTATGGTCGCAACACCCCTTCTAGCCAGCGCCGCGGTGCAGGAAGCACATGCGCAAGCTGCCGGCTCCCACGCACCTGACGCCTACAACGTGCGCACCTTCGGCGCCACCGGCGACGGCACCACGCTCGACACCGCAGCCATCAACCGGGCCATTGACGCAGTCGCCGCTGCAGGCGGCGGCACGGTACTGTTCCCTGCAGGCATGTACCTCAGCTACTCCATCCACCTCAAAAGCAAGGTGGGGCTCCATCTCGACCAGGGCGCGGTCATCATCGGCGCTTCCACCCCCATGGACGGCATGCTCACCGGCGGCTACGACCACGCCGAGCCGCAGGGCCCCTGGGAGCCCTACCAGGACTACGGCCACAACCACTGGCACAACTCGCTCCTCTGGGGCGAAGGACTGAGCGACGTGTCCATTACCGGACCCGGAATGATCTGGGGCAAGGGCCTCTCGCGCGGATGGGACACCGAGATGGCCCGCCCCGACTCGCGCAAGCCTGGCGTGGGCAACAAGGCCATCGCCCTGAAGAACTGCCACAACGTTCTCCTGCGCGACTTCAAAATACTCGAGGGCGGATGGTTCGGCATCCTCGCCACCGGCGTCGATAACCTCACCATCGACAACCTCATCATCGACACCATTCGCGACGGCATGGACATCGACTGCTGCCGCAACGTGCGCGTCTCCAACTGCACCGTCAACTCGCCCTACGATGACGCCATCTGCCCCAAAAGCTCCTTCGCGCTGGGCTATGCGCGGCCCACGGAGAACCTGACCATCTCCAATTGCTTTGTCACCGGCGGCTACGTGGTGGGCTCAGTGCTGGACGGCACCTGGAAACGCATGGAATTCGCGCCGCACCGGACGCCGACCGGACGCATCAAGCTCGGGACCGAGTCGAACGGCGGCTTTCTCAACGTCACCATCACCAACTGCGTCTTTGAAAGCTGCCAGGGATTTGCTCTGGAAAGCGAAGACGGCGCCATCGTCGAAGACATCACGGTCACCGGCATCACCATGCGCGACATCCGAACCGCGCCTCTGTTCCTTCGCCTCGGCATCCGCATGCGCGGTCCCGCCAGCCTCAAGCCCGGCGTCATGCGGCGCGTCATCCTCAGCAACATCACCAGCTCCGGCGCGTCCATGCTGCCCTCCATCGTGAGCGGCGTACCCGGTCATCCGATTGAGGGCCTGAAGATTAGCGACGTCTTTCTGCAGCAGGTGGGTGGAGGCTCGGCTGCCATGGCCGCATTGAATCCGGAAGAGCGGGCGGATGCGTATCCCGATCCAAAAATGTTCGGCGATTTGCCCGCATGCGGGCTCTTCGCGCGCCATGTGCGGAATCTTCAGGTCAGCAACCTCGACGTGGAGACGCTGAGCCCGGACGCTAGGCCAGCCTTCTGGCTCAATGAAGTGGATGGCGCGGACTTCTTCCGCGTCCGCGTTCCGCAAGGCGGCGGACCCGCATTTGATCTGCACAATGTCAAAGATTTTCGCAGCTTCGCCAGCCGCGGCATGGCGGATATCACCCTCTCCAGCGTCACCCAGCGGAAGATTTAGGTCCGCTCACACAATCCGGCTGCATTCCTTCGTAGGAATCGCGACCTGCTCCACAATTTCCAGCCCGAATCCTTCGAGCGCCGGAATGTGCATCGGCGTGTTCGAAAGAAGCCGGATCCGCCGAATTCCCAGGTCGGAGAGAATCTGGCCGCCCAGTCCAATGGCGCGTAGAATGCGCCCGCTCCGGTCCTGCGTTCCTTCCCGCGCGCGCAACTCGCGGTGCAGGACTAGCCGGTCCTCATCGGCAGGCATGCCATGCCCCGGCACCGCAATCCCATTCGGCGCAAACACCGCCTCGCTCACCGGCTTGTGATCAATCTCGAATCCGCGCGAGGTGTTGTGCAAATACAGAATCGCGCCGCACCCTTCCTCGGCAATCATTCGCATGGATTCGTCCAGCACTTCGCGGCAATGGCAATCGGCGGCAAACACGTCTCCCGCCGTGCAACGCGTATGCACCCTCACCAGCACCGGATGCGTGCATGGCGGACGCAATGCGCCAACGTAACCGGGAATCGTCGCCGGGCCGTCCTGCGCCGCGGGACAGCCGGAGCAGAGATCGCCGCGCACCAGCGCAATGTGGCTCTCGCCGCCGTTCACTTCACTTTCGTAGGCGATCATTCGGAACTCGCCATACCGCGTTTGAATCCGCGATTCGCCCGCGCGCACAATGTAGCGCTCCGTGCGCAGTCGGTAGCGAATCAGTTCGGCAACGGTAAGAATCCGCAACCCATGCAGTTCGCAGAACGGGATCA
>DATKTQ010000152.1:0-3819 GCA_035531055.1 Occallatibacter sp. | reverse complement strand
AGCCTCCGTCATCCTCGGAGCCCACCCCCACGTCCTCCAGCCCGTCGAAACCTATCGCACCGCCGACGGCCGCAACACCGTCGTTTTCTACTCCCTCGGCAACTTCCTCTCCAACCAGTCCCGCACCTATATTGATGGCCTCATGCCCGACAGCCAGGGCGATCCCCGCGACGAGATGATCGCCCTCTTCTCCGCCGTCAAAAACGACTACGGCCCCGCTGGCACCCGCGTCGAGCTCGGCCACGTCGGCATTCTGCCCGCCTGGGGTGTCAACAACCGCAACCAGCTCGCCACCGGCCGAGCCAAAACCCCCGTCATCGGCCCCATCCTCATTGACCGCGAAATCCCCGCGCTCCAGGCCCAGCTCGACGCCCTCAACAAGCTGCCTCAGCCACTCAATGAAGACCAGAAGGAGCAGTTCGTCGCCCTCACCTCGCGCCTCAAGCTCCTTGACGACCGCCGCCAGCAAATCGTCGCCCGCGTCGGCGACGAATACATCACCGCCCCGCCACCGCTCCCCGCCAAACCGTAACTCGCGCCGTCCTTACATGGGCTCCAGTGCCTTCACCCACTCCGGCACGTCCTTCGGCAGCATGTGATAGCAGTCGTGAGTCGCAACCGGGCGCCCGCTCTTCAAATCCTCCAGCACGCACGCCATGCCAAAGTGCAGCGGGCCCTCTTCGATTGCCAACTGCTTTCCGTCGTCCCAGAAAATCCAGTGCCAGAGGATTGGGCCAGCCTTTCTCCGGCGAATCACATGCCCATTCCGCGCGATGACCAACACTCCTGAAAAGCATTCATCGCCATAAGACGAGTCAGGCAGGGCATCGTCGATTGTCCAGCCCTCCAGCCCATGCGGGCCGGCCACTTTTTGCGTCGCTTTCCCTTTCGCCGTGCAGTGGACTTCCTGAGCAGCCGCGTGTCCAACTAGGGCTATCGCAAGAATTCCGCACCACAACAGACCTCTTCGCATCCTGCCTCCGGCTGTCGGCTGTCCACTGCCTCAATACCCCTGCGCCACCAGCCACGCCTCCGTCAGCTCCAGCCCCGCCTTCTTCGCGCGCGATTGCTCCAGCGCCAGCTTCACCAGCACGTCGCCCTCAAGATTCACCGGCGCGCCCACCGCCAGCGTGTGCAGGTTCGTCCGCCAATACGTCAACGGCAAAATCGCAATCGAGACCGTCTCCCCGTCCCACTCCGCAATCGTCAGGCTGATGCCTTCAATCGCCACACTCCCCTTCGGCACCATCCACTGCCGAGCGTTCTCCGGCACGCGCACTTTCAGCGTCCAGTCCGTCGTCTGCTCATCAAAATTCGGATCCTCGCGGCTCACCACCGGCTCCAGCGCCGTCATCACGCCGCAGCCGTCCACGTGCCCCTGCACCACGTGCCCGCCCAGCGGACTCCCCGCCGCCGTCGGCAGTTCCAGGTTCACGTTCGCGCCCGCCTCCAGTTGCCCCAGCGACGTCCGCTCCAGCGTCTCCCGCGCCAGGTCCGCATGGAAATACGTTGGATTCACCTCCAGCGCCGTCAGGCACACGCCGCTCACCGCCAGCGAGTCGCCCTCCTTCAGCCGCCCGGCCATCTCCGGCACCTCCACCGTAATCCGCCGCACACCCGATCCGCTCGTTGGGCCGCGATCCTCCAGCCCAATCAGTGTCCCTGTCCGCTCAATAATCCCTGTAAACATGCCTTCATTCTAGCCGCGCCTGTCCTTCACCTGCGAGACCGATTCAGAATCTGCAACTTTCCCTCCCAATGCCGTGTCTCATGAAGCAGGAACGAGGCTCCCAGTGCACAGCCTGTTGCGGAACTCATCTCGAATCCTGACGCTCACCGCCGCGGTAGTTATGTCCTTCGCGTTTCTCGGTCTTTCCGGCTGTTCCATACTCCGGCCTCATCCCTCGCTTAGGGTTCCTCTCGCCACCCTGCAACTCTCCAACATGCAGGTCACGATGCCCAAGGGCAACACGCTCGCCCCCGGCAAAAAGTCTCCACTCGTCGTCTCGTTCACTGACGCTACGGGCAAAACCCTCTCCACCGCAGGCCAGGGACACGGCACCATCCCATGGAGCGCTCTCAACGTCTCCGCTACCGTTGTCCAGATCAACCAGAGCGGTGTGGTCAAAATGCCGGAGACCCCATCGCAGAGCGATGGCAACACCGGCGTGGTCACCATCGCTGTTCCCGGCAAACCCGACCTCACCGCCCAGGTGCAGGTCTTCCCGCGTTACGACATCGCCTATCGTGCCCACTATTCCGGCGCCGACGGGCTCTCCGGTAATGACGGAGTCAACGGCATTGACGGCACCGACGGCATGAACGGATCCATGGATCCCAACAACCCCACCGCCGGCAGCAACGGAACCGATGGCACCGACGGCACTCCGGGCGGCAACGGAAGCGACGGCAATGACGGCCCGCCCGTTCTCATCCGTGTGGCCAAGTGGCCCGGTAGCCGCCCCTTGCTTGAGGTCTCAGTCCAACCCAGCATGGGGCTTGAGAAGTGGTTCCTCCTCGATCCAAACGGGGGGTCGATCACCGTCACCTCCGATGGCGGCTCTGGCGGCAGCGCCGGCCGCGGCGGCCGCGGCGGAAAGGGCGGCTCCGGCGGCATCGGCGGATTCGGCCAGCCAAACGGCCTCAGCGGAAGAGATGGCCTCAACGGGACCGACGGCATGCGCGGCAGCGACGGAGCGCCCGGCCAAATCACCATGATCTACGATCCCGCCGTGGCGCCTTACATCCACGCAATGCACCTCTCCAGCTTCTTTCACCCGCCCGTCCTTTTGGAGCAGCCCGTCAAGCCCTTGTGGTAGCTCCTGCACCCCTCACGGCACCGCCACAATCTCCAGCCGGCCCTTGTCCAGCACCGCTCCATGCTTTCCGTCAGGAGCCAGCGCCATCCGTCCCAGCACACTCACCTTTGTCTTCAGCAGCACTTGCTTGCTCCGCGTGTCGAAGACCACAAACGTCCCGCTCGTCGGGCAATCAATCCCCTGCGTCCGGCACTCCGGCGTCTCTGTTTTCGTCAGGAACGTGCTCGCCCGGCTCCCATCCCGCGCCGCCCCCGGAAAACTCTCCGCCTGCTCGCCCTTCGCCGCCGGAAAGCCGCCCGCATCATGCGCCCGCGCCTCCACGGCGTCCAGTTCCGCCGCCGCGCACGTGCCCTTCTCCACCAGCGGACCCCCCGCAAACTCCACGCACTCCGCGTTGTTGTAGTGGTTCGTCCCCCGCCAGAACACCGCCCGCTGCCCGTCCGCCGTCAGCCCCGCCAGGTGCAGCTCCCCCGGAGTTCCCGCGCGCAGGTCCAACTCCTGCAGCGGCTCCAACTCAGAGGAAAGCACCCGCACCTCGCCTCGCGCCCAGGGCCCCGTCACCATCGGAACCGGCGGAAACTCCACCAGCACTCGCCCATCCGCCATCGTCCACACGCCGTCGTGCGGCAGAGCCGTATTCAGCCCCGCCACATAGGACACGTTCACAGCGTGCAGCACCTTACCCTCGGCATCCAGGGTCATCAGCTTCAGCACCGCCGTCACCGCCGGCGCCAGCGTCGTCGGGCACAGCGGGCTCGCCGTAAACGCCACCAGCACCCGCCCCGCATCCACCCAGTCCACCGCGCGATAAGTCAGCAAATCATTCCCGCAGCTCATCAGGTAGTCTGCGCGAAACGTTTCCTTCGGCAGCCCCAGCTTCTGCAGGTCCACCGTCACGCTTCCACCCGCCTTGGTCTGCGCCGCTGCGCCCACCCCCAGCACGCCACACGCCGCCACCAACCCCAGCCAAACCCATCGCCAGCCTTGTGCCATGCCGCCT
>DATKTQ010000151.1:0-2285 GCA_035531055.1 Occallatibacter sp. | reverse complement strand
GCTGTCAAGATAGAGGATGTCAAACGGCGGGAGTCCCGGAATCTGCGGGATGCCGCGATACGGATTGAGCCAGATACTCGTGCTGGGTTGAAGGGCGAGCGTGTCGGTGATCGTCCGGAAGGACTCTCGGATGGTGTCCACGGCTGTAACTTCGAGAGTCAGGAAGCTCTCTCGCGACTTATTGCACACGCGCAATTCAGCGGGCTCCGAGCTAGAGAACCGAGTCAAGGCAATACACCTCAGGGATCGCGACAGGGACCCCGTTTCCCTTCGCTGGCTTTCAGAGTACAGCGCAGTCAAGTGAGTCTTCAATCGAGAGGACGTGGGGAATCCACTTTAGCACTGCAACTTCTGTGTTAGTGGCAGGGGAAATTGCGGGGAGAACGCGGCAAGGGTGCTCCCTGAGCCGTGCAGCGAAGACAGAAGGGGACCTCGGCTTTTTGCTTGACTGGTCTGGCTGCGGTGGGCAAGGGTGAAAGCATGCTGAGAACTTCCCTGCTGTCCGCCTGCCTGCTGGCCCTGCCGGCCTTTACCCTTGCTCAAACCGTGCCGAGCCCGCTGGCGCCTTACATTGCTGTTGATGCGCCGGTGGTGGCCCTGGAGCACGTGGAAGTGATTGACGGAACGGGCGGCCCGGCGAAAGCCGACCAGACGATCGTGCTGGACCACGGCAAGATTTTGAGCGTAGGCCCGGCTGCGACGACGGCAGTTCCCGCCGGTGCCAAGGTGATGGACCTGACCGGCCACACGGTGTATCCCGGGCTGGTGGGGATGCACGAACACCTGTTCTATACCGAGCCGTCGAACAGCACTTTGCGGGGACTGGTGGGCGGAGAGCTGGTGGACACGGCTCCGCGGCTCTACCTGGCGGCAGGCGTGACGACGGCGCGCACCGCGGGGAGCGTTTCGCCGTATACGGATTTGAACATCAAGAAGGATATTGACGCGGGGCGCGAGCCAGGGCCGGATTTGGACGTGACCGGGCCGTATCTGGAGGGCAATCCGCCGCTGATTCCGCAGATGCACGTGCTCACTGGGCCGGAGGACGCGCGGCGCATGGTGGACTACTGGGTGCCGGAGGGCGTGACTTCATGGAAGGCGTACATGCACATTTCGCCTGCGGAGCTGAAGGCCGCCATTGATGAGGTACACGCTAAGGGAGAAAAGATAACCGGCCACCTGTGCGCGGTGGGATTTACCAAGGCGGCGGAGCTGGGCATTGACAACCTGGAGCACGGCATCGCGGTGGATACGGAGTTCACGCCGGGGCGCAAGGAGGGCGAGTGCCCGACGAACGCAGTGCCGTACCTGGCCGAACATGTGGCGATGGACGGCGCGCCGGTGGAGGCGATGATTCATGTGCTGGTGGCGCATCATGTGGCGGTGACCTCGACGCTGGCGGTACTGGACAGCTTTGTGCCGAACCATCCACCGATGGCGTTTATGTTGCGGGAAAAGGATTCGCTGCCGCCGACGGCGTGGGAAGGAATTCTGACGACGCGGGCGATGGTTGCGGAGAACGCGGCGAAGTCGAGCTGGCCGGTGATGATCAAGAAGGAGATGCAGTTCGAACGCGAGTTTGTGGCGGCGGGCGGGCACCTGATGGCCGGCTGCGACCCGACGGGCTATGGCGCGGCGCTGCCGGGCTTTGGCGACGAGCGCAATCTGGAGCTGCTGGTCGAAGCCGGGTTCACGCCAGAGCAGGCTATTGAGATTGCGACGAAGAATGGCGCGGAGTACCTGGGCCGCGCGGATCGCATTGGGACGATTGCCGTGGGCAAGCAGGCGGACCTGGTGGTGGTGAAGGGCGACGTGGCCAAGAACATCTCGGCGGTGGAGGATGTGGAGACGGTGTTCAAGAATGGCGTGGGCTTCGATTCGCAGAGGCTGATCGAGAGCGTGCGCGGGATGGTGGGGTTCCGGTAAGGGCGTTTGGCGACTGGGTGGAGTTTGTACCTTCACCCATCTCCCAAAGTAAGGAGATGTGGGGCAACCGGCAGGTTGCAGCGTAGTATTATCAACCCGACCCCCACCCGCCACTTTCAACTACGCGCGGAACATACTCTCGCAGACAGGAAGATTCCAATGTCTGCGCCACCTGCAAAGGAGGCGAATATGACCAGCAACGCCCGATCTCAGATTCTTGGCGGGTGGCGCACCCATGGCTTTCCACGACTGAGGGTGCCCCATCCTTGGCGCAGTTTCATCGCGCAAAGGGTGGGATAGCACGAATCTCAACGGTCCTTATGAGTGTAACGAAGATGCTCCGGCAGCCGATTCCCCCG
>DATKTQ010000150.1:0-20303 GCA_035531055.1 Occallatibacter sp. | reverse complement strand
TTGGCGTGGCGCGCGATGAACTGGCCGATTTGATCGATGACGGTAAGGGTGCTCAGGTAGCACTCGCGCTGCGTGTCGCCCCAGGTGAAGAGTCCGTGGCCACCGAGAACGATGCCGTCGCAGCCGGGGTTGGCGCGGAGCGCGTCGCGCATAACCAGGCCGAGCTCAAAGCCTGGACGAAGCCAGGGAAGCCAGATGAGATGGTGGCGGAATTCGCGGTTGAACTCGTCCATTTTCGTCTTGCCGTTGGCGGAGGCGGCAAGGGCGATGCCCCAGTCGGGGTGGAGGTGGTCAACGTGCGGGAAGGGAAGAAAGCCGTGCAGAGGCGTGTCAATGGAGGCGGCGACTGGATTGCCGCGGAAGGCGCAGAGAGGGTACATGGCGACCATGTCGTCCTCGAAGTCGACGCCCTTGTAACAGTGCTCGAGTGCGAGCAACTTTTGCTGGTAGAGCGTGGCGAAGCCGGTGCGCTGGATGCTTCCCAGATCGCCGCCGGAGCCTTTGACCCATAGCACTTCCACGGGCTCGCCGGTGAGCGGATCGGTGTCCATAACTTTAGAACTGGTGTTGCCGCCAGCGAAATTTGTGATGCGGAGATCGGAGCCGAGCAAATTGGAGCGGTAGCGGAGTAACTCGGGCTCATCGAGCGAGGCAGCGAGATTCGCGTCCCAGCGGTCTTCAAGGAATTTGAGGGCAGGGGAAGCAAGTGAGGCTTGAGACATGGGCACCACCGAAAGATAGAAATCAGCTGACTAGAATACGATAGCACAATGGAATCAATAGGTAAACCAGTTCGTATTTGAACTACGGACTCTGGAACTGCCTGCAAAAATGCGAAGCGTTACGTCTGATGTGCGGGTGGCGCTTCGTCCAGATTTTCCGGCGTGAGCAGGCGATGACGTACGTAATTGTAAGGCGGAATGGAGTAACCACGTAACAGCGAGATTCCCAGCTGGATGAGGCGTGGGCCATAGCTCTCCACTTCGTGGGAGACGGAGCCGATGATTGCGCTTTTGTCGGAACGCATCACGTCGAGAACTTCCGGGATGCAGTCCTGGCCGACAATGGCGAAGTCGGCTTCGCGCCCGGACTGGCGCGCGGCGTCCAGCACGCCCAAGGCACTGGAATCCGTGGCGGCGGCGACGAGGATTCGCTGGCCCTTCTGGCGGCCGCGGAGAAAGCTGCTGATGGCGGCGCGGCTGGGCTCGCGCATGCCACGGCCTTCCAGGCGCAGGATGCGATCAGAAGGGAGAGATCCAATCTTCTGCCGGATGCCCTCAAAGGCACCTGTGATGCGGCCTTCCACAAAGCTGCCCGCTTCTGCAAAGCCGACGCCGAGGATCCAGTCGACCTTGCCCTTCCACTTGCGCAGCGCGTACTGGCCCAGATGCGAACCGGCCACAAAGCCGACCTCAAAGTTGTCCACGCCGAAGTAGGTCGCGTTGGGGTGCGGCACGTCAATGGCGACAAGGGGGATATCTGCCTGTTTGAAGATGTGGGCAACATGCGGAGCGACGCGCTCTTCCACCTGAAACTCCAGCGCGAGGTCGACATGACGAGCCACCAGTTCCTGCGCATTCCTGATGGCGATGTCCGGGTCCTGGTGGTTATCGAGCGTGATAAGCTCCACGCCAGCCGCAGCGGCTGCGGCGGTTACACTCTGCTCCACGGCGACAGAGAACGGCATCTCCGCGCTCTGCACGGCGAAGCCGAAGCGCAGCCTGCGCGGCCGGGAGACCAAACGGTACTGGCCGCTCTGCGAGTGCGCGACGTAGCCGCGATGCACCAGAGTCTTGAGAATACGGTAGACGCTGGTCTTGGAGATTTTCGTGCTCTGGAAAACGTCCTCAAGGGTGACAGGCGCGTTGGTCTGCTCCAGCAGTTCCAGGACGTCCAGCGCCTTGGAAAGGATGGGGATGAGGTAGAGCCGCTTGATGCGGGCTTTGGGCAAGTCGCTGGTCTCCGTGCCTGAATTCCTGTATTGAAACGCCGAAGACCAGCATAGCGCGTTCAGGCGTAGCTGTTAAGTGCCGCTTGCCTGCTGCCACGATTGCGGGCCGCCTGTTCGACGTATCCGCTGCTTCGCAACGCGGCAAGCGGATCCGGGGGAAGTCCGCGAGATGCCCGCCATTCGGCAACGAGCGGGCGGACATCCTGCCAGAAGGCTCCGCGAAAAAGTTCCTCTGCCGCGACAAGGTCGCAGGATTGCTGCAGTCGGGCGAGTTGCTTGCGATCGACGAGCGCCGCTTTGAGCCACAGTTCCTGCGCGGCGACGACGGTCTGTACGGTGGCCTCGAGTTTGCCTTTGAGGTTGTGGCTCTGGTCCACCATGAAAGCAACGTCGAAAGGCGGGCCGGAGTCCTGCGCGGCGTGCAACTCGTGAAAGATGCGGAAGACCTGGTAGGGGTCGATGGAACCGAGCGTGAGATCGTCGTCGGCGTAGCGGCGGTCATTGAAGTGGAAACCGCCGAGCAGGCCGGTGTGCAGCAGCCATGCGACGATCTGCTCAATGTTTTGCGAGGCGTAGTGGTGGCCGGTGTCGACGAGTACGCGAGCCTGCGGGCCTGCCTGACGCGCAAGGTGCGAAGCCATACCCCAGTCGGCGATATCCGTGTGATAAAAGGCGGGCTCGAATGGCTTGTATTCCACCAGCAGGCGCTGGCTGGGCGAAAGACGCTGATGTGTGGCAACGAGCGCTTCCTCAAGCCAGCCGATGCGCGTGCGGATGCTTTGCGTGCCGGGATAGTTGGAGCCGTCGGCGAGCCAGAAGGAGATGTCGCGCGAATTGAGCTGATGGGCGATCTCGACCGAATCAAGCATGTGATCGAGGGCGCCATGGCGAATCTCCGCTGAGGGGTTGCAGAGCGAGCCGAATTTGTATTCCTGATTCTGAAAAAGATTGGGATTGATGGAGCCGGCGCGGATTCCGTATTTCTGTTCAAGTTGCTGCATCGCGGGCACGTCGCGCAGGCCGTTGGGCAGGTCCCACAACACGTGAAGGGCCATGGTGTGTGTGGCGCCGGTAAGGCGCAGAACCTCGGCAGCGTCGGCGAACTTCTCTTCCAGCGTGCACGCAGCGGCCGGCTGCAGAAACTTGCCGAAGCGCGTGCCGGTGTTGGCGAAGCCCCAGGACGGAACCTCAATGGCGAAGGCATCGAGCACGTGCGTGGCGTGGTCCAGGAGCGTGGAATTAACGTGAGTCATTTGGGCCTACCTTAAGAGACTGCTCTGGCTTTGCGGGGCTGCTGTCGCTGTCGTCGTCGCGGACGAGCACGATATGGAGAAAGCGCGGTCCGTGCACGCCCTTGATGCGCGTCATCTCAATGTCGGCCGTTGCACTGGGGCCGGAGATCCATGTGACTAGTGTAGGCGGCTGCGTGCAGCGGGAAAAATATTCGGGGAGCGTCTCCACCACCTGGCTGGCGTGGAGAACACAGAGGTGCCAATCCGGCAGTAGGGAAAGGATGCGGCGGCCCTCACTGGCGGTGTGATGCAGCACGATGGTGCCGGAATCCGCAACGCCCGCGGAAGCTGCGGTGACGACGCCCTCGCAGGACTCGATGTCTGCGATGGAGAGAGCGTGGTCGGTGAGCCAATCGAAGCCCTCGGTCAGCCAGTCAGCGGGCAGGCCCGGTGGAGCCACAAAGCGGCGGCGACCGCTGGCGGAAAGCTTTGCGGCAATGGCGGCGGGCAAGTGGGCCGGCGCGCACTCCACCACGTCGGCATCGTATTCGCGCAGACGCTCGGCCATAAGGCGGATGCGATCCTCCGCGGGAAGCAGTCCGGCGTGGGTGTACGCGCGAAGAAGGTCAGGGTATGCGCTGGGCGCGGCGTTGCGAGAGGCCTCGCGGATGCGCTGAAGGATGAGCGTGCGGGAGGAGGCGGGTGTGTTCATGGTTGTTTCTCCTGCCGCTGGGCCCACCACTCGCGGAAGCTCTGGTTGGGCATTCCGCGGAGGTCGCGGGTCATGGTCCAGCGCGCGCCCAGGCCGGGCAGGGAATGAATCCAGCCGTCGCTGCGGGTGAAGGGCCGCAGCGCGATGCGGCCCAGGCGCTGCGCCGCGCCAAAGCGGCGTGCGCTGGCAAGGATACCGGATGCCGCCCGCATTCCCAGGTAAAGAGGATCGAACATTCGATCCTGCCGTCGGCGCTGCTGGTCCACCACCTGCGCGCGGAGTTCGATGAGCACCTCCGGAATGTTGATACGGACGGGACACACTTCGTAACAGGCGCCGCAGAGCGAGGAGGCGAAGGGCAGCGACTGCGCGTGCTCCATGTGCATGAGCTGCGGCGTTAGGATGGCACCGATAGGTCCACCGTAGACCGAGCCGTAAGCGTGGCCGCCGGTTTGGCGATAGACAGGGCAAGTGTTCTGGCAGGCGCCGCAGCGGATGCAGCGGAGGGTCTGCCGCTCGGTGGGCCGGGCAAGGATGGGGCTGCGTCCGTTATCCAGCAGCACCACGTGGAAGCGCTGCGGGCCGTCGCCGGGAGTCACACCGGTCCAGAGCGACGTGTAGGGATTCATGCGTTCGCCGGTGGCCGAGCGCGCCAGCACCTGCAGCATCACTTCCAGATCTGCGAAGCGCGGAATCACTTTCTCGATGCCGGCAAGTGTGATGAGCGTGCGCGGAAGCGTGAGGCACATGCGGCCGTTGCCTTCCGATTCGACGACGGCGACCGCGCCGGTCTCCGCGATGAGGAAATTGGCGCCGCTGATGGCCGTGGGAACGGTGAGGAATTTGCGGCGGAGCCATGTGCGAGCGGCGGCAGTCAGGGCCCTGGGATCGTCGGAGAGTTGGGGCAGATCCATGCGGCGTGCAAAGATCTCGCGCACCTGGGCGCGGTTGAGATGCAGTGAGGGAACGACGATGTGCGAAGGTTCCTCGTGTCCGAGTTGGAGAATGATTTCGGCCAGGTCGGTTTCACTGGCGGCAATGCCGGCGGCCTCCAGTGCGGGGTTGAGCTGGATCTCGGCCGAAGTCATGGTCTTGATTTTGATGACTTCGGAGGCCTGCTCCTCGCGCAGGATGCGGAGAATGATGGCGCGGGCTTCGGCGGCGTCTGTAGCCCAGTGAACCACGCCTCCGGCAGCCGTGCAGCGGGTTTCAAACTGTTCGAGATAGTCGCCGAGATGGTCGAGGACGTGATCGCGAATGGCCGCTGCGGCGGCGCGAAGCTGCTGCCAGTCCTGCTTTTCTTCGACAAGATGCGCGCGCTTGGCTTGAATTACGTCCGTGGCGTGGGCCACATTTTTGCGCAGCTGCGCATTGCGCAGCACGGGCAGCGCGGCCTTGGGGAACGGCGGCGCAAGGCGCGGATCGAGCTCGGCATGGGGCTCAGCATTGGGCAAAGTTGCGCTCATGGCGTCACCTCGGCTGGCTCGGATTCCGTGCTGGCCAGAATCTGCGCCAGGTGAATGGTGCGCATGGGGGCAAACTGCCGATGCAGCGCGCCACCCAGATGCATGAGGCAACTGTTGTCGAGCGCGGTGCAGTACTCGGCGCGAGTTCGCTGCACGTCCGTGAGTTTCTCCGCGAGCATGGCGGAGGAGACTTCCGCATTTTTGATGGAGAAGGTGCCGCCGAATCCGCAGCACCGGTCGAGGTTTTCCAGCGCCACAAGATCCAGCCCGCGTACCTTGGCCAGCAGGCGGAGAGGACGGTCGCCGACGGCAAGGCCGCGCAGGGCGTGGCAGCTGGCATGATAGGTGACGCGGTGCGGGAAATAGGCACCGACATCCTCCACGCCGAGCGGGCCAGTGAGGAATTCCGAGAGTTCGTAAACGCGAGGGAGCAAGGCAGTGAGTTCGCCGCGAAGCTGCTCGTTGCCCAGTTCGGCGAACAGGCCCGGGTATTGCTCGCGGATCATGGCGACGCAGGAAGAGGACGGGATGACGACGGCCTCGGCGTCGCGATAGAGGCGGACAAACTGTTTGGCCTGGGAGAAGGCCTCGGCGCGGAAGCCGGTGTTGGCGTGCATCTGGCCGCAGCAGGTTTGGGCGGGAAGAAAGTCCAGGGCGACGCCGAGTCGCTCCAGCAGGCGGACCACGGCGCGGCCCGTTTCAGGAAACAGCGTGTCGTTATAGCAGGTGATAAACAGGGACGCACGCATGACTGGCACCCATTGTTGCGGAGAACGGCAGCAAGGGCAGTGTATTCGATAGCAATTTAGTGTGTCTATTGCAATGAATGCGTCGGAAGGTTGTATGGAACAATGCTCCCGCGGAGCTACAGGCCGGGCAGTCGACTCCGCGACCCTGAAAAGAGAAAGAGCCCGCGCTGTGGCTGCCCGGGATTGTGCTCCGCCGGGAAGCGGAGCAAGCAGGGGTGCCGCAGCGCGGGTTTAGGAGACCCACGTCGTGGGTGAGTAAGAGGAGGCTATTGGACGCGGGTGGCCGTGCTGGTGATGGCCGCGGTGAAGGCCGAGTTTGCGGGTGATCCGGAGACCACATTGCGGATTTGCTTTCCGCTGTCGCTGACCACGAATTCCACACGGAGCGGTGGCGAAGCGTCCGCTGGATTGGTGGGATGCGCGTAGATGACCATGTAGCCGGTACAGTCCGGGTTGACGTGGTAAGGGCCGCTGCCGGGGCGCCACTCCTCAATGGGCGGAATGCCGTTGTGCAGGACGTGGTCGACCTGGGTCATGTTGCCCATGCCGTCGAAGTTGGTCATGGTGACCCCGGAAACGAAGCCGGCGGCGGGGACGGGAGTGAGGATCTGCCCAGTGACGGTGAAGGCGTAGCGGCCGTGCAGGGTCGCGTTGGAACAGACCATGCCGGTCTGGCCCAGGGCGAGGGCGGCGCCGGCGGAGAAAAGGGCCGCGAGAGAAAGGGTGCGAACAAATGACATGGTGTGACCTCCTGAACGCGCGTGAAAGCTGCGGTCGAGGGTGATAATAGGAGGACCACGGGCCGGTTCCCATAGACGGCGCCTGAAGAAACAGTGAAGAATTCGGGGTTCTATGCGGTTCGACAGCTTTGAACTCGACGAAGAAGGATTTCAGCTCCGCGAAGATGGCAGACCTGTGCGGCTGGAACGGATTCCGCTGGAACTTGGCATCCTGCTGGCGCGGAACCCGGCGCGACTGGTAACGCGCGAGGAGATTGTGGCCCGCATCTGGGGAGTGAACCATTTCCTGGAGAGCGACAGCGCCATCAACACGGCCATGCGGAAGCTGCGGAGGGCGCTGCGGGATGACCCGGCAAAAGCTCGGCTGATTGAGACGGTCCCGGGCAAAGGCTACCGGTTTATCGGGGTCACGGATGAAGCCTCCACCGGCCGGGCTACGGATGCGCCGGACCCGGAGGCGATGCGCTGCTTTCTGCGCGGGCGGCACGCTTGGAACAAGAAGACGGCACAGGACTACGAGCAGGCCATTGAATGGTTTCAGCAGGCGATTGACCGTGACGCAGCCTTTGCGCCGCCGTTGGTGGGGCTGGCTTACTGCTACCTGACCATGGGGATTCACGGCCTGCAACCGGCCGGCGAGGTGTATCCGCGGGCGCGCGCAGCGGCGCAGGCTGCACTGGAGATTGACGCAGGACTGGCCGAAGCTGTGACGGCGCTGGCCGACGTGAGCAAGGGCTACGACTGGGACTTTGTCCGTGCGGAAGAGGAATATCTGCGGGCGCTCCAATTGAATCCTGACTACGCCGTCGCGCACCAGTGGTATGCGAATCTGCTTTCGATTCAGGGGCGGCACGACGAGGCAATTGCGCAGGCGGGAGAGGCCCGGCAACGCGATCCGCTGAGCGTGGGGACGGTGGGCTTTGTGGGATACACGCTCTATCGCGCCCGGCGGTTTGACGAGGCGCTGAGCGAGTGCCGCCGGACGGTGGAGTTCCACAAAGGCGCGCCGATTGCCGCGTGGTTTCTGGCGCTGGTGCTGCTGCAGCTGGGCCGGCCGGCGGAGGCGGAGGAACATCTGTTGCGAACCCTAGATCGCAGCCGCGGCGCGGCCATGCACCGTGCATTGCTGGGATTTGCGCAGGCTCGGGCGGGCCACCGGGCGGAGGCGCGGACCGCGCTGCAGGAGTTGCTGGAGACAGCGAAAAGTCGCTATGTGTCTCCGATCGACCTGAGCACAATCTGCCTGGGGTTGGGGGACCGGGACGGCGCGGTTGAATGGCTGCAAAAGGCCTTTGCCGAGCGAGTGATGCGGGTGACGGAGCTCCCCATGCCGCTGTTCGACGATGTGCGCGACGACCCACGGCTGGCTGATTTGCGCGTCACACTTGGGGTGCGACAGTTCGGCGGTCAACTGGGTTCGTAAGTCCAGTCGCAGTCCACGTCCGCGCATTTACGGGCGCTTTCCGCAGCCCACTCCAGCAGGCGCGCCGTGCGCCAGGCGTCCATCACCTCCACAGGCGGCGATGCGACGCCGAGAAGAGCATCGCGCACGGCGGCATAGAAGAGCCGGTAGTCGCCGGCGACGGATTCCAGTGGGCGCTCGAGGAGTCGGCCGTCCACCTCCGTGCTCAGGGTGCCCCAGGCAGACTCCGGGTCTCGGCCCCAGTCCGGCGTTTCGATGCGGGTGATTTGGCCGAGCGCGTTTTCCTGCGGATCGAGTCCCCATTTCCGGTAATTGCCACGGCTGCCGCGGATGTGGAAGCGCGGGCGAGCCAGTGAGGAGAGGCAGTTGGCGCTCAGTCTCACGATGATGCCGGTGTAGTAGTGCATACGGACGGTGAATGCGTCGTTTGCGCCCTCGCCGTCGCGCTCGCGGCGCACCTCGGCGCTTACGGAATCTGGCAGGCCAAAGAGCTTGAGGGCCTGGTCTGCCAGATGCGTGCCGATGTCGAGCAGCAATCCGCCCTGCGCGGGCTCCTCTTTCCATGCGCGAGTGGGCGGGCCGGGACGCCAGCGGTCAAAGTTGCTGGCAACGTGGACCACATGGCCCAGCGAACTTTCAAGCAGCAGTTTCTGAATCGTCTGGAAATCGTTGTCCCAACGCCGGTTGTGAAACGGGATGCAGTGCAGACCCACGCCGCCTGCCAGCTCCATCAGCTGGGCAATTTCGGCCGAGCTAATGGCAACCGGCTTGTCGACGACGACACTCTTGCCGGCCTGCAGCGCCTTCATGGCCACGGAAAAATGGGAGTCGTTGGGCGTGGCCACGACCACAAGGCCGATGGACCGGTCGGCCAGCAGTTCTTCCAGCGTGCGATAAATTGCAGAGCCCGGGTAGCGCTCAGCGGCGTTGTTTGTGCTGCGCTCCACAATGGCGGCCAGTTCCAGACCGTCCACGGAGGAGACAAGAGGCGCGTGAAAAACGCGTCCCGCCATGCCAAAACCGACCAAACCCACACGAATCATACGTTCTCCTCGCTGGATTCCAGGGGTGTACTGCTGCTGCGCTAGCCTTCGAGTTTATACCGGGTTTCTGCCAGGTGATAGAGCCGCCGCCACACAAGTCGATTCATGGTGACTACCATGAGCGAGATGAGGATGGTGGCGAGCAGAATGACGGGGAAACGGCCGCTGTCGGTGGCCGCCTGGATTTGCGCGCCGAGACCAATGGTCTCAAGGGTGCGGCCCTTGATGTTGGCGTATTCGGCCATGACCGAGGCGTTCCATGCGCCGCCGGAGGCGGTGACCATGCCGGTGATGAGGTAAGGGAAGATGCCGGGCAGGATGAGGCGCGTCCAGCGCTGCCAACGCGTGAAGCGATAGAGCGTGGAGACTTCGCGCAGGTCCGACGGGATGGACATGGCTCCGGCGATCACGTTGAACAGGATGTACCACTGGGTGCCGAGCAGCATAAGCGCCATGGAGCCAATGCCCACGCCGCCGCCAATGCGAAGGAGCGCGATGAGCAGGACCGGATAAAAGGCCGACGCGGGCACAGAGGCGAGAATCTGCGCCAGAGGCTGCGCATAGCGCGCCAGGCGAGGACTGAAACCGATGGCCACGCCGACGGGGATGGTCCAGAGGGCGGAGATGAGTAGGGAGACGTTGACGCGCAGAAAAGTAGCTCCCGCGCCGGCAAACAGCAGGCGGAGATCTGCCCACGACAAGGTGCGGAGCATGACGGCAGCGTGAATGGCGGCCCAGGCCACCAGCACGGCGGCGATGGCTGAAATCGTGACCAACACCGTGGATGGACGGCGGCGCAGGAAGCTTAGCTCGCGCGGCAACTCGGCTTCGCGGGCGCGCTCATGGGCCAGACGGCGGTAGAGTGGCTCTTCCAGCCGGCTCCACAGGCGGCGCGGCAGCTCGGTCAGCAGCGGAGAGCGCTTGAGCAGCGTGAGGATGGGTGAAGTCACGCGCTCGCTGGACTCCACCTGCTCAAACTTGAACTTGTCACTCCATGCGATCAGCGGACGCCAGATGAGCTGGTCGGTGGCCACCACGATGAGCACCACGGTAAAGATGCCAATCAGGAGCGAGCGTGTGTCTCCGGAGTTGGCGGCGGACTGGATGTAACTGCCCAGGCCGGGCAGCTGAAAGTTATGGCTGCCCATGGTGAACATTTCGCACAGCATCAGTGCGAACCAGCCGCCGGCCACAGAGACGATGGAGTTCCACACCAGGCCGATGGTGGCATAGGGCATCTCAATTTGCCAGAAGCGCTGCCACGCCGAGAAGCGATAGATGCTTGCGGCCTCCAGCATTTCGCGAGGAATGCTTTTGAGCGAGGAGTAAAAGCTGAAGGCGAGGTTCCACACCTGGCCGGTGAAGATGAGCAGGATAACGCCCATCTCAATGCCGAGCTGGCGGCCGGGGAAGAGGCCGATCATGGCCAGCACAACGGGCGGCAGAAAGCAGAGGACAGGGATGGACTGCAGGATGTCCAGAACGGCGACCATCACGGGTTCAATGCGCGAATTGTAGGCGGCAATGTACCCGTAAGCGATGGCAAAAATCAGACTGAGAAGGTAGGCGATTCCGATGCGGACGATGGAGTAAAAGGCGTAGGCGGGCAGCGCGCCGATGGTGTGCTGGATGGGAACCACGGGCACGGGCGCGTGCATCCAATAGGCCGCCGTGTGCACGATGGCGAAGAAGATGGCCAGGCCGCAGAGAGCCACGCCGAAGTCGATGACAAAGGGCGCGGTGCGGACGGCGACCAGCGTCCGTGCAAAAGGATGCTGTTTCTTCACTCGGCATCCTCGTTGGCGATTTCCTCCTCCAGCGCATCGGGAAGCACAAAGCGACGGCGGCCGGCGTCAAAGTCGAACAGCTCGGCATAGCGGCCCCAGGTGATTGCGGTTTCCATCTGCCGGCGGGATTCCTCTTCGCTGAACTGCTCGTCGAGCATATCCAGGAAAAAGTCCTCAGCCACGGTGTGGTCGCTCTTGCTGTCGAGGGTGCGGCGAATCTGGCGCAGCAGCAGGACGTGCTCGATGGCCGCGTCGCGGAAGAGTTCTTTCTGGCGCAGAATTTCAGAGTTGGCGAACTCGGCGCCACTTTCCGTGATGGCCACGTCGCCCTCTTCCACGGTGAGGAAGGCGAGCAACTGCGCGGCATCCACGATGGGCAGCAGGTCGTCGATTTCAAACGCAAGATCGTCAGCCAGACGATAGATGTCGTCACGCCCGCCCTTGTCCACCAGCAACTCCAGCAGGCCGGCCATGCCGCCGGGCCGTGCGTGGGGCAGCATCTGGTAGCGCATCTGGCGCTGGTCGCGGACGCGCGCGCCGGTAAGCTGGTTGGGCGTCTCGGCGGGCATCACGTCGGGCCGGGTGAGCACTTTGTAGATGTAATCCACCAGCTGGGTGAAGGCCTCGGATTTGCGGTCGCGCGGCTGGGTCAGTTGCACGCGGAAGTCGGTGCGGATGTGACCGGGGTTGCGGCCGAGGACGATGATGCGGTCGGCCAGCAGCACAGCTTCCTCAATGTTGTGCGTGACGATAAAGACGGCCTTGGTGGGCATGGTCTTCTTGGCCCACAGTTCCAGTAGTTCGCTGCGCAGGTTTTCAGCGGTCAGCACGTCGAGGGCAGAAAAGGGCTCGTCCATGAACAGGACTTCCGGCTCGACGACCAATGCGCGGGCAAAGCCGACGCGCTGACGCATTCCGCCGGAAAGCTCCTTGGGATACGCGGCCTCAAAGCCGTCCAGGCCAACCGTGTCCAGCATCTTCATGCTGCGCTCGTGGCGCTCGCCGGGGGAAACGCCGCGCGCTTTCAGGGGCGCTTCCACGTTTTCCAGTACGGTGAGCCAGGGGAAGAGGGCAAAGCTTTGAAAGACGATGGAGACGTTGATCTCCGCCGAAGCGATGGGCTGGCCGTGCCAGTACACCTGCCCGGCCGAGGGGCACGAGAGGCCAGTCAGCATGCGGAGCATGGTGGATTTGCCCGAGCCCGACGGTCCCAGAAGGGCGACAATCTCGCCCGGCACAATGCTCAGGTCTGTGGCGGAGATGACCTGGATGCGGTTCTCGCTCGGCTGGGCATAGTATTTTTCCACTCTCTCGGCGCGGATGATCACGTCGGTGTCCGTGGCCTGCGTGTTGACCTGCACTGCCTCTTCCTGCATGCGTGGACCTCCGGAGGTCTGCTCGCCGGGCCTGCGGCGGCAGTTTGCTGCGCGAATATAAGGTTGGCAAGTTGCAGCCCGGTAAAGGGGCGCGCCGGTTGCCGATTGCGTCCATGCCCGTGCGGATGACCAATGTCCCACAGACATGGCGTACCCCGGGATGCGGGGATTCCCTCAGCAGGTTCTCAAGCAGAGCGTATCATTCTATTCAAGCGTCTTGCGAGACAGGACCGCCCGGGGGTCGCGCTATTGCGACTTCCCATTCGCTTACAAACTGGAAAGAGATTTGCGCCGCAGGAGTCTGGCGTTCAGGAGCCTATGTCGGAAAAGCAGAGCAAACCCAAAGTTCTGGTAGTGGATGATGAGCAGGTGATAGCCGATTCTCTGGCAATGATTTTGAACCAGAGCGGCTTTGAGGCTCGTGCGGTGTACGGCGGAGAGAAGGCCCTGGAATGGGCGGCGACGTTTGCCCCGGACATGCTCATTGCCGACGTGATCATGGGCGACCTGAACGGAATTGAAGCGGCAATCCGCATGCGCGCGATGCTGCCCAACATCAAGATTCTGCTGTTTTCCGGCCAGGCGGCCACGGCGGACCTGCTGGAAAAGGCGCGGCACGAGGGCTACGAGTTTGAGATTCTGGCCAAGCCCGTGCACCCGCAGGATCTGCTGAACCGGCTGCGCAGCTGAGCGCAGCCCAAGCTAGAACTTGACCTCGCGCCGGCCTTCCATCGCGCGGGTCATGGTTACCTCATCGGCATATTCAATGTCGCTGCCCGCAGGAACCCCCGTGGCAATGCGCGTGAGCAGCACCGGGAACCGACGCAGGGCTTCCGCAATCCAGTCGGCCGTGGCCTCGCCCTCCAGCGTGGGGCTGGTGGCCAGAATCACTTCATCAATTTCGCCTCGCTCCACGCGGGCCGTCAGGGAAGCCGTGCGGAGCTGATCCGGCCCGACGCCGTGCAGCGGAGAAAGCGTTCCATGCAGCACGTGGTACACGCCCTGGTAGTTGCGTGTGCGCTCCACTGAGGCGATGCTGGTGGGCTCCTCCACCACGCAGACCACCCGCTGATTGCGCGTGGGACTGGTGCAGTAGGCGCAGGGATTCACATCCGTCACGTTGTTGCAGATGGAGCAGAGGCGGAGGCTTGCCTTCAGGTTGCGCACGGCCTCGGCCAGCGCGGCGGCATCGTCGTCTGCGGCGCGCAGCAGGTGGAAGGCGTAGCGCTGGGCGGTTTTGGTTCCCACGCCCGGCAGCTTCTTCAGCTCCTCAATGAGCCGCGCCATGGGCTCGGCATACCGTGACACCGCGTGCATCCTCCTGTCGGCTGGTTCGTTGGCGGGTTGAAGGTGAGCTGTATCCGCGGGCGCGTGGAACGCGGCATGAGCGGAATCCCCAGAGGAAGTCTAGCCGAGTCCCGGCAGGTTGAGCCCGCCCAGCATGCCCTGCACGCTGGACTGGATGGCCTCGTCGGCCTTGCGTCCGGCTTCATTCACGGCGGAGACGATGAGATCCTCGAGCATCTCCACATCCGCCTGCCCCGAGGTGAGGCCGAGCACCGCTGAGGGATCGAGGCGGACCTTAAGCAGCTGCTTTTTGCCGTTCATGGTGGCGGAAACCGCGCCTCCGCCGCTGGAGCCCTCGACGGTGATCTGCGCGAGCTTGCGCTGCACTTCCTCCTGCATCTGGTTTGCCTGGGAGAGCATCTCGGTAAGCTTGAGCGGGTTGATCATGGCCTGACTCCTGACGATGGCACGGCTATTTGACGCGCAAGTCCACCACGCTGCGTACCTCGGCTTTGAAAATCTCTTTCGCCCGCTGCACCAGGGGATTGTCGAGGGCCTGCTGCTGCACGCTTCCCTCCGGCGGCGGGGCGCTCACGGGGGTTGCGCCGGGGGCGCCCTCGCCTGGCACCACCAGAAAGCGCGTGGGCGCACCGAGCCGCTGCAACTCCTGGCGAATGATTTTCTCCGCCGCGGCATTGATGGTGAGGCTGATCATCTTCTTGCCCATGCCGGGCACTTCAATGCGCAGGCTTGAGCCCTCCAGCGCCCAGTGGCCTGTGCCGAGCAGTTGCGAGGCAGATGCATGCCCGCTGGAGGCAAGCGCGTCCACCACGGCCTGGCGCAACGCGTCCGCCTGGGGTGCGGCCGGGCGCGGCGACGCGGTGGGCTGCTCCCTTTTAGCGAAAGTTTCCGCAAGGGGTTCCGAAGGAGGCGCAGTCGATTCCTTCGCTTGCGGAGCTTTTGCCAACGCACCTTCCGTCACAGCCTCCGCAAAACCTGCCGACTGGCTGGCGGCGACAGGAAAGGGCGTAACCGGGCGGGGCGCGGCAACCGACGGCTGAGCCACGGGCGCGGGAACGATGCGGGATGGTTCTGCCACGGCCGCGCTCTGCCGCGGTTCTGGCCGGGAAGATGCGGAAGAAGTGCTGCCAAACGGCGAAATCGTGGAGGCCGCGGATGCGGAGGCCGTGGTAGCGGACGGAGGCGTTGGGGTTGCGCGCGGCGTGGTGGAAGCGGGCCGTGCCGCAGATGCCGCCGCCGGATTGCGCACGCCGGAGCTGCCGACTACGCCGCTCAGCAGCTCTTCCAGCGGCAGCAGGCGCTGCGCGTGGATGAGCTTGAGCATCCCAAGCTCCAGATGAAAGCGCTGCTCCTGGCGGTAATTCAGGTCGTCAAAGGTGCGCAGGATGATTTGCAGATTGCGCGTCAGGTCTTCCTCAGTAAACAGCAGGGCAGTGCGCGCGGCGCGGGCGCGCTCGTCGGCAGAGATCTGCAGCAGCTCCGTCTGCTCGCCGCCCAGCCTGGACATCAGCGCGTTGCGCAGGTAGCGCACCATTTGCCGAGCCAGTGAGGACGGGCTGTTGCCCGCGTTGAGGAGCACGTTCAGCTCTTCCATCAGACCGGCGGACTGCTGCGCGGCCACGGCCTCCATGAGCCGCTCGAAGACGGCATTTGGCACCGAACCCATCAACTCGCGGATCTGCACGGTGGATAGCACGGGCCGCCCATTCTCCGTCGGCGCGGAGGCGATGGCCTGATCCATGATGCTGAGCGCATCGCGCATGGAGCCGTCGCCTGCTTCGGCCAACAAGGCCAGCGCGGACTCTTCGGCCTCCACCTCTTCCTGCGCGGCGATGCTCTTCAACTGCGCCAGAATGTCGTCAAACTTGACGGCATGAAAGCTGAAGTGCTGACAGCGCGAGCGGATGGTCTGCGGAATGTTTTCAGGCTCCGTGGTCGCCATCATGAAGATGACGTGCGACGGGGGCTCCTCGAGGGTCTTGAGCAGCGCGTTGAAGGCCGCCTCGGTAATCTGGTGCGCCTCGTCGAGGATGTAGATTTTGTAGCGGTCGCGGGCGGGCGAGTAGCGCGCGGCGTCGCGCAGTTCGCGAATCTCGTCAATGCCGCGATTGGTGGCCGCGTCAATTTCAATGACGTCCACTGCCGAGCCCAGGCGAACCTCCGTGCAGGAGTCGCAGACGCCGCAGGGCTCCGGCGTGGGCCGTTCCGGCGAGCCAACGGCGGTGCGGCAGTTGAGGGCCATGGCCACAATGCGCGCAATGGTCGTTTTCCCAATGCCGCGATGGCCGCTGAAGATGTAGCCGTGGGCAATGCGGTTCTGGCTGAGCGCGTTCATCAGGGTGCGAGTCACGTGGTCCTGGCCGGCCACGTCGGCAAAGCGCTGCGGACGATACTTCCTGGCCAGAACCTGATATCCCATGCGAACCCTCGCTCCTTGTCGCGTGTGTGTTGTCGCGTGCGCGTTGTCCTGTACGCGGACCGCCGTTGCCCCCAGCGGTCTAGAGGCGATTGTATCGTTCCGGGGCGCGGCGGTTGTGGATTTGCTAGAATCGGTCGGGAAGCGGGTGCATGTTGCTTTTTGTCCTGCGAAATTGCGGAACGGGTTTATCGCGTCGGCACGTCCGGCGGTGGCTGGCGGCAGGGATGCTCTGGGCAGTCTGCGGACTCTGCGCTGCGGCTCAGGTGGTTCCGTCTGGAACCGGCGACGTGCAGCGGGTGCTTTGGGCCAGGCTGGATGCGCCTCTGAACTCCGGCGCGCTGAAGGTTGGTGACACGGTGCGAGCCCGAATGGAGCGCAGCTGGTCGTCTCCGCATTGCATGATTTTCGGCGGGTCGATAGTGCAGGGCACGGTGGACCTGCTGCGCCCACGCGCAGAAGGCGCAAAAGTCACCGCCGTAACGCTGCACTTTACGGTGCCCTGCGTGGAGGGCCGGCCGGTGACTGCCACACTGATCGCGTTGCTGTATCCGAAGAAGAGCACAAGCAAGGGGCAGATAGACACTTACATGGACATGCCCATGGGCATTGGCCCCGGAGCCAGCGGACGCAAGTCCACGGACACCGGCGTGCTGCCCTCGCCGTCGTTTGGCAAGGGCGGGCCGGAGCCGGAACCGCAGATCAAAATTGGGCAGGTAACAGGCGTACGCCACGTGACGCTGCATGTGCCCACGCAGGCAGGAGTGGACTCCGTTCTGACCACGCCGGACAAGCGGCTGGAATTGCAGGCGGGTACGCGGCTGGCCTTCCGCGTGGACATCGGGAAGCCCTGACCGGGACGTCCAAGTCTCAGGCGGCGCTTTCCTCGGCGTCGTCCTCGTCTGCTACTGCGGGGAACGGATCGGCAGTCGGGACCGGTGGGGGAGTCTTCTTCTTCAGCGCGCGGCGGGCCGCGGTCTTGCGCCGGCGCACTTCTTGAGGCGAATACATGGTGCCGCGGCAGCTCAGCGCGCCGCAGTTGCAGGTGGCCTCATCGTCGCCGCCATCGTAGAGACAATAGTCGTACGTAATCTCTTCGCCGGGAGCTATGTTGCGGATGGCCATGATCCAGACGCGACCGTTCAGTTCCTCGGTTTCGCAGTTGGGATCGCAGCTGTGATTGATGAACATCGCCATGCAGTGGCCATCGATGACGATTGACCCATCGCCGAGTCCAAACAGGTACGTGATGGGCGACTCCTCGTAGCAGGTGTCGGCCTCGTCCTTGCTCAGGCGCGGGCCGTCGTATTCGGCCACGCGGGCGCCCTTGCGGATGGCGGTGGTGGTGTAACAGCCGGCGGCATGAATGGCCGATGAGCGGATAATGAGTCCCATGTAGACGTAAGGTGCTTTCCCAAGGAAATGACGTGCGGGTATGCTCCGCATCGTACCATTGAATTGGATGTGGAAAGAGGGAAAGGTAGAGGTATGCGGCGCGAGTTTTTGATTTGGTTGGCGGCGGGATGTGTGTGGGCGGGTTCGCAGGGGCTGTGGGCCCAGGCGCCGGCAAACACCACTCCGGCTCCGCAGCCCAGCCAGCAGAAGCCTGCGCAGGCACCCAAGCCCACGGCGTCCAATCCGTTTCCTACAGACGTCAACTCCGTGCCGCTGCTGCCGACCAGTGCCTCGGCCCTGGCCGCGCCCGCCTCAGACGTGGATAACGCCCACGTGCGCCTGCCCAGCTCCGACCTGGACCCGGTGGCGAGTCCGGACGATGTGACTTCATCCGACAGCGGCTCCGCTTCCGGCTTCAGTTCCAGCACCACGGGGCTGGACCAGCTGCTGCAGCCGCCGCCGGACACCGGCAAAAAGGGCAATGACTCCGGCGTGGCGCCCAGGCCCGTGGAAACGGCCAAGGGCGACATCAGCGTGGGCAACTACTACATGAGCACGCACAACTGGAAGGGAGCACTGTCCCGTTTTCAGTCTGCTCTGGTGCTGGCGCCGGACAATCCCGAGGTCTTCTGGGGACTGGCCGAGTGCCAGCGCCACCTGGGCCAGTTTGCCCAGGCGCGTGGAAATTACCTGAAGGTAATGGAGTACGACCCGGACAGCAAGCACAGCAAGGATGCCAGGAAATATCTGAGGCAGCCGGAGCTGGCCAACGCCAAGCCCGCCCCAACGGGCGCTTCGGCCCAGCGCTAGCTGCCAGCCGGGGCAGGCAGCCTCAGGTGATTCCCGACCAGCGGAGATAGGCCGCGATCAGCTGCGGTCCCCATAAAGAGGAGACCACGCCACCCACACAGAGAAAGGTACCGAAGGGCAGCGGCACGTTGGTCCAGCGTTTTGCGCCGCGCCACGCCGAGGGCTGCGCCAGCAGCACGACCGCAAAGGCCGCGCTCAGCACGACTCCGAGCGCGAAACTGAGCAGGGCGCCGGGCAAGCCGAGCCAGGCTGCCAGCATGGCCATCAGCTTGGCGTCGCCCAGACCCATGCCTTCCTGCTTGCGGAAGAGCCAGTAGGTCCAGCGGATGACGAGCACGATGCCGGCGGCGACCGCCATACCCAGCAGCCAGCGCAGCGCCATGGTGCGCAGCAGCCGACCGCGAAGTGCTGACGCGCCAAAGTGCGCGAGCACCGGAGCGGAGTTGAGCCAGAGGCTGCATAGATTCGACGCGAACCCCATTAAAATTCCTGGCCAGGTAAGCCAGTTCGGCAGCCACAGATTCTCGGCGTCCAGCACGGCAAGGGCGACAACCAGCCAGACGAAGACTATTCGACTGATGGCGAGGACCCAGATTGCCGGGTTTTCAAAGGATGATGGCCCTCCTGCCAGCGTGATCCAGACCTCGATCGCCCACAGCCCGCCCACGGCCAGCTCCACCAGCGGATAGCGCCAGCCAATCCATGTCTTGCAGCTTCGGCAGTGGCCGCGCAGGGCCAGCCAGCTTGCGAGCGGGATGTTCTCCCACCAGGCGAGGGTGCGGTTGCATTTCCGGCAGTGCGAGCGCGGTCTTACGACACTTTCGTCCTCCGGCCAGCGCGTGAGGCACACGTTCAGAAAGCTGCCAAAGACGAGTCCCAGCAGCGCTGCAAAGCCGGTGATGAGGAGGCGGATCATGCGGAAAGCTTGAGTATACGTGCAGGGACGCGGCCGAAGGCCGCCGCGCTTGCGCCGATTGCACCATGCGGACCGCGCGGCACACGGCGGCGTTACACTGGAGGCGATGGACGCGCCCAACACCGGAGACAGTCCTCAGCCCTCCACACCTGCTCCCAGCCCCGCCGTGGCCACGGATCCGGCGCGGGCTGCGGCCTTGTTTGAGCAGTCGGCGGCCATTATGGCTCGACTGCGTGCCCCCGGCGGCTGCCCCTGGGACCGCGAGCAGACCTTCGACACCATCCGCAAATACACGCTGGAAGAGGCCTACGAGGTCTTTGACGCCATTGAGCGGCGCGACTACGCGCACCTGGCCGAGGAACTCGGCGACCTGCTGCTGCAAGTGCTGTTCTATGCCGAAATGGCGGCCAACGAGGGCCGCTTCACCGTCAGCGACGTGCTGGAGCACCTGAACCGCAAGCTCATCCGGCGACATCCGCACGTCTTTGGCGAAGAGGCCTCGCGCGCAGCCGGCAACCGGGCCGACGTGGACGCGGCCGTGGAGGGTTCGGCTGCGGCGGTGCTGCGCAACTGGGAAGAGATCAAAACGGCAGAAAAAGCAACGCATGCGGCGGATTCACAGGCACAATCGCGGCTGGACTCCGTGCAGCGGGCCATGCCGGCGCTGGCGGAGGCGGCCAAGCTGGGCGGGAAGGCGGCCAAGTCCGGCTTTGACTGGCCGCACTGGCGCGACCTGCTGCCCAAGGTGGCCGAAGAGGTGGCCGAGTTGGAAGCCGAAGCAGCGTCGGCCGATCCGGCGCGTAAGCCCGCCGTGGAAGCCGAGTTGGGCGACCTGCTGTTCACCGTCGTCAACCTGGGCCGGCACCTGGGCGTGGATGCCGAGATGGCGCTGCGTGGCTGCAATCTGCGTTTTCGGCAGCGGTTCCAGCAGATGGAGCAGGCCAGCACGCGACCGCTGGAAGAGCTGAAGCCGGAGGAA
>DATKTQ010000149.1:0-16777 GCA_035531055.1 Occallatibacter sp. | reverse complement strand
CCGATGCGGGGATGGAGCACGACGGCGGCGATGCGCTTTTGCATTTCGCGCTCGACCTTGCGGGCAGCGTCTTCCATGAGGGTGCAGCGCTGTGCGATAGCGTCGAGGTCCCCGGGCGTGTACGGCTGCGGCGCGGCGGCGATCCAGGCCTTGAGCAGGCGCTGGGTGACGACATCCGGGAAGCGGCGGTTGGGCGCGGTGGAGTGCGTGTAGTCCTGCACGGCGAGGCCGAAGTGGCCGGGGGAAACTTCGTCTGGGCGGACGAGGACGTACTCGCCGGGGCCCATGAGCTTGACGACGGCGAGCGAAAGATCAGGGAAATGGTCGGGGTCCTTGCGCTTCTGTGCGAGGAGAAAGTCGTTGAGCGCTTTGGAGTCCGGCTCGACGGGAAGCGTGGCGCCGAGGCCGGCGGCGAGCTGCACGATGCGGTCCCATCGCTTGGGCGTGCGCACGATGCGGCGGATGGAGGCGACGCCTGCAGATTCAAAGATTTTGGCGATGACGCCGTTGGCCGAGACCATGAACTCCTCAATGAGTGAGGTGGCGCGATTCTTATGCAGACGCGCGATTTCAACAGCCTCTTCGGCGAGCATGACGGGGCGGGTCTCAATGGTCTCCAGATCGAGCGCGCCGTGCTGGAAGCGGCAGTCGAGCAGGTGCTGGGCGGCTGCGTCCTGCAGTTTGAGCTGGGCGGCGAGGTCGGGGTTGGCGGCAATTTTCTCCGGCGCGGGGCCCTTGCCCTCCAGCCAGGCGCCGACGGAGTTATAGGCAAGCTGGGCGCGGTTACGCACCAGAGCGCGGTAGGCCTTGCCGGTGGCGACACAGCCGACGGGGTCGACGGTGAACTCAATGACGATCGCGGCGCGGTCCTCATTCTCATCGAGCGAAGTGATGCCCTCAGAAAGCTGGACGGGCAGCATGGGAAAGACCCGAACGCCGGTGTAGACGGAGGTGGTCTGGCTGCGCGCGTGGGCATCAATCACGGTGGCTTTGGCGACACGGACGTCTACATCTGCCACGCCGACGAGTACGCGGATGCGACCGTCGGGCAACTGCTGGGCCCACTCAATCTGGTCGAGATCGCGCGAGGTGTCATTGTCAATGGAGGACCAGAGTAGAGAGCGGAGATCCTGCATTCCGGCGAGGAGCGGGACGGGCGGCTGGGCCTGGATGGCGGCGAGCTGGTCATCGGTGCCCGCGGGGAAATCGGGCTGAAAGCCATGCTCCAGCATGGCAGCGTGAGCGGCGGCCACAAGATTGAAATGGTAAGGGTGAGCCGTGGACATGCGCAGCGCTTCTCCTTCGAAACGACGAGACAGCCTAACACGCCGGACAGGAAGCTGCAGAAGCTTAAGGAAAAGGGCGGCCGGCTGGCGACCGCCCATGCGCAGTCCCTGCCGCGGGCAGCGAGTTATTGAATGCCGAGGTCCGCGAGGACCTTGGGCTTGGACTCATCGACGGCGAGCAGGTTGTGACAGACGGAGCAGTCCTGCGGGATGGTCTGGCCGTCTTTGGCGGTGTGGTCGCCGTCGTGGCAACGGAAGCAGCCGGGGTAAGCCATGTGGCCGATGTTGTTGGGATGTGTGCCCCAGGTGACTTTCATGCTGGGAAAGACATTCTGGCTGTAGAGGGTGAAGAGTGCCCTGCCGGCGGCCTGGACGAGATTGGCCTTGGCGGCGAGCACCTGGGGATTCTGGCTACGGTAGAACGCTTCCAGCTGCGCGGGAATCTGCACGCGGGCCTGGTCCTGCGTGGAGTAACTGGCCTTGAGGAGTTGGAGGCCTTCCTTATGGACGAAGGGCAGCGAGGGGCTGATGATGCCGTCGGCCATGGCGCGATTGATGGCTTCCTCGGGCGTGGTGAAGGTGTGAGCGGCGCGATTGTGGCAGTCGATGCAGTCCATCACACGGCGCTCGCCCTGAGGAATTTTTCCGTTGAGCGCGGAGGCTGCGAAGACCGTCTCAGAGCCGTCGGGGTTGCGCTTCTGTACCCAGGGAATGGTTTGGCGGCCTGCGCCGGTGGCGATGTATTCGATGTGTCCGAGGTGGACGCCGTGGATGCCGGTGAAATGGGAGAGCGAATCCTCGCCGCCGAGGTGGAGGACGAGCACAGTTTGCGTTTCCGTGTTCTGCTCATCGTCGGCAAAGGAGGACTTGACGAGGAGCTTGTCTCCGACGAAGCGGGTGGGCGTGTGGCAGCTCTCGCAGATTTCGCGGGCCGGGCGCAGGTTGCGGACGGGCGACGGAATGGGCGTGGGATAGCGGTGGAAGGCCACCTCAAAGAGCTGCTTGGTGCCGTCGACCTTGGCGGCAAAGTACGACTTGGCGCCGGGGCCGATGTGGCAATCGGTGCAGGCGACATGGGAGTGCGGGGATATTTTGTATGCGGTGTACTCCGGGTGCATGACGTGGCAGGACTGTCCGCAGAACTGGGGCGAATCCATGTACGCCGCGCCGCGATAACTGGCCACAGAGACGATGAGCAGATTGACGATGGTGGCGATGAGGACAATGTCCACGCCGTGGCGGAAGATGCGGTCGTTGAAGTCGACCTTGGGATATACCGAGGGGATTTGCCCGGCGTTTTGCAGGGCTTTGTGGCGGATGACGACACCGACCGGGATGAGCGCCAGGCCAAAGATGAACAGGGCGGGCAGGATGAGGAAGAAGATGATGCCGAGGTAGGGGTTGGTGTATCCCTGGCCGAACATGTCATAGAGCCAGTAGCCGACCACCGTGACGCCGGCAGCCGTTGTGATGGCGCCGCCGAGAAGGCTGATGGGGTTGTTGCCGAAAAACAGCGCCGGCCGGATCCAGTTCTCACGAAATTTCTGCAGCATTGACAGGTTCCCTTTGGGTGAAAGACTGGGGGGCCCGCCGGGGGAGCGGGCCGCAGGAAGCTAACTACTCGAGCGTGCGGAAGTAGGCGACGACCTCTTTGACTTGCGCATCGGAGAGGCCGGCGACGGGCTTCATCTTGCCTTTGCCCTTCTTGATGACGGCTTCCATCTCCGCGACGGTGAGTTTCTTGGTGGCCGGGTCCGAGGCGGCCTTGATGCCCATCATCTTGGCCATTCCAGCGCTGGGCGTGCCTTTCGCGCCGTGGCACATTTGGCACTTGGCCTTGTAAACGGCTTCGCCGGGAGACTGAGCGAAGCCGACTGAGCCGGCCATGCAAACTGCCGCAGCCAGCAAAACCAGAGAACGAATCGAATTTGTCATTGCGAGACTCCTTAAGCATTTCCGCGCACAAGCTGCCCCAGAGAGCGCCTGCCGCATGGATTATCCTACACAGTTAAACCCCGCCGGCTGAGGGAAGTCGCCGGAACTTGCATGGGAATGGTACTACCTGCCCCTTAGGCCGGTCCGGCGCAGATATCGCAGAGACGTTCGCTGCGCCGGGCCTTTTGGCTGCTACTTCTTCAAAAACGTACGGAAGTAGGATACCGCTTCCTTGATCTGCGTGTCAGTGAGCTTCCCCTTGTAGGGCTGCATCTTGCCCATGCCATCCCGAACCGCCTCAATCATGCGCTGTTCGGAAAAGGACTTCACATCCGGAGCGGTGATGGGCTTGACTTTCATGGCTTTGCCCGCACCGGTATCGGCCATGCCCGTCGCACCGTGGCACATCTGGCATTTGGCCTTGTAAGTTGCTTCACCCGACTGCGCGAAGCACACTGCGCCGGTTAAGAGAATCGATGCGACCAGCGCCAATCTGAATTGACTCGTCTTGTTCATGTTGAACTCCTGGATGATTGCCTGCCGCTTTTGCGCTCCCTCAGCGCCAGGAGTGGCAAAGAAGATCATCGGGCCGTGCATATTACTCTGGCCGTTCCGGGCCGCATCCATCCGTCATGCGGCAAGGCCAAGTTCGAAAAAAGGGTGGACCGGAAATGGCTCTGCATCCGATCCACCCCGTTTGCTGTTCTTAGAGGTCAATTCCCTGGGTTAGAACTCGTAGTGCAGCCCAAGGGTTACGTTGTTTGCGCGGAAGGTCCGTGGTGCCGTCAAGCCGGAAGTCGGCTCGGTGAGACCAGTGGGGCCGGTAAGGGTTGAAGAATCGCAGGGAACGACGGTTGCGCTGTAAGAAGTCGAGGTACTGCAGTACTTCGCTCCCGAAGGTCCGCCTTCGCTGTAGCCGTAGAGGTTATACTCCGCCTTCCAGATCAGTCCGGGATGGACCGTCCATGCAAGCTTGACGAACGGAGTGTAGTAGTTGGAGTTGAGCGACCCGTTGACGCCCCTGGCATCATTGAAGAACTGGCTGCCGGCGACGGAACTGATCTGATAGCCGAGGTTGTAGCGTAAGCTCTTGTCTGGTGATCCGGTAACGGAGATGGAACCGGAATGCGTGGGAGCATCCATGAAGTCCCTGGCGATCCAGTCGACGAGCACGGTAGTTGAGTTTCTGGCGAAAACGCCGGGGCAGACATTGGGAGCGCCACTGCTGGTGAGAGTGGCGACGCCCGGGTACGAAGGACCGGCAGCGCCGCTGGTGTAGCAGATATTCGTCGCCGTGTAGACGTCGCTGTACGCGTAGTTCATGTCGAGCCCGAAGTGGTCATTCGGGAACAGACTCACGCCTGCGCTGGCGACTCGGGCGTAATCGACGTGGTCGATCGGCATAATGTACTCGGCGTCGCCTGCGGCAACGTCTGCCTGGTTATTGTTGGTGTTGTTGTGCCGTTCGATGTCATTGAAGGCGCCGGAAATGGTCGCCCACGGCCGGGGCCGGTAGATGGTGTGCATCCGATAGTGCCGGGTTTGACGCGGACCAACCGGAGTGAACGCGTTGTCGTGATACAGCGCCTCGACTGAACCGTTGAGTTCCCAATTGGAAGTTGGACGGAAGGTGGCGTTCAAGATGCCGCCATTCTCAGTGATGGAGACGGTTCCGTTGAATGGGTCATTCGAGGTATCCACGGGTCCAGCGTGCGGCACGCCCTCACCGATCTTGTGATAGCTGTACCGATAGGTGAAAGCGAGGGTGACGCGCGGCGTGGCATCCCAGCTTGCCGTCAGGTTGTTGGTTGCATACGCCTGGCCGAAGTAGCCCTGCGTGGGCGTGCTGTTGACGCCGTGCGGAAGGGACCACGAACCGGGCGAAAGCGGACCCGAGTAATTGATGGTTTCATTGCCCGTGGAGGATAACGTATCCGTGGGCGTATTGAGGCTGGACGCCGAAAGAAGTGTCCACAATCCGGGCTGCTGAACGCTGGAAAGATTCAGTTGATCAGCGAGGCTGAAGTTGGGAGATACTTGCCAGATGATGCCATAATCGGCAGCCACAACCGCACGGTGTCCTTTAGAGGTGCCTGTAACCGTGCCCGAACGCATGGTCCCACTGATACCCTGCACGTTCATCTCGTACATAGGCATATCCATGTTCGCGAGCGTGTAGCGGACATCGCCATTCATTTCGACGTTCCGGATGCTCGAGCTCTGCAAGCGAACAATCCAGGTTGGGTAGATAACACGAGTGGGCTGCGTGCGCGAGTAGCTGGTTACTGCGGCGCAGGCCGGATTGATGATGGGCATGCCGCCCGGTGTTTGCGACGGAGAAAGAAGGGTGTAGTCGGTTTTGCTGGTGTATGCGCTGCCCATGCTGGTGGAAGTGCAGGCGCCAATGCCGTAAGGCGTCTGGCTGTCCCAGTTTCCGAGATACACCGGCGTTCCGTCGGCTTCCTGCACCATGAAGCCATTGGGATTCAAGGTGAAGTAGGAATCCGCCTTGTAGTGGTCAACCTGCGTTTCGAAGGTCAGCTTGGTGCCTTCTACCGGTTTCCAGTCGAGGGCGCCCATGAAATCGTCCGTGCTGTTGCGCTGATACTGCTGCAGCAGGGCGTCATACTTAAAGATGCTGTAACTCGGGCTCAGCGTGGGTCCCTGAAAGATGTTCTGTGAGTAGCCGAACCGATAAGTAACTTTTGAAAGCGGAAAGAGAGTAAGGTGCGTGTCCGTCATGCGGCGGACCGTATTGAACATGACCGGCGACTGATTCACCTGCGGCCAGGCGAGGGTGCCTGACGGCGCGGTGGAAGGACCGATTGGAATGGAAAGCCCCGTATTGATGTTCGGATTGCCAAGCAGGTCATAGTCGAAATACTGGCGATCGCGCCGGAACATTCCCGAGAACTCATAAATCTTGCCCTTGTTGAGGTCCATTTTGGCGAAGTTGTTTGGATCTCCACCAAACCCGCTGCTGAAGGCCGTAAGGTGATCTATCAGGGCATGCTTGTTGCTCGGAAGCGCGCGCATTTCAAACGTCTGTCCGAGCATGCGCGGACCGGAGTGAATGTTGACCATCGTGTCGTACATGGCGTCGGAGCCCGAAATCATGTGCATGTGTCCGCCCAGGTCGACACTCTGATGAATTTCGTAGCCTTCTGGAACGGTCATATGCGTGGTCGGTGTTGAATCCGGGACGCCCGGAGTTGCATCCTGAGCGACCGCCGTACATGTCATCATGGCTAAAGCGGCCACGGCAATTCCACCAGCGACACGCTGGAGCATTGCGGGAGCCGGCTGCCTAACAGACAGCCAAATAAGTAAATCCGATCTCTTCATCTGAAGCCTCACTTGAAAACGTTGCTCGCATCAAATCCTTGAACCTGTGTGCCATGTCCGGCCGAAAGATGGGCCGCGTCGTCCGTTGCCGGAAGACGCGGCGCAATCCGTCACCTGATGAACGCCTGACTGACATTCGAACCATGAATCATGGTGTGGCAGCTGATGCATGGTGTTGAAGTCGCCGATCCTTGCCCCAAACCATGTACCGCGCCTTCAGCAACTGGGCTGTGGCACTGGTTGCACAGAGTGTTGATGTTCGGCATGTTCAGCAGCCGGGCGTTCTGAGATCCGTGTGGCGAGTGGCATGCCAGGCAGCCTTCCGCCTTGACCACGGCGTGCTCGAACACGAAAGGCCCGCGCGTCTCTGTATGACACTTGGTGCAGATCCGGTTTTGATCGGCAGTTGACCTCAGGTTGTTGTTTCCGAAGGTGCCGTGCACGTCATGACAGTCGTCACATTTGACCAGACCTTCATTCACGCGATGGTGAAACGGCATGGAGAATGATGGCTTAACGTCCGTGTGGCATTGGTAGCAAAGCGTCGGTTCCGAAGCCTTGAGAAGCTTCCCCTGAACCTTGCTGGCGTGAACACTGTGGCAGCTGATGCAGCTGACACCCGCCTTGGCATGTGGGGAACGCAGGAAGTTTGGATGCGTGCCCGCGTGGCAACTCAGACACTTCGCGTCCACCTGCTTGGCGGTGGCCTTGGCCGGGTTGAAAATCTTGCTGGGGTCCCCGCCGCCGTCCACGTGCGCCTTGCCGGGCCCGTGGCAGCTTTCGCAGGACGCGCCGGCTTTTCCATGCTCCAGCGCAATCTTGGTGTGCGGATTGTTGGCGAAGCCCTTGGCCTGATCCGTGTGGCAGGTGGCGCAGGTTTCCGAGCCGACGAAGTCCGCGGAGGCCGCATTGGTTCCGGCCGATTTTTCTCCGTTTGCCGGAGCTGCCAATGCTGTGGAGCAGAACAGGACTGCGCCCAGCAAGAGCAGGAAAAAGACTCGCAGTCCCGTACACCTGCCCGGGTCTGCACTTCTCATCAAGTCTGCTACTGGCCCTTCTCTATGCATCAAGTACCACCTTGTGAGCTCTCTTGGCATCCACTGTTGCAGCAGTGCCGGGTTCCGATTTTCAGCAATCTCCAGAATGAGGAGATCACCTCCGGGTTACGGGTCTTTCTGCCTCAGAGGCGCTCTATTGTGCGGAGCATCACCTCTTGGGCACATGCTACAGATTCCCGTATAGGGTTACGGTGACGTCCGTCACAGAGCCGCAAACTATGGAATCTGCAAAGCTTTCTGGATCACAAATGGAAGTGGATTCTACAGGTCAGCCTGCAGTGGAGAAGCAGGCTGCGGGGTTTCGCCGCGGACGGGCTTTTGCGGCCTATTGCAACTGAAAACAAGAGGGCGAAAGGGGAAAAGGCAAGTTCACACAACCCCAGAATAACCCAATTCTTTCCCCTGAGAACTGGAATGGAAGAAGAGCAACGAGAAGGCGGCCTCCCTGACAGGGAGAAGCACATGCGTGAGGCACGTCACATTCGTCGGCGGGCTGCCTGCGGGAAACTTCAAATGGACAGAAGTCTCTTTCCCGGAGACCCAACTGATCCTGCCGCCAGGGCAGCGGCAGAAAGGGATACGCCGGAGGGTTGAGAGCGCGGAGTCGGCGGCCAACGGGGTAAGACCATGACGGACGTTGGAATCCAGGGAGCAATTCCGAGACAGCAAAAATATGTTGACCGGCAGGTGCCAGTGGGCTGCGCGGCGTGCGTCAACCGCCGTCCAGGCTGGTTCTGCTCACTGGGCAGCGCAGTGCTGGCAGACCTGGAACTGGCGACCAGCAACATCTCGCTTCCGGCGCAGGCGGCGCTGTTCCGCCAGGGAGAGGACGCGCGGTGCCTGTATCTGATTTGCGGCGGATATCTGAAGTTGACGGTGGGCAGCGGGCAGGAGCGGGAGATGATTGTGCGCGTGGCCGGGCCGGGGTCCATGTTGGGCTTGTACGCGGTGCTGGCGCACGGGGTGTACGAGGTCTCTGCCGAGTCTCTGACGGCTGCGCAGTTGCGCCCGGTGGAGCGCGACCGGTTTTTGGCCTTCCTGCGCAATCACAAGGAAGCACAGATGCGCGCGGTGCAATGCATCTGCCAGGAGTACCGCTTTGCACTGCAGGATGCGTGCCGCATTGCGCTGACCGAGACGGTGGCGGCGCGGCTGGCGCGGCTGCTGCTGGAGCTTGCGCACCAGATTGGCGAGCAGAGCGCGGACGGCGAGTTCCGATTTCCGCTGCTGCTGACGCACGAGGAGATGGCCTCCATGGCAGGCACCACGCGCGAGACGGTGACGCGGACACTGGGCCAGTTCCGCAAGGACGGCTGGATTACGATCGAAGACGGGCTGGTGACGCTGCACCGGCCGGACCAGTTGCAGACCCTGATTTAACGAGAACACGCCTCGCTTCCATCCGGTACCTATCCGGAGTCCAAGAGCTATCCTTAGAGATGGGAGTTCGTGTTCCGTATGAGACGATTGTTCGCTTGCATTTCTGCCCTTTTGCTTTGCTTCGTTGCGGTTCTCCACGGTGGAGCCCAGCAGGCGGCAGCCGCGCCGGCCGCGACCTCCAGCACATCGCCCCAGGTGGCGGAGTTCCAGAAGATTGAAGATGCGTGGTCCAAAGCGATAAACCAGCGCGACCAGTATGGACTGGAACTGGTGTTGTCGCCTCTGTTTGTGGGCGTTTCCGCGGCGGGCGACATTACCACGCGCGACCAGCAGGTGGCCGACGTGCTGAGCGGAAGCGACAAGACAATGCAGCTGAAGCAGCGCGTGATTACGGTGCGGATGCTGGGCGATGTGGCGGTGGCCAACGGCACATACGACCTGCGCCACAAGGCGAACGGCGCCAAGGGCAATGCCGCGCCGGTGGATGACAAGGGCGTGTTCACGCATGTCTTCGAGCGGGTACACGGGCGATGGATGTGCATCAACTCCCAACGGACGCTACTGCGGACCGAAGCGCAGGAGAAGCGCCCGAAGGCGGAACACGGCGAATCGGGATTCCGCCTGGGCATTTTTTCGCGGGACAACAAGAAGAACTAATTTGGGCGCAATTCGCCACTAGCTGGCGCGTTTGCCGGCCTGCACGCGGATGGAGACGTGCACCAGCGAAAGTGCGGCGGGCGTGACGCCGGGAATTCGGCTGGCCTGGCCGATGGTGGCGGGGCGGACGCGCTCGAGCGTCTCGCGCATTTCGCGGGAGAGGCCGCTGATGGTGTTGTATTCGAGCCAGTCGGGGATGTGGACCGATTCGGCGGCTTTCAATTTCTCAATTGATTTTTTCTGCTGGTCAAGATAGCCGGCGAACTTGATTTCCGTTTCGACGGCGCGGGCCTCATTGCGATGGGCAGAGGTGATGGCGGTGCCGTGGGCAACGTCTGCGGCGAGATCTGCGAGGAGCGGCTCGGCGGAGAGAGCCGGATGCATGGCGTGGAGGATGGGCTCGATGTGGACTTCGGGCCGCTTGAGCAGTTGCGCCCAGGTGAGTCCGGCGAGCGCGGGCAGATCGGCGAGGCCGACGGCGTCGAGGCGCTCGGGGTCGACTTTGCCAGCGGTGAGCAGGCGGGCGAGCGCGGCCATGCGCGCCTGCTTCTGCTCGTAGTCGGCCCAGGCATCGTCCTTGATGAGCCCGAGGCGGCGGCCGTGGGGCGTGAGGCGGCGGTCGGCGTTGTCAATGCGCAGGTGGAGGCGAAACTCGGCGCGCGAGGTGAACATGCGATAGGGCTCGTTGGTGCCCTTGGAGATGAGGTCGTCGATGAGGATGCCGGTGTAGCCCTCGGTGCGATCCATGGTGAAAGGCGGCTGGCCCTTGAGCCAGAGGGCGGCGTTGATGCCGGCCATGATGCCCTGGCAGGCGGCTTCTTCATAACCGCTGGTGCCGTTGATTTGGCCGGCGAGGTAGAGGCCCTGCATGGACTTGACGCGGAGGGAGCGGTCGAGCTCGGTCGCATCCACCGAGTCGTACTCGATGGCGTAGCCGGGGCGGAGCATTTCCGCGTCCTGAAGGCCGGGAATGGAGTGGACCATCTGCCACTGCACTTCCATGGGAAGCGAGGTGGACATGCCGTTGATGTAGACCTCGTGAGTGTTGAGGCCTTCCGGCTCGAGGAAGAACTGGTGCTGAGTCTTGTCAGGAAACTTGACGATTTTGTCTTCGATGGAGGGGCAGTAGCGCGGGCCGATGCCCTCGATGCGTCCGGAGTACATCGCGGAGCGGTGGACGTTTTCGCGGATGACGCGGAGAGTCTCCGGCGTGGTGAAGGCGATGTGGCAACTGACTTGCGGCTGCACGATCTTTTTTGTGCGGAAGCTGAAGGGCGTGGGGTCCGCGTCGCCGGGTTGCTCTTCGAATGTGTCCCAGTGGATGGTGCGGCCGTCGAGGCGCGGAGGCGTGCCGGTCTTGAGGCGGCAGGTGCGCAGACCGAGGGCGCGGAGCGCTTCGCCGAGAAGGACGGAGGCGGGCTCGCCCGAGCGGCCGGCGGGGTAACGCTCCTCGCCGCAGTGAATGAGGCCGTTGAGGAAGGTGCCGGTGGTGATGATGGTGGCGCCGGCCATGAGGCGGCGTCCGTCGCGGAGCTTGAGGCCGAGGACGCGGCGATGAGGACGGGTGGGGCGCGGCGGCTCGGGTGGGTTGCCGGAGTCCCTATCCCAGGTCTCTGAATCGAGACCTGGGGCACCCAGGTTTGTGGCAGAGTTCGCGTCTTCAAGGACGAGATCGACGACCTCGGCCTGGCGGATGTGGAGGCCGGGCTGGGACTCGAGGACTTCGCGCATTTTTACGCGGTAGAGCTGCTTGTCGCACTGCGCGCGCGGGCTCCAGACGGCGGGGCCGCGGGAGGTGTTGAGCAGGCGGAATTGGATGCCGACGGCGTCGGCGACCTCGCCCATGATGCCGCCGAGCGCGTCCACCTCGCGAACGAGATGGCCCTTGGCCACGCCGCCGATGGCGGGGTTGCAGCTCATCTGGGCGATGAGGTCGAGGTTCATGGTGATGAGTGCGGTCTTGAGGCCCATGCGCGCGGCGGCCATGGCGGCTTCGCAGCCGGCGTGCCCCGCGCCGACGACGGCTACGTCGTATTGTTCGGTGAATGCCATCTAGTTTTTATTGTACGGATTGGGCACGCGGGCCGCAGAAGCGGCGTTGAGAATGCGCGGGCTTGCGGGGGCCTTACTTGTCTTCGTTGCCGGTGAGGCGGAAGGTGATGGTTCCCCAGAAGAGGCGGGCGCGCATCTGCACGGGCAGGTGGCGTTCGTCGTCGGTGTACCAGATCCAGATGTTGCCGCGATTTTTGACGACGCCAGCGGCGGCGGTGGGCTGCACGCGGATGGTCTTGAAGGTGCCGAGGGGGGTGCGGACGACTTCGCGGCCTTCCACGTTGATGGTGACGGGCACGTTGTGCATGGCGTCCACGACGGGGATGACGAAGCTGTGGCCGACGACGAGCGGCTGGGAGGCGGCGTAAAACATGCCGGTGAGCAGGTCTGTCATACAGCCGGGGACGGGGTTTTCGACATGCTTGGTGGTGCCGGTGACGAGGTTCTTCTCGTCGAGGATGGATTTGGACAGGCCGTAGTCGAGGCGGAGGGTGGAGCTGATCTGGCGGCGGCCTTCGATGGTCTGCTTATCGAACTGGTAGGTGCAGGCGCGGGTGCGGTCAATGACAGACAGGAAGTGGTCACTGACGTGAAAAAGCAGATTGATGGCTCCGATGGTGTCTGCCGAGGCGGTGACGCGTTCGCGGTCGCCGGCCTGCTCCAGGTGGACGACGGCGGTTCCGGCGGGAAAGACGCGCCAGTCGACGGAGTAGGTGAGGGTCTGCTTCTGGGGGAAGGCGAAACCGGGGCGGGGGGGCGCGAGCTGGGGCATCTGCTGGGCTTGCGCTCCAGCGGCCCATGCCAGGGCGCAAAACAAGACTATCCCCGTGGAGTATTTCTTCACCGTGTGGACCTGCTCCTTACTCTATCTTTTTTGACCGTTGGCAGACGAAAAGGCCTACCGAAACCCGTGCACAAGGATTTCCAGAGCCGGCCTTAGGAAGAGCAGGCAAAGGTAGAGCAGTGCGGCCCCCATAGCTGCATTGTACTCGCGGTGCCTGCGGTAGAGGGTCCAGGAGAAGCTGCCGGGGTTGGCGGCGGTGCGGGCCGGGGTGAGGCGCGGGAGGATGCGGGGGACGCGGTCGCAGTAGGCGTCGAAGTCTGGGAAGGTGGCGCGGAGAAAGCGCTCCTCTGAGGCGATAACCGGCACATAAATGAGGAGAAAGCCGAGGGCGAGCACCAGGGCGACGGGCCAGCTGAGCAGAGCCAGGGCAAACCCGGCGGCGATGAGCGTGGAGCCAAGATAGAGCGGGTTGCGGGTGTGGGCGTAGGGGCCGGTCTGGGTAAGTTCCTTGTTCTTTTTGACGTATCCGGCGGCGTATCCGCGGAGCCAGAGGCCGGGCAGGACGAGGGCCAGGCTGCAGGCGACGGCGACGGGCCGCGGCTCGCCGCGCCAGAGCTCAAAGAGATAGAGCGCGGCGGTGAGGAAGCCCAGAGGCACGCGGATGCGGCGGGCGACGCGCTGCCAGCGGGCAATCCAATCCAGTTGTGGGGTGTCGGGCTGGGTCATGGGACGGTTTCAGGATAAAGCAGGGCGCGGGCGGCGCGGAGAACATCTTCCGGCTGGATGGTGAGGAGGCCGGCTTCGGGCTGGGGGTGGCGGGAGTGGTCGCGGCGGCTGAGGGGGCTGCGCAGGACCTGAAAGCGGGTGCCGAAGGGGCCGTTGCGGCTGGGGTCGGTGGGCCCATAGATGCCGACGACGGGGCGGCCGAGGGCGCAGGCGAGGTGGAGCGGGCCGGTGTCTCCGGCGATGGCGAGGGCGACGCGGCGGGTGACGGCGATTAGGCGAGCGAGATTGCCCTGGAGGGGGATGGCGTGGGGTCCGGCGTGCTGGACGATTGCCTGGGCGAGCGGCTCCTCGCCGGGACCGATGTTGATGAAGATGCGGAAGCCGTTTTCAATCAATGACTTGGTGACCTGAGCGTAGCGCTCGACGGGCCAGCGCTTGGCTCCCCAGCCGGCGCCGGGATTGAGTAGAACGGCGGGGAGGCGGGGCGCAGCGGCGAAGAGCTGCTCGGCCCAGGCCTCGGCGTCGGGGTCGACGGGGAGCCAGGGCTGGACGTGCTGGAGCTCGTCGGCGGCGACGGCGGAAGCCAGTTCGAGGTCCTGCTGGATGACGTGAGCGCCAACGGTGGGGACGGGCTCAGTGAACAGCCAGCGCGCGGCGCGCTCGCGGGGCTCGGCCTCGCCGATGCGGCGGGGGCAGCCGGTGAGGCGGGCGAGGACTGCGGAGCGGACCGCACCCTGCAAATCGAGCACAGCGTCATAGCGAGCGGCGCGGAGGGATCTGAGTAAAGCATTGAATTGATGGATGGTATCGCCGGAGAACGGGGCGCGGCGCCAGTCGCGTGTGGCGGCGAAGAGGAGCTGATTGACGACCGGCCGACGGGGGTTGGGCTGGCCGGTGTCTTGAACGGGGGCGTCGACGCCGGGGGCGGTGAGCAGGGCCTGCCAGCGGGGTTCGACCACCCAGTCGATGATCCAGTCAGGGTGCGCAATGCGAAGGGCGGTGACGGCCGGGAGGGCATGAAGGATGTCTCCCATGGCGCCGAGGCGGACCACCAGCAGACGGAGCCTGGACTTGGTGTGGGATGTGGTGTGGAACGTGGTTTGGGACGGGGCGTGCAAGGACTGATTTTCTCACACGGGTGGTTGGCCGGCGACGGGGGAAAGGCGCTCGAGCAGCCATCCGATTGCGTCGGCTTCATCTTCCAGTTCCACCTGGAGATGCGCGGTGAAGAGGGGCATGGAGTCGCGAAGGACGCCGCCGAGGGAGCCGAGGCGGACGAGATCCTTTTCCGTGGTGAGGAAGGCGGCGGCACCGGCGGCATGGGCCGCGGCGATGAGGCGATAAATGTCCGCGGCGGCGAAGCGGTGGTGGTCACGGAATTCGGTTTGGACGGCGATCTGAGAGCCGGCAGCGCGGATGCCGGAGAAGAACTGCGCGGGCCGGGCGATGCCGCAGAATGCTGCAACGGGACCGGGAAGCGGCGGCAGCTGCATGTGGCGATGGAGACGCCAGATGGGACCCTGCCAGCCCCAGGCTCGGAGCTCGGAATCGAACTCCGGCTCACTGGATGGAATGACAAGGACAGAGGCGCGGCGGGCTGCGGAGCGACCCTCGCGCAGGTCGCCTGCGGGCAGCAGGACGTCCTGCCAGTCGGCGCGGCTGAGCAGGAGGATATCGATGTTACGAGCGAGATGGCGATGCTGGTAGCCGTCGTCGAGCAGGTGAACGCTGGGCCTGCCGGTTTGGTTCTGGGGCATTTCGCTCTCGGCGAGCAGGCCGGCGTCAAAGCGCTCGGCGCCAACGAAGACGGGAATTCCGGTTTGGCGGGCGAGCAGAAGAGGCTCGTCTCCGAAGTCCTCTGCGACGCCATCGGCCAGGACGCGGGCGGCAACGACGCTGCGGCGGCCATAACCGCGGGAGAGGACATCGACGTAAAACCCGCGGGCGGCCAGCAGGTGGGCGAGCGCAACGGCGAGCGGGGTTTTTCCGGCGCCACCGGTGGAGAGATTGCCGATGCTGATGACGGGCCAGCTGAGGCGGCGAACAGGTTCCCAGCCCAGGCGGATGCGCAGGTTGTGCAGGGCGACGCCGGCCGCAAAAAGAGGGACGAACGGAAGGAGCCAGGGCCTCTTCATACGGTTGCCTCCTGAGGGGTGAGCAGAGTTTCCAGCGCCTGGAGGGTGCGCTCCGTGGCGCCGGCCTGCTGCTCAAAGACGCTGCGGGCGCGGTGACCCATGGTGCTGGCCTCTTCGCGATGGGTGAGCAGGTCCACAAGGGCCTGGGCGAGATGCACGCGGGAGGCGATGCGGATGGCGTGGCGGGCCTGCAGGTCGTCGACGATGGCGCGGAAGTTGGCGTGATGCGAGCCCATGACGATGGGTACGCCGAACTGGGCGGGCTCCAGCGGATTGTGCCCGCCGGTGGGAAAGAGGCTGCCGCCGACGAAGGCGACGGCGGCGAGCGAGTACACGGAGGCCAGCTCGCCGATGGAGTCGAGGAGGACGATGTGGCCAGCGGCGATGGGAGCCTGGGCATCGGGCGCGGGGGCTTGCCATGCGGAGCGGCGCACCCAGGGAATGCCGGAAGCCTGGAGCAGATCGGCCACGGCGGAAAAGCGCTCCGGGTGGCGGGGAGCAAGGACAAGCACGAGATTAGGATCGGCGGAGAGCAGCCGGGGCCAGGCCTGGAGCAGGGCGGCTTCTTCGCCCTCGAGCGTGCTGCCGGCAACGACGAAGCGCAGACCGGGCGCGAGGGACTGGAGCAGGCGGGTGGCGTCGGCCTGCTGCGCGGCGCGGACATCGAATTTGAGGTTGCCGGCGACGGCGACTCGATCCGGCGGACAGCCGAGGGCGCGGAGGCGGAGGGCGTCGGTGTCACTCTGGGCGAGCACGCAGGCGAGGGAGCCGAGGATGGGGCGCCAGAGGCGACGGAGCATGCGGTAGCGGGGCCAGGAGCGGTCTGAGATGCGGGCGTTGACCACGGCAACGGGAATGCCACGGCGGAAGCAGGCGGTGAGCAGGTTGGGCCAGAACTCGGTTTCCGTGAGGATGAGCATGCGGGGCTGAATGGCGCGGACGTAGGCGCGGACGGCCCATGGCAGATCGAGCGGGCAGTAGAAGACGCACTGAGCGCCGAAGCGCTGGCGAGCGAGGGCCTGGCCGGTGCGGGTGGTGGTGGAAATGAGAATCTGATGGTCGGGAAAGTCTCGGTTGAGATCGGCGACGAGGCGGCTGACGGCTAGGACTTCTCCGACGGAGACGGCGTGGAGCCAGAGGACGGGGCGGGAGGCGGACAGCGAGCGGAGCGCGGGCGGCACGCGGCCCAGACGGGCGAGGATTCCCTCACGGTATTTTTGCGTGGTGGCCATGCGCCAGAGCCACCAGGGCGCGCCGGCCACCAGAGCGGACAGCAGGGCGAGATTGTAGACCCACAGAATCATGCGTGACGGAAAATGACTGCTCCCGGTCTAACCCCTCAAATGATACAGTCGTGCTCGAAGATGAGGCCCTTTCAAGCACTTCCGTTGATGCTTGCCTGCGTGGCCGTGCCGGCAC
>DATKTQ010000148.1:0-37631 GCA_035531055.1 Occallatibacter sp. | reverse complement strand
TTCGATGCACGAAAGGCACGGACGCGGGCATTGGACGCGGGGTTTCGCGACGAACAGATTGTGCGTTACGCGGTGCGCCCCTTCGATACGCGCTGGTGCTACTACACGGACGCGCGACCCATCTGGAATGAGCCCCGCCCTGCTCTGTGGGCGCAGCGCTTTGACAGCAATCACTTTATTGCCACGCGCCCGGCAGGTGTTGCCAATCCAGAGGGCATTCCGTTCATGTTTACGGCAGCTTTGGGTGATAACGATGCCTTGCGTGGCCATGCCTACTATTTTCCGCTAGGTCTAAATCAGAGCCGACCCGAAGCAGCCAATGGCCACCTGTTCGGTGCGGATGATTCCACGCTGCACAATTACTCGCCAACAGTAGCCGGATATCTCGAAGCACTCGGCGAGACGGCGGCGCAATCTTCCGCTGCCGATATTTGGCTGCACACACTCGCAATCGGATACTCCCCTGCCTATCTGGAAGAGAATGCCGATGGTATCCGGCAGAATTGGCCGCGCATTCCGCTGCCGTCTTCGCAGGAGCAGTTCAGGGCATCTGCGGCGCTGGGGCAGCGCGTGGCAGATTTGCTGGATACGGAAAAGCCCGTGGCTGGAGTCACGGCAGGCGCGTTGCGGCAGGAGTTGCGCTCTGTTGCCGGACTGAGGCGCATGGACGGCAAGCCGCTCCATGCAGAGGAAGATTTGCAACTCACAGCAGGCTGGGGACACGCCGGAAAAGAGGGCGTGACCATGCCCGGACGCGGCAAGCTGCTGAGCCGTGAGCGCACAGCGAAGGAACTTGCGGAGTTGACTCATGGGCTTGCCGCGCTCGGCATCCCGCAGGACGAGGGCTTGAAGCGCCTGGGCAGTACGGTAGTGGACGTGTACCTGAACGACTTTTGCGCCTGGACGAATGTGCCGGAACAGGTCTGGGAAGTCTACATCGGCGGCTATCAGGTAATGAAGAAGTGGCTCAGTTACCGCGAGTACAGCTTTCTAAAACGACCGCTGACTCTGGCCGAAGCCGAAGAGGTACAGGCAATGGCCAGACGGTTGACAGCTCTCTGCCTGCTCCAGCCGGAACTAGACGCGAATTACCAGAAAGTGAAGAGCGCGACTTGGCATGTACAGTCCGATCTCCATTCCATCGGGGATGCGGCCCGCACTGGCCTTGCTGGCATCTGAACTGGTGTCTTTGCTTACCTGGCTCTCTGGCGCGCTCTGGTGCGCCCTATATGCGACCGATTGTTAAGAAATGTTAAGGTTGCGTGGGGGTTGGCGAACGGTACGCGCGCCGCATGGAGAAGGCTGAGGTCATGGTGGAGCCGGGTGGGCGAACTGGCAAAGCTGGCCCACTGCAAGCATGGGCTTTGTTCGTCTCATTCGTTTCTTTCGTTCCAAGAGCGTCAAGCGAAGGAACAAAGCTGCCAGCGCAACCGATCTTCGAGCTGGGGGATAGGGGGTCAAAATCTCTGGAGCAAACCGATTCCTAGACCGTGTTCAAAGCACACTTTTACTTCCACAAAATCAAACATTTTCTCAAGAATGAAGTGAGATTACACTGAGTCTCCATTCCGTCGCAGAGCGCACGGCGATGGGCCTAAGAGCGCCTCTGGTGGGCACAAAGGGCACTCGGGGTGGGCGCGGGGTATGAATGGGATAGCGAACCCAGGAGCTGATGAAATGGATTTTGAAATAAGTAAAAAGGACTTCAAGGTAATCTGTGGGCAAATCGTTCAAGGCCACAAGGCCGAATCCCCCGATCTGGTGGATATGACGGCGGAGCGCGAATCGCTCACCGTTGTAGTCACGGGCCGGAGTGTCGAGGTTCCTATCGAAGCAACGGAGCGCGGACGCTTCAGCATACCCATCGGCGTGCTCTTCAAAATGAAGCGGATCAGCGGAACCTATGACGAGCCGAAGTTCCGCATTCGCATTTCAGAGGGCAAGTTCCGCTTGCAGGGCATGACTACTGCACACCCTGGCATCAAGGCCCGCCCGATTGCCCGCCGAATCATAGACATTCCCGAAGACGCGCTTGCGCGGGACGTTCTCACTTTGCCATTGCTTTTCAGCATGGATGAAATCGAGGGCTGTGGGCTGCATTTCAAATTGCTTGAGGCGCAAAAGAAGATGACGGCGGACCTGGACCGTGCTTGTGAATTGCTGATCCCGTATGGCTTTGATCGTGATGAGATCAGCGCAATAGCGAAGGTGAAAATCAAAAACCATGCGGACGCTATCAAACATGTGCTCTTCGCTGGCGATTGAGCCTGGCGCTATTCATGCACCAGCCTCGCCGTCGCTTCGGGCGTCGATACCGCTGCGAGGTCGCCGGAAAAGACAAAGCAGAAAATAATTTAGCTTGGGGGCAACTATGGGGGCAACTTTCAAAGTCCAAGCGTAACTTGCCAAATAAAATCAAAGGTTTACGTTGGCTATTCGGTAGACGTTAGCGCTACCAATCAATATCCGCTAAAGCCCGCTAAATCGGCGGGCTTTGCTGTTTGTGAGACGCGCCTGTACGCCGCGCAAGTCACAACTTCAGGAGCCCATTGCAGCAGCCCGGACTGGCGAGGCCCCAGGGGTTCGTACCTTGATCCAATGTGAGGTATTCGTGGACGCATAGGAGGAGCGGCGCGCGTGCGTGGCTGCTCCATCCAGCGCACGTGCTCCATTACAGGACATCCGCGCGGCGCGTGATTCCGGGCTCTTACTGAACAATCACCGACTGGGATCGACTCGTCATCGTGAAGGACTTCGAGGTCCCAAATCCTAAGGTAACCGGATACGCGTAAGCCACCGTGACATGTACGAGATTACCGGGGGCCTTGCAACTGTCCTGCGTGCCACATTCCGCCCCCACGCTTGTGAGCCAATCCGTCGTCACGGTCAAGTTTTCCGGGGCAATCCCGGGAAGATGAAGTCCCCTCACATAACTTTGGATGTCGTCATTCTGCGCAATGCACGTGGCGTAGCCGGGGGCCGTGCAAGGATTGTTCAGGGATAGCCCCCGCACCATGGCATAACGAGTTGCCTCGCGAGCTGCGTCTGAGACGAACGTATAACTGTAAACGATCATGCTGACCGCAATGAGGACGACTTGAATCGTCATCAGCATGCAGGCACTCAACGCAAACTCGACCAGGGCTGAGCCTTCTTCGCCGTCAGATCGTGAGGACTTGATCCATTCTGTAAAGAGTCGCAATGTCCGTCTCATTGAGCTACCTTCATGATTGTCTGGCCGCGAACCGTATATGTCCTTGGATGGCCATTCGTGTAAGCGAATAACATGTTGATCGTCGCCGCCGTACTCACCTGCACATACATCTGGATACGCGCGGGGCTGATACATTTCGAGCCGGCAGTCGAGCACATGATCACGGTCCCGTCTGTGCAAGTGCAGGACCGGACCGCCGTTACGTCGATCCCATTGCTGGTCCATGCCTTAATATCAGCAGCATCGTTTGTAGAGGCCTGCTGCATTCCTGAAGTATCTGAGGCCGTGAACAAGTTCTGTGATCCGTACAGTGCCCCAGCACCCGCGGCGTCCGATACCTCAATGGCCGCGTAGGCCATTCGCCCAAGCTCCGTCGTTCCAAGAAGGATAGTAAGGAGCAATGGCAGAACCAGGGCAAGCTCAATAAGGCTTTGTCCGCGCTCGCTTTTGACAAGTCTGAAAGAACTCATCCTTCGCATCCATCCATTCCAGTTAAAGTTGCCAAGATGTTTCATTGTTACTCCACCAGTTTTGCTGCACCAATTGGGGAGGTTCCATTGATGAGCGAATAATTCTCCAGGGAAGACTGACCACTGAAACTGACTGACTTAGCCACAAGAGAGATGTAATATTGGGCTCCGGAATTGGAACCTGTAAAGGAGAGATTCGCTGCCGGGGCATAGAAAATTCCCTCCAATACAGACGACCCACCTCCGGAAAAGCTGATGTTGGTGCTATTGCTCCGCGACTGGAAGAGGAGGATACCGTTGTGAGTTCCTGAGGTCGGCGCAGAGAGCTTCAAGATTCCATTGGTGGCGCTGACGCTTCCGGTGATATAAAAAGTCACTGCGTTGCCTGTGACCACTCCAGACCCATTCAAGTTCAAATTACCTGTGATGATATAGAGGCCTGGCGTAAACGTCAGGCTACCGCCGCCTGTGTAAGAAACGTTGGAATAGCATCCTGGGGTCAGCGTGTAGTTGGAGGATCCATTCAGATTCAGATTTCCGTTGCAGCTTGAGGGGACAACGGGCTCCTGGAGATACGCGAGAGGGTCGCTCGCAGCGGTAATCCCGGTGACAGGGGTTGGCGAAATGCTGCTGGGGTTCGCAGAATAGCCGCCGACGATGCCGATTTGTTTGGCTGAGAGCGAGGCTCCGGTGGAAACGGTAAGTGCCTTGCTGTAACTGGAATTATCGAAGATTTGGCACTTAGTGGACTCCACGATGGCGCCGCCGGACAGTGCAATATCCGTCCCGCTTGTCCCCAGCGCAAAGACGCATCCTTGACCGCCTCCGAAACCGGATACGGCACGCGCTCCCACGCTGAGCGTGTCCATCCGGAAGACTCGCAGAAAGATGGTTGGAACGGCGCGTTGGACGATGACCTCAACGTATTGCGGATTGCCAGCGTGAGGGCCGCTCATCGGTCCATTGTTTACGGTCACCGTCACGCCATCGTGTCCGTCTGTGAATCCGTTTTGTGCGGCAGCCTTCTTGGCGGCGGCGGCAATCGTGGTGTTGTCGATTGCGGCATAGTTCATTTCGGCCGAGGCGGCAACGGCGGCACAGTCGGCGGCTTTTTGGATGTTCCCCTTGTTCCAGAGGACCATGCCGATGTCATTGGCAAGTCCGACAAAGCCGAACATAATCATGATGGATAAGGAAGAGAGGATCAGAATATTTCCATCATTCTGCCGTAAGAACTTCATTTTGCCCTCCATTTGAAGTCTGGAGCTGCGTACATGTTGACGGCCTGTTGTGGCCCGTTCGCGCTTTGCGCGGAATCGGGCCGCGAGGTTTTTGCCATCGCAGCTCTGTTTCTTTCGGGGGCAGGTGAGTTCCAGCCGGAGCAGAAGATTGGCGAGATAGTTGGGTGCTGGCCTTGACTATCGACGACACTCGGAGAGCGGAAATAGCCAGCCGAGTTGTAATCCGGAGAGTTAAGTTGCCACGCTTTCCGAACCTGAAGCCCATGGCGGCAATATGTGCTATGGATGTTCACGCCTTTGTTACTGCAATCTGACTGCCAATCTCCTAGAGAAATGCGAAGGATTGTAAGTTGTTGATGCGGGGAAAGATACGAGGAGCGATTGGAAACTGAGTGGACGGCGTGCGAGCGGAACGTCCGGAATCTAGACAAAGTCCGGAAATTCGTCTATTTTCGAGACGCTGTAACAAAGAGCGGCATATCCCCTTATGCCGGAGCATTCGGAGTTCATGCCTGCACGGGTCAGGCCTGCGTCGACCACGGTGTTCCTGCCAGAGCGCAGCTTCTTAACTCGCTAGCGCGAGATCTCGGCCATATGGCGTTATTGAGGGCTCTGAAGGCCGCGCATCTGCAAGCCAGGCAAGTACGAGATGCGCGCTGGATGCGATGGCAGGGAAGTGCATCGGGAAAGGCCTTTTATAGGCGATTCGCGGAGAGCGATTGGGCGACGCCGAAAGAGGCAGTGTGCGGAAGGGGCCAATGAAAGAGCGAGTTTTGGTTGTTGAAGATGACGCCATGATGCTGGAGATCCTGTCGGAAGGGCTCAGGATCGAGGGGTTTGACGTTTCAAGAGCCACAAGCGTTCCCGAGGGCATACAGGAGATTCTTACCTCCGCGCCGAGCATCGTTCTGGCGGATTACAAGCTTCGTGAGGGTACGGCTTTTGATCTGCTGGCTTGGTTGAATGCCGAAGATCTGCGTATTCCGCTGATTGTGCTGACCGCACATGCCGAAATTGAGCTGGCGGTGGAGGCGGTGAAGAACGGGGCGGAACGCCTGATTCCGAAGCCTGTCGATATTGGGTTTCTCAGCTCCGAGGTTCGCAGGACGCTGGAGCACTATCGCAATCTGCAGAAGGCCGTGGCCAACCGGCTGGACCGAGCCCGCTATGATCGCGATCCGTTCCTTGGCAATACCCGGGCGATCGCGGAACTTCGCACGGCGGCAACGCGGATGGCGAAGGTGAATAACACCGTGCTGATTCAGGGAGAAACAGGGACGGGAAAAGGAGTGTTGGCGCGCTGGCTGCACAAGATGGGGCCCAGGTCGAATGAGCCTTTTGTGGACCTCAACTGCGCCGGCCTGTCACAGGAACTGCTGGAATCAGAGCTCTTTGGCCACCAGAAGGGCGCATTTACGGGGGCAATCGCCAACAAGGTGGGTTTTCTGGAGGCGGCCAATCACGGCGCGCTCTTTCTGGATGAGATCGGCGATATGGCAATTCAGGTGCAGCCGAAGATCCTTAAGGTTGTGGAGGACAGGCAGTTTTACCGCCTGGGAGATGTGCGCGAGCGCAAGGTAGACTTGCAGATGATTGCGGCAACCCATCGCGACTTGAAGAAGATGGCCGACGAAGGTGGATTCCGCAGCGACCTTTACTTTCGCATCAGCGCATTGAGCCTGCGGATTCCGCCGCTGCGCGAGCGCATGGAAGACATTCCACTCATCACCGATAAGTTGCTGGAGGTGTTCAGCTGGGAGATGAAGCGCGGCGGACTTCGCATTACAGACCGCGCGCGGTGGGCATTGCAACAATATGCATGGCCGGGAAACATTCGGGAACTGCGGAACGTGCTCGAGCGGGCGGCCATCTTGTCCGATGATGGTGTGATCGACAAGACGGGCCTCGAGTTTGCAATTCCCGCTCAACAGAGCGCTCCCGCAAACCTGATTCCACCTAACTTAACTTTGAAAGAGATGGAACGGCACTACATCCGGCAGGTGCTGGCCGGCGAAGGAGGAAATGTTCCGATCGCAGCCAGACGGCTGGGAATGCCCCGGAGCACGTTGTACGCAAAGCTGAAGGAGTATGGGCTTTAGGGTGTATCCACATCTACGGACGCGCGGCGTTGCGAGCGAAACTCCAGCCAGACGCGGCGGATGGGGCCGTTGCGAATACTCCGGAAACTTAGACCCGATCCATCCACATACTCTCAAATTCTTCCGCGGGCAGGGGAGGGCTGAAAAGGTAGCCCTGGAAGGATTGGCAGCCGAGCGTCGTGAGGGTGTCACGATGTTCTGGCGCTTCCACGCCTTCTGCAATGACCGACAAATTCATATTGTTTCCCATGAAAAGGATGGCCTGCGCGGTGGCGCTGCTCGCGGCGTCGTCGAGGATGCCTTGCACGAAGGACCTGTCGATTTTCAACTGGTCAAGAGGAAGACGCTTGAGGCCGGCAAGCGAGGAGTACCCGGTGCCGAAATCCTCGAGGGAGAACTGGACCCCGTGGGCTTTGAGCGCCGTCATTTTTACGATGACTTCCTCGATATCTCCCGCAACGGAGCTTTCAGTGAGTTCGAGTTTGAGGCTCGCAGGATTCACGCCAGTGCTCTCGATGCAGGCCAACACTCGCCCGACAAAGTCCGGCTCACGAAGCTCTTTACTGCTGATGTTGACCGCGACGGGAATGTCGCGGACGCCCTTGTCGCGCTCCCAGGCAGCGATCTGCGTGCAGGCGCTTTGTAAGACCCAGTCGCCGAGAGAAACGATGAGGCCTGTCTCCTCGGCCAACGGGATGAACTCGCCCGGGGGCAAGAAACCATGCTGGGGATGATTCCACCGCACCAGGGCCTCGGCTCCAATAAGCAATCCGTTCTGGACCTGAGGCTGATAGTAGAGCGTTAATTGGTTGGCCTTGATTGCCTGACGGAGGTCCTGTTCCATCCGGGCGCGGGCATTGACTGCGGTCTGCAACTCCGGGGAAAAGAAACGGATGGTGCCGCGTCCTTGTTCCTTTGCTTTGAGCATAGCGATCTCCGCCTGTCGAATTGCTGTCTCGGGGGACTTCAATTCATCGCCAAACACGGCTATGCCAACGCTGAACGAAACGGGAGATTCATTGCCCGGGAGTTGAAACGAGCCAGAGCTTTTTTTCACGATGTTCTCGGCGAGGGAGTTTGCCTGGCCGGCCGCATACTCAGGCCGGCCGTCCAGGTTCTCCAGGAGGAGGATGAATTCGTCGCCGCCAATGCGGGCCACTGTTCCGGCCCCCCGGGAGCTCTCGGCAAGGCGACGCCCAATTTCTTTGAGCATTAGATCCCCGGCGGCGTGGCCAATCGAGTCATTTGTAAACTTGAAGTGGTCCAAATCGAGGAACAGCAAGGCCCGATTCTTACCGGTGGCAGCGCGGGCGCCCAGCAGACGCTCCATGAGCAGGCGGCGGTTGGGCGGCTGAGTCAGGGGGTCATGGAAGGCGAGGCTCCGAATCATCGCCGTAGCTTGTTTAATCTCGGAGACGTCCCGGAAAACACTCAGAAGATGAGGATTGCCCTCGACCACGATCATGGAGACCGATACCAGTGCCGATGAAATCCTGCCGTTCCTTTTCCGGACCTTCACTTCCAGTTCCCGGCAACTCGAGTTCTCGCATAGCTCATCGAGGATCTTCTGCGGCTCATGCGGATTCGCCCAGATCCCGAGGTCTGTCGAGGATCCCCCAATCACTTCCTCACGCGAAAATCCCGTCAGGTCAAGGAATGCCTCGTTGGCGTCGAAGATTCTGCCGTCGCTGAGACGAGAGATGGAGATGGCATCGAGGCTGGTTTGGAACAAGGTTTGGAAGTGTGCTTCGCTGTTCCCTGCCGCCGCTTCAGCTTGCTTGAGTTCGGTGATGTCCTCAAGAAAGCCTTCATGGATGAGCGTCTTGCCGTCTGCCGCAAATCGTCTGCGGCAGCTGAGCGAGACCCAGAGTACGGAAGCATCTTTGCGCTGGAACTGGCACTCGAACCTGTGTACAGAGCCATGTTCGTTGAGCATGCTCATAAAGGTGTCGCGCGTAATGGCATCGGCCCAGAGACACTCCGCAGAATCCTGCATCGCGGTGCGGAGCTCTTCCGGCGTGGCATAGCCAAGCATCCGGGCGAGAGCGAGGTTGACGAACAGGGGCTGACCGTCCAGTGTGATCTCGAACATGCCCTCCTTCGCGCCGTCGATGATTTCCCGGTACTTCCTTTTGGTTTCCAGAAGTGCCCGTTCGGTGGTTCTGCGTTCCGTAATGTCTCTGCCAAACACGGAAACCCCCGTCACCTTCTTGTTCATGACGATGGGGTTCAACACAAGCTCGAGGATTCGGCCGGCGGCAAAGGAATATTCTGTGCGCAGCGGGCCCTGCGAGAGAGCGAAATTGTAGAGAGAGGACCAATTTGCGGCGAGGCCATAAGGAAATAGGTGTTCTGGACGCATTCCGCCGACGGGTATCGTGCCAAAACTGGCGGAAAATGTTTGCTTCGCGGCGCGATTGAAGGCCAGCAGCCGAAGGTCCAGGTCAACGGACCAGATCACGTCCGCCGTGCTTTCCATCAGAGCTGACATGTACCCGGAAGCCGGACTCAAACTGGCAATCCTCTTGCTCGAGAGAATGTCAATCGACTTGCGCTCGCGAGGAAGCGCCTCACTGGATACTGACGTGCGATGGGGCCGGCGTTTCAACTCGTTGGGCATGGGATCGTCCGCTCCGTCTCTCTTGTTTGATGGGGATGAACATCCAGCAGCAGGCTGGCTGAACATCTGGTGCGAGCCATCCATCGAACTCTCGCCTGCCAGAAGCCAACCCCCGCCTGCTGCAGTTGTGTGCGTGCTGGTGTTGCCAGCTGCATGACCACCCCCCGCCTTTCAAGCTTTCCCAGGCCCCAGGGAGTGGCGTGGAGAAGATCGATCCCGGCAGTGGAAGTCCAATGCGCCATTTGTGCGATTACCATCCTTGCCCGCCCACGCAAGATGCAACGTGTCGAACACTTGCTCTCTCCTTTGCAATTGCAACGCCACACTTCGAGACAGGTTTCGAGCAGACCACTAACGTGCTGATAAGTAAGAGAATGAGTGTGGGTTTCGCGCGGGTTGAAGGATCCGCGCGTCTCCAGTTGTGCGGTGCGAATGTCTCAACTCTGGACGGTCTGTCCATTTTCTAGACGATCCGGGTTGTTGCTCCCAAAGTCGTGGCCTTGCGGAGTTGCAGAGCGCAGCGGGCGCTCAAGAATATGTGCAGGATGGATGCAGCGCGGTGTGGATCATCCAGGGCGAGCTACAATGGCGTGGGCTATTCAAGAATGAAAAGCGGCAACAAGGTGGGCACGTGTGGCAGGGCCATTTTCCTCCTCCTGGCCAGCGTTGCGCTGGCGCCTGTCACCATGTCTCAGGTATCCGAGGGTTCCGCCACTGCCCGCACTGAGCCGCCGCCGCCCAGTGCCTACGCGGGCAATGCCGCCTGTGCGCTGTGCCATCGCCAGGAGTCGGAGTTCTACGGGCTCACGGCACACGCCCGGGATTCTGCGCAGGCCACCGCGAAGCACATCCTCGGCAGCTTCCGCCCTGGGCACAATGTCTTTCAAACCTCGAATCCCAATCTCATCGTAAAGATGGTTGCCGCGCCGGACGGCTTCTATCAGGACGCTGTGAATCTGGCCGATCCAGGCAATCATTTGAAGGAAAAGTTCGGAATCACGATTGGTTCAGGACGCCACGGGCAGACGTATCTGTATTGGGATGAAGACGAACTGTACGAACTGCCGGTTTCCTATTGGACGTGGGACCATCAATGGGTCCTCAGCCCCGGATTTCCTGCCGGGCAAATCCACTTTGATCGTGAGGTAGTGCCCCGCTGCCTGGAGTGCCACGCAAGCTACTTTCAGTGGCTCAATCCTCCGCCGAATCGGTTTGCAAAGGACAGCCTGGTGCTGGGCATCGACTGCGAGCGCTGCCACGGGCCGGGCGCCTTGCACGTTGCCCGTGAGCGCTCTGCCACGCCGCCGCCCCGCGGCTCGCGGCTGGAGGCCATCGTGAATCCGGCGCACATCTCTCGCGACCGGCAACTGGATCTCTGCTCGTTGTGTCACGCGGGCGCCGTGGAGCCGATCGGGCTTCCGATGCGGTTTGTGGCGGGAGACAATATCCGCGATTACCTGAAGCTCAGGCCGGCCTCCTCCCGCGCTCCGGTGGATGTGCACGGCAACCAGATGGGCGCGCTGGAACTGAGCAAATGTTTTACCTCCAGCAAGATGACTTGTTCCACCTGCCACAATGTGCACGTGACCCAGGAGAATGCGGACTCGTTTGCTCCGCATTGCCTGACCTGCCACACGATGCAGGCCTGCGGTGAGTACCGTGCACTGGGGGAAAAGATTCGGACGAAGTGCGTGGCCTGCCACATGCCGCTCCAGGATTCGGCGAAAATCACCTCGCACGAGGGCGGCCGCGCGCTGCATGCGCTGCTGCGGGCCCATCGGATTGCGATCTATCCCGACGTGGCCGCAAGCGTGGAACGCGGCATGACCGGGAAATGACAGCCTTCGCATACTCAGCAACCTCACGGTCGTTCTTCTTGACCCTGTTGCTTTTGCCCTGGGAGCGGTACTCTGTGATACATGTTTCCGGCGCGGTCAACCCTTGGCCTTCAAGTCCCGTCTAAGCAACTGAAAGTGTGTCCGAACTTTATGTCTGACTCCGATTTGAAGAGACTCCATCGCACTTCCTGCGGTGCGGTGAGCGCGTTGGTGGTGGCCTGCCTGTGGCTGGCGGTGCCGGCGCGGGCAACCGCGCAGCAGGCAGACAACAGCAAGCCTGCGCTGACGCTGCATGACCAGTCGCATGAGGTGCTGCTGCCCTTGGTGGTGCTGGACAAGCACGGCGCGCCAGTGACCAGCCTGCAAGAGACCGACCTGTCGCTGACCGAAGACGGAAACCCGCAGACGATCACCAGTCTGAGTTTGGCGTCCGCTGGTCCGCTGCAGCTTGGGCTGCTGGTGGATACCACGCGCGCCATGCTCGGCGCGCTGGATAGCGAGCGCAAGGCCGCGGGCCAGTTTGTGGACGGGATGCTGCCCGCCGGTGCGCAGTACCACGAGGCCTTCCTCATCCACTTTGACCGCGAAGTAGAACTGCTGCAGGACTTCACCGCGCAAACCGCGCCCCTGCACAAGGAACTCGAGGAGATGGGCCCCACGGCGCGCTCGCGGGACGATCGTGAAGGCCCGGAGACCATGGGCGATGACCGCCAGCGATCCGGCGGCAACTGGGGCAGCCGACAGCTGTACGACGCGATTTTCCTGGCCGCGGACGACCTGATGAAAACTAAGAGCGGACAGAAGGTGCTGGTGATTCTGTCAAACGGAGAGGACCGCGGCAGCAAGGAGACGCTCAACGAGGCCATCGACGCGGCGGAGCGAGCGCACACCGTCATTTACACCATTTACTTTAAGGGGGAGCAGGACCGCAGCGGATCCGGCTTTCCGGGCATGGGCCGGCGGGGCGGCATGGGCGGCGGCTATCCGGGCGGCGGGGGAGGCTATCCGGGTGGCTATCCAGGCGGCTATCCGGGAGGGTATCCAGGCGGCTACCCGGGCGGGCAACCGGGCGGAGGCGGCCGCTCCGTGAGAGTGGACGGCAAGAACATTCTGGAGCAAATTGCCAAGCGAACGGGCGGGCGCTATTTTGCGGCGAAGAAGAAGGACCAGCTGGAGGGGATCTACAACGAGATTGCCGGGGACCTGCGCGCCCAGTTTGTGCTGGCCTACTCGCCGGACAAGCCGGACATGAGCGGCGGCTTCCACAAAATCGCGCTCAAGGCAAACAACGCCGACCTTACTCTGATCGCGCCTGAAGGCTATTACGCGCCGGGAGGAGACTCGAAGTAGGCACCGACAATGTGGGAGCAACCTAGATGCAACAAGGGCGCAGCCGATTGGCCGCGCCCTTGCTGTTTGTCCGGTTGCCGGCTTATTTGGCGCCGGTGTGCAGGTCTGGCCCCGTTTGCTTTTCCTGGAGTGCCGCCTGTGCAGCCGCCAGTCGTGCCGTGAGCAACCGGAAGGGTGAGCACGAAACGTAGTTGAGCCCGATTTTGTGGCAGAACTTGACGGACTCGGGATCGCCGCCATGTTCGCCGCAGATGCCCACCTTCAGCGTGGGCCGGGTGTTGCGTCCTTTAGCCGTGGCCATCTTCACCAGCAGCCCCACGCCCGCCTGGTCCAGCGTGGCAAAGGGATCCTGTTTGAAGATGCCGTTCTTCAGGTAGGCCGGCAGGAATTTGTTGATGTCATCGCGCGAGATGCCGTAAGTGGTTTGCGTCAGGTCGTTGGTGCCGAAGCTGAAGAACTCGGCTTCTTCGGCGATTTGGTCGGCGGTGAGGGCCGCGCGCGGCAGTTCAATCATTGTGCCCACCATGTAATCCACCGTCACGCCCTTCTCCTTGAACACCTTCTCGGCAACACGGCGAATGATGTTGGCCTGGTGGCGCATCTCTTCAATGGAACCGATGAGCGGCACCATGATTTCCAGGTGCGGATCACCGCCGTGGTTCTTCACGTTGACCGCAGCCTCAAAGATGGCTCGTGACTGCATTTCAGTTATCTCAGGAAACGCGATGCCGAGGCGGCAGCCGCGCAGGCCGAGCATGGGGTTCATCTCATGCAGGTCCTGCACGCGTGCCAGCAGCGTGCGCAGCTCCTTGAGCTTGGGTGAGCGGGGCTTCAGGTCTTCCAGGTGGGCAATCTCAACCAGCAAGTCCTCGCGCTGTGGCAGGAACTCGTGCAGCGGCGGATCCAGCAGGCGAATGGTTACGGGCAACGACTCCATCGCCTTGAAGAGGCCCACAAAGTCCGCGCGCTGCATGGGCAGCAGCTTCTTCAGCGCATCGCGGCGGTCAGCCTCGTTGTCGGCCAGGATCATGGAGCGCACGTGCTCAATGCGACCTTCCGCAAAGAACATGTGCTCGGTGCGGCAGAGCCCAATGCCCTCGGCGCCGAAAGCCCGGGCCTGCTTGGCATCGCGCGGAACGTCGGCATTGGCGCGCACCTTGAGCTTGCGGACCGGATCAACCCAGCCCATGAATTTGACCAGGTCCGGATCGTTGGGCTGAGCCGCGATGGTCTTGAGCTTGCCGTCGATGACGCGGCCGGTGGTGCCGTCGAGCGAGAGCCAGTCGCCGTGCTTGAAGGTTTTGCCCTTCACGCGCAGCTCCTTGCGGGCCTCGTCCACCTGGCAGTCGCCGGCGCCGGCCACGCAGCACTTGCCCATGCCGCGGGTGACGACGGCTGCGTGGGACGTCATGCCGCCGCGCGAGGTGAGAATGCCGGAGGCTACTTCCATGCCGCCAATGTCCTCGGGCGTGGTTTCGCCGCGGACCAGGATGATGCTGTGCATGTGGCCGTGGGTATGCGCCTTCACGGCATCTTCGGCGGTGAAGACGATTTGGCCGACGGCTGCGCCGGGCGAGGCCGGCAGGCCGGTGGCCAGCACTTCCACTTTGACGCCCTTCTCGTCGAGACGCGGCACCAGGAAGTCATACAGCTGGTTCGGCTCCACGCGAAAGACGGCTTCCTCCTGCGTGATGAGCCCCTCGCGCACCATGTCGATGGCCACGCGCACGGCGGCCAGGCCGGTGCGCTTGCCGTTGCGCGTCTGCAGCATGTAGAGCTTGCCATCCTGGATGGTGAACTCAAAGTCCTGCAGGTCGCGGTAGTGCTTTTCCATTTTCCAGGTAATGGTGCGGAGCTGGTCATAGACCTTGGGCATGGCGCGCTCCAGTTCACTGATGGGCAGTGGCGTGCGCACGCCGGAAACCACGTCCTCGCCCTGCGCGTTCATCAGGTACTCGCCAAAAAAGGCGTGCTCGCCTGTGGAAGGATTACGCGTGAAGCCAACTCCGGTGCCGGAATTGTCGCCAAGGTTGCCGAAGACCATGGCCTGCACGTTCACGGCTGTTCCCAGCCAGTCGTCAATGTGGTTGATGCGGCGATAGGTCTTGGCGCGCTCGTTATTCCAACTGCGGAACACGGCGTCGCGGGCCTGTACCAGCTGGTCCATCGGGCTCTGCGGAAACTCCTTGCCCGTCTCCTTCTTCACCAGCTTTTTGTACTCGGTGATGATGTCCTTCAGCGCCTTGGGGCTGATTTCGTAGTCGTACTTGACCTTCTCGCGCTCCTTGATGGCGTCGAAAATGTGCTCGAATCTCTTCTTTGGGATATCGAGGACCACGTCGCCGAACATCTGGATGAGGCGGCGATAGGAGTCGTAGGCAAATCGAGGATTATTGCTGCGCTTGGCCAGCGCTTCCACGGCCTGGTCATTCAGACCGAGGTTAAGAATGGTATCCATCATGCCGGGCATGGAAAATTTGGCGCCGGAGCGTACGGAAACCAGCAGGGGATTCGCGCCTGTGCCCAGCTTCTGGCCCTGCAGCTTCTCCAGCCGGTCCAGTGCCTCGCGCATCTCGCGGTCCATCGCCGGGCTGGGCTTGCCGCGCATATATTCGCGACAGGACTCGGTCTGGATGGTGAATCCCGGAGGAACGGGCAGACCGGCATTGGTCATCTCCGCCAGTCCGGCGCCCTTGCCGCCCAGGACTTCCTTCATGCGGCCATTGCCGTCTGCTGCGCCGCCGCCAAAGAAATAAACATACTTGGTTGAGGTTGGTGTCGAGCCTGCCTGATGGGCAAGCTGCTGATCCACTACGCCCTGCGTCATGGAAGAAAGCCTCCGCTTAGGATGAATTCCGCAAAGGCAAGACTCGTGTGAGGGTGGCAGTACGCTGGCCTGTTCCTGGCGTGACAAGTGCATGCCGGGCAGGCGCGTTCAGTCATCCAGACACTTCGACTGCGCCTTGCGGCGGTACGCGATTCGCAAGTACGAATAGCGCCGCAAGTATACACTTGCCTGTGCCACTCGTCACAGGCCACAGATTCACCGGGGCGGGCGGTGCAGATTCGCGGCCGTTGAGTGCTGATTTCAGAAAGGCTTGGCGCGGGGATTTCCTTGTGTTTCCTTGTCCGGGCGACCGAATTCAGGCAGCGGACTGCTGCAAACTTATCTCAGACTGAGGGTTCTGGACGGCATTGTGAGAGACCAGAATCCGGTCCAGGCCCACCAGCGTAAGCACTTCCGCCACGTGCGGACGGGCGTTCAGGATGGCAAATTCGTTGCCCGTGCCGTGCGCCGCCGCATAAAGCGCCAGCAGCGCGGCGATGCCGGCAGCGTCCACGCGCTCCACGTGCTCAAAATCCAGTAGCACGCTGTGCTCCCGCACCAGCGGAGTCATGCGGTTAAGAAAGCTCTGCTCCTGCCCCCGCACCAACTCCTGGAGGTCGTGGGGAGCAATCCGAAGCGCGGTTGCGGTGTTGAAAATAACGCTGTTCATACAAGAACCTCCCTTGGGACGTCGGTGCCAGTCGCGCGGACGTTGCCGAACTCGAACCGCCAAAGCGGCGCGGAAACGAGTAAGCTGAAACTGCGAGAGCGTGGAACCGACTTTCCCGGCTGCCAGAATTGGTCTGGTATCCGGATTCGATTTCGTCCTGCGCAATCGAACACGTTGTTCCTATGTACGCAGATGGCGGACAGGAAAGTTCCCTAGAAATGGAAGAGGCTGTTTCAGACCAGTCGCTTCGTGCCGGCGCGGTCCGTGAACTCGCGCTGCGAGCCGGCTTTGATGAAGCTGGACTTGTTGCCTTTCCGCATCCCGCCGAAGACCGCGACTCCGAACGTTTTCAGGAATGGATACAGGCCGGCCGGGCTGGTTCCATGCGCTATCTGGAGCGGCGCGACGAGAACGGGAAGCTGGTGCGGGCAAGCGTGCGCACGCCGTTTCCGTGGGCCCGCTCAGCGGTAGTCTGCTTTGCTTCCTATCACGCGGCGCAACCCCGGTCTACCGATGCGGCGCCGGCAGGCACCGGCTGGATTGCGCGTTACGCATGGTCCAGCCGCGTGGATGCGAGCGGCCAGCGGGTGCCCAGCGACTATCACAAGGTGCTGCTCAAGCGCATGCGCGCGCTGGAGGCGCAATTGCAGGAACTCTACGGCGATTTTGAATCCCGCGCTTATGTCGATACCGGCCCCGTTGTGGAGCGCACTTTGGCGGTGGCGGCGGGGTTGGGCTGGACGGGGAAGAACACCTGTCTCATTCACCCGCGACTTGGTTCGTATGGGTTTTTGGCGGTTCTTGTGACGGCGCTACCCGTGGCTCCGGAGCATGTCTCGCTGGCTCCGCATCCGGACCGCTGCGGGGCCTGCACCCGCTGCCTGGAGGCCTGCCCCACGGGGGCGTTGATCGCTCCCTACCAGATGGATGCGACCCGCTGCATCTCCTACCTCACCATTGAGCACAAAGGCCCCATCGGGCCGGATCTGATGGCCGGAACCGGCCGCCAGATTTTTGGCTGTGACATTTGCCAGGACGTGTGCCCCTGGAACCGGAAAGCGCCGGTGACCGCAGACGCCGAACTGCAGCCGCGCTCGGAGCTGGTGAATCCGCTGCTGGACTGGCTGGCGGCCTTGGAAGAAGCGGAGTTTGAGGCTGCGTTCAACGGTTCGCCGGTGCGCCGCGCCGGTTTTTGGGGCTTGCGCAGGAATGTGGCGGTCGCCATGGGTAACAGCGGGCTCACCCGATTTGTCCCGCGACTCCAGCAGTGGGCATTCGCGGCTGACGATGGGTTGCGTGCGGCGGCCTGCTGGGCCCTGGAAAAACTGGACGCAGGAAACAGTTCGCGGCCGTAAGGAACTCGGCGGCCCGCAGATAGATTTGGCCGAAAGGCCACCGTGACCTCGATTGCGAATCTACGCGACGCGCAGGACGTTGGCGGCGCTTAGCCCTTTGGGACCCTGTTGACACTCGAATTCCACGGCCTCGCCTTCATTCAGAGTCTTGTAGCCGCTTTCCTGGATCGCCGAGAAGTGCACAAACACATCCTCGCCGCTGGTCCTTTGAATGAATCCGTAGCCCTTGGCCCCATTGAACCACTTCACCACGCCTTGTTCCTTCATGCACTCTCTCCTTCTTTCTGGCTTGCACATTTCCGCGCAGCAATGGATACCACCGTCTCCGTCCCGGGCTCTGTGGCCCGCTCCGTCGAACAAAAGCCCCCAAAGACAACGCGAGCCGCCAAAGCGCCCGCAAATGGTGCGCTCAGGTGGCCCTTGGTCCTGCCTGCATGGAATGTGTGCTTTCTGACAAACCAAACCATGTACGAGTGAACGGCCTTCCAAATGACTGAAAGCGGCGTACCCCCCGGGGCCGCCGTGCTCCTTTTATGGCAGGAAACGCATTTGGATGCAAGCGGAAAATGCGCCGGAATTGTGCCGCAATACGAGACGCAAGATCCTAGTCCACTGGAAAGACAGTTCCGGCAGACCGGGGCGGAAACCGTCTATCCTTTAGGAAAGGTGCACAAACAATCCACCAGCCGTAACACACTGCGGCGTCGCCGTCCAAAAAGGTCCTGCTCGTGGGAGTCACTCTTGCCTGAAGTCTCAAACCCCGTGGTACCCGAGACAACCGAGGTAAAGACCGTCGGCGTCGTTGACGCGGCAGAAGTCCCCTCGACCAAGTGGTTTCGTCTGCGGCGCGACGGCCATGCGCTGTTGAGCTACCTGCTGGACAGCGAGGTGCACACCTACGCCTTCAGCGTGGCGGCCAATGCCATCCTGTCTTTCATTCCGTTCGTGGTGCTGTTGTACACGCTGTCCTTGTCCGTCTTTCACTCGCAGACCATGGTGAAAGTGGTCAATGATATGGTGAACTACTATCTGCCTTCTACGGCGCGGCAGGACTGGCTTACTTACAACCTTGCCGCCGTTGCTCCGCACCACGGAATCCAGGTCATCTCACTGATTGTGATTCTGATCTCCTGCACGGGCATTTTTCTGCCCCTGGAGGTGGCGCTGAACCAGGCATGGGGCGTGACCAAGAACCGCAATTACCTGGTCAATCAGACGGTTGCCTTTGTGCTTGCATTCCTCATGGTGGCGCTGGCCATGATTAGCATCCTGGTGAACGAAAGCGCGCAGCAAATCTTGACCTTCGTTTTTTTTCATCACACGGACAACATTGTGTTCCAAGGTCTCAGCTATATCTGGCTTGCGCTCTCCACAGGAGTCGCTTCGATCATTTTCTTCTTCTTTATCTATTGGCTGCTGCCCAACCGCAAGGTGCCGTGGCGTCCCGTGATGCGCACGGCCGTTGTCACGGGAATTGTGTGGCTAGTGGCCCGCGCACTGTTCGTGCTGGTGCTGCCGCACCTGGAACTGAAGGCTACCTACGGGCCGTTCTATGTCTCGGTCGGTCTGCTGTTCTGGGCTTATATTTCGGGGCTGATCCTGTTTGCGGGCGCGCAGTTCAGTGTGGCGCGAATGGGAGATGGAGCCAAGCAGGTCTGAGGCGTCGCTGGTGCGGGTCCGAGGGGTCTCACGCGCCGCGAATCAGCGCACCTTGAAGGCCTTATCGGCGATGGCGTTGGGGCCGCGGCCTGCGGGCAGAAACGTGAACAGTGACTGCGACGAGGTCCTCACCACGGCCACGTCGTCGGAGTGCGAATCCACCACAAACAACAGATGCCCCGCCCCGGAGAAGGCCATTGCCGAAGGCCCGTCCCCCACATGCACGGAGCCGATTCGCCTGCCGTCGTCAATCGAGTAGATCGTCACTTCCTGCGAGTGCAGATTGCCCACGTAAAGCAGGGAATTATCGCGCGAAACCAGGCCCTGCACTGGATCATCGCCCATCAGGTAGGCGCCCAGCACGTCGTCGGTGCCGGTGATGACTTCAGAGATGGAGTCGCTCAGCGAATTGGCGACAAAGACCTCGCCGCCATCGGGCTTCAGCGCCAGTTGCACGGGTCCGTGGCCCACGTCCAGCAGGGCCTCCGCGCGGTCCGTTGATCCAGGATGTGTCTCCGGCCGCGCCAGCGCGATGGCCAGAACCTGATGGCCGGCGGAGCACGCCACAAACGCTTTGGAGGAATCGGGAAGAATCACCACATCGTCCGCGCCGGGGCATCCGTCAAACTGCGTGCGCAGTTTGCGCGTTGCCGTGTCCATCACGCTCACCGAGTTGCCGCGACGGTTGGCCACCACCAGCGTCTTCCCGTCGGGCGAAATGTGCAGCGCCACCGGTTCTGCGCCGGCGCTCAGGACGGCCACTTCGCGACGTGTTGTCAGGTCCAGAACGGAGATGTTATTCGATCCCGAATTGGCCACGTAAGCCAGCTTTCCGTCTAGGGAAAGTGCAATTGCAACCGGCTGTCGCCGCACGGCGAGGGTGGCAGCCACGCGGTTGTTCTCCGCGTTAATCACGGATACGGAGCCCTGCTCGCCCGGCGCGCCCTCGTTTACCACGTACACTTCATTGCGAGTCAAACTGGCCGCGACCGCCACAGGATTATGTCCCACGGCAAGTTCCCGATCCACGCGCACGTTGACAACGTCGTACACAGAGACCGTACCGCTGCCGCCGTTGGTTACGTAGACATATTCGCGGTAGTCCGGCGGATATTGTGGAAAGTCGTGCGGCCGGCAGCCGAAGAGCAGGAGCGCCAGTAGGGCGAGCGCAGAAAGGCGGCCTGCGCGGCCGCCCCGCCGCAAAGCCAGCCGCAGGTCAGCGGACCTTGGCGTCATCTGCCCCTGTTGCCGTGGTCGCCACGTGGATGCCCCGCGGCAGAGTGCGATGCACGACCGGCGCAATCCGCTCCAGCTCACTCATCATCTCAGCGAATTGCGCGGGATAAATGGACTGCGGACCGTCCGACAGCGCTTTTTCCGGCTGGTGATGCACTTCCACCAGCACTCCGTCCGCACCCACGGCCACCGCCGCGCGGGCCATGGGCAGCACGCTTGTGCGCTTGCCGGTGCCGTGGCTGGGGTCCACGAGGATGGGCAAGTGGCTGGCCTTCTGCACTGCGGGAATGATGCTCAAATCCAGCGTGTTCCGTGTGTGATCGGCGAAAGTGCGCACGCCTCGCTCGCACAGGATCACCTCGTAGTTGCCCTCGCTCATGATGTACTCGGCCGCCATCAGAAACTCGTCCAGCGTGGCGCTCATGCCGCGCTTCAACAGCACCGGCTTGCGCAGCCGGCCGGCATGCTTCAGCAGGGAAAAATTCTGCATGTTGCGCGCGCCAATCTGCACCACGTCGGCCCACTCGGCCACCAGGTCCAGTGTCTCGTTGTCAATGGCCTCGGTAACAATGCGCATTCCGAAACGCTCGCGAATCTCCGCCATGATGCGCAATGCCTCAAGACCGAGTCCCTGGAAGGCATACGGAGAGGTGCGCGGCTTGTACGCTCCGCCGCGGAAGAACTGCGCGCCGCTGGCGGCCACCTGCTCGGCAATGGCGAAGGCCTGCTCGCGACTCTCAATGGAGCAGGGACCGGCGATGATGGCCAGGTTGCGGCCGCCGATGGCTGCGTCTGTTCCGGGGAAGCGGATGATGGTGTCCTCTTCCTTTACGTCGCGGCTGGCCAGTTTGTACGCCTTGGAGACGCGAATGACCTCTGCCACGCCGGAAAGCGCTTCCAGATTGCCGCGCTCCACGGCATCCTTGTTGCCGGTGATGCCGATGGCGGTGCGCTGTGCGCCGGGAAGGGGATGGGCGCGAAAGCCCAGTTGTTCAATATGGTCGCAGACGGCCTGAACCTCTTCCGGGGTGGCCTGCGCCTTCATTACCACGAGCATCTTTGGCCTCTCAAACGTACAGCATAGTGCATTTTGCCTGGTATTGTAGCCCCTGTTCGGCTGCTCTCAGTTGGACGAGCGACGCGGAGAGATCAACGGGATTCTTGTTCCCGCCGCCGGGCAGCCCGCGTTTCCGCGCGCCACTTCCAGCCCAGCCAGGCCAGGTAACTCAGTTGCACCACCCACGTCACGGTGTAGGCCGCAATCAGGAATTCGTGATCCAGAACCGCTGCTCGATCCATGATTCTCCTTGTCTGGGAGCTACCTTGCCCCCGCTTGCATCGATCCCGCTCAGACCTGGCTTTCCAGGGCCTCTCGCGCTTCTTCCGCGGCGTTGGCCTGGCGCTTGCGCTCCACGTTGTACCGCAGAACCAGGATCAGCACACCCCAGCAGAACCAGGCCAGCATGTTCCACAAAAGCACCGTGACCATGGAGGGCGCCATGCCGGAGCCGGGTCCCCCGCCGAAGACCGGCGCCGGATGTTGTGTGCGCCACCAGCGGTTGGACATGTAGACGATAGGCACATCCAGCGCGCCAAAGATGCCCAGTACTGCTGCCAAAGTCTGCATCTGCGGCCCTGCGGCAAAGCGCCGTAGCAGGAGGTAGCTCACATAAATCAGCCAGAGCACCAGTGTGGTGGTCAACCGCGCGTCCCACGTCCACCAGATGCCCCATGCGCGGCGTCCCCACAGCGGGCCCGTGGTGAGAACCACCGTGCAAAAGACCACGCCCACTTCCGCGCCGGCCACGGCCCAGGCATCAAACCGTTGCGCCCGTTCCGGGTGATTGTGCCGCGCTGCCAGGTAGCCGATGGAGCCTGTGAGGCTGACCGCGAAAAACGCAAAGGCCACTGCTGCCGACGGCACATGGTAGTAAATAATGCGGAAGATCTCTCCCTGCATCGCGTCGTTCGGGGCAACATACATGGCCTGGTAATAACCCCAGAACATGAGGCCAACCGTGACGGCAGCAAAAAGTCCGATGGCAAGTTTCTTCATCTGCAGCAATCCTGATCTTGAACCTTCCTAGTGTACGACGGAGCTGCTGCCGCAGTCTCCATCCGAGGGTGGAGACTACTCGGCGTGAAACACCACGTCAAACAGCAGCAGGCTGGCGGTAGTGAAGATGATGTCGTACCCCAACAGCATTTTGATCCACAAGGTCGGGTCGCTGTCGCCGGTGAAAATCGCCCTGGAGGCCTGCACCATGGCGAGAAGCGCCGGAATAAAAATTGGAAACAGAATCAGCGAAAGCAGCAGCTCCCGGTTTCGGCTGCGGATGGAGAGTGCCGCAAAAAAGACGCCGTTGCTCACCAGTGCCCAGGTGCCCAGCGGCAGCACCAGCGCCAGCAGCCAGGCCTGCCCGGCAATGTGCAGGTTATAAAAGATGAAAAAGAAGGGCGCCAGCAGAATTTGCACGATGGTGACGAACAAAAAGTTGGCCAGCACCTTGGCCAGGAAAAGCTCGGCGCCGGGAGAAGGCACCATGCGTTGGGCATCCATCACCTGATGGCGAATCTCACGCGCCCAGGCCTGATTGAGCGCGCTCACTGAGGCGAACATGGTGGCCACGCAGAGCACGCCGCCGGCGATTTGCTGGGAGAAGGAGCCGCGCGGGTCAAAGGCGATGGAGAACAGCACCACCACCAGCCCGGAGAAGAACAGCATGGAGATCAAAGCATCCAGCGAGCGCCATTCAATGCGCAGATCCTTGACGAGATGGGTCCAGAGCGCGCGAGACATCAGGCGTGGCCCTCCGCGAGGGACTTGGTCAGGTCGGCCGTCTGCACCGGGATCTCCAGGGCCTGGGCCGCGCGCAGGTAGTCGTCCGGGCTGAGGATGAGCTGCGTGCCGCGCGTTCCCGCCGAGACGCTGATGCTGTCGAAGAGGATCGCCGTCTCATCCACAAATACGGGGAAGGATTTTTTTGCGCCGAAGACAGTGACGCCGCCGCGGATGTAGCCGGTGAGCGGTTGCACGTCTTTGAGCGGCACCATCTCCGCCTTGCGCAGCCCGGCGGCGCGCGCCAGCTTCTTGAAGTCCAGTTCCGCGTCGCCCGGAATCACGGCAAACACGTGCACGCCGGGGCCGCCCGTCGTCAGCAGGGTTTTGAACACCTGCTCGGCCGGCATGCCGATCTTCTTTGCCACGGTGATGGCAGACAGGTCCTCTGGGTCCACTTCGTACTCACGGAGTTCGAAGGGAATACCGATGCTCTCAAGAAAGCGCGCGCCGTTGGTTTTCATAGCGTCGGGTTCCCCGGTTCAAACGACTTGATCCGTCCAGCATGCAGCGCCAGAATCCAGTCGGCAATCGGCTCGGCGGCTTCGCGCTGGTGGGTGGTGAGGATGATGGTGCGATTGTGCTGGCGAAAGCCGGCGAGCAACTCCACCATCTGCCTCACGGACGCCACGTCCATGTTGGAAAACGGCTCATCCAGCAGCAGCAACTCCGGCACGGGCAGCAACACGCGCGCCAGAGAGGTTCTCTGCCGCATGCCCTGCGAATACTGGCCGAGCGTGCGCGACAAATTCGGGTCCAGTCCTACCTGGCGCAGCGCTTCCTCCGGGCTAAGGCAGGCGCGTCCGCGGTAGAGGCTGCCGAAGAAGCGAAGATTCTCGGTTGCGGTCAGCTCGTCATAGAGCATGGCCGCGTGGCTCATGTAGCCGATGCGGTCGCGCACGTCGTGCGGCTCGCTTCCGCCAAAGACGGTGACCTTGCCATGGGTTGGCCGCAGCAGCCCGGCCAGGATGCGCAACAATGTGGACTTGCCCGCGCCGTTTTCGCCGATGAGCACGTAGCAGCGGCCCGGCTCCAGCTCAACCGAGACCTGGCGCAGCGCGGCAAACGAACCAAAAAGTTTGGAAACCTGGTTGAGGCGGGCGCAGTGCTTCGGGCCAGCGGCCTCGGTGTCGGTCGCAGTCATGCGGTTCAGTCGGCCGTGGTTTTGCTGCCGGGAACCATTGCGGGCGGTGTAACCGCAGCCCTGGGATTCGCAGTGGCCTTGGCCGGAGTTGCTCCCGGTTGCACCGGCGCATACTTGCTGGCGCACTTGGCCTGCAGTTCGTTCGCGTGGAAGACGCCGTCTCGCCCGTAGGTACCCATCGCCAGCGCCTGGGCGTCGTCCTTGAAGGTGTCCGGCGGTGGCTCCGAGCCCTTGTACACCACCTTCAACAGGCGGCCAGTGCTGGCATTGGGTGAGTGGCTCTCAAACTCGTTCATGAGAAAAGTCACGTTCGGGCCGTCATGCTGAATGGAACCCGGCTTCACAAAGCCTTCCACGCGGAGCTGACTGTGGTAGGCCTTGTCGCCCATGTGTCCCAGTTCGGCAACGGTGACGAAGTAGCTCTTGCTGGAACCATATCCCGTGTAAGCCAACCAGCCGATGGTGCCCACGATAATGGCAACCGCGATTCCGATTCGGAGCGAGTTTGAGGAAGTTTTCATAGTCAACTCCTTAAAGATACGAGCCCCCACAGGCAGGGTCAACCACCGGACGAAGGTTGTGTGATGCAGATCACAATCGGGTTCGTCCGTCCGAAGTTGCCGGATTGCGTGTCTGCGGCCGATTTACTTCGCGGAATCAAGCGTTTGCGCGGCGCGGTCCAGAACCTCGGCCAGCACCGTCAACTGTTGCTGAGCCACCTCCGGCTTGTGCGCGTCGATTGCCTCGTTCACGCCCGGAATCACGACCGCGGCATAGCCGGTGTACTCGCCGGGCGCGTAGATGGTGTGCTTGAACCAGGGCCGGTTTGGAAGTCCCGTCGGGGACAGCAAGTCCGACTCCACGGCCCGGAGCGTCCGGTTCAGCTTGGCCAGATTGCCGTCCGGCGCAGCCTGAAGCGCATGGGCTTTTCGTGCCGCGGCGGCAAATCGGGCGTCGGCCGCCTGTGCCTGTTCAAAGCTCAGGGAGCCCATGCCATCGTCGGCTGCCTTGCGGCTGGCTGCTTCCAGATATTGTCCAATCGCACTGGCGTATGCCTCGTAGTCGTAAGGCAGCACGTCGGCATCGGCCATGCGCAGCATCTCCAGCCCGAAGACCCGCGCCATCTCCTGTAAGTAAAGGAAGTGCGGATCGGCATTCATGACAAACCACGTGTAATCGTCAAAGGTAGAGTGGTACACGCCGTACGGCCCGCTCGAGCCCACATCCGTGGAGGGCACGCCGGCATGTTGCAGAAACGGCGTAAAGTCCGAACCGGAGCCCAGATCGCTCACATGCACGTCGTCGCCGGGTGCCGGAGGCGCATTGGATTTTCGGTGTTCGTTTTCCTGGCCGTGTGCGCGCCATTCTCCGTATACCGTCCCGCCTAGCGGGCTGGGCACGGCCTTGGTCACGTCACGCACAAACTGCTTGAGCGAGGGCACGGCGGAAGCGCCGAAGTTGGGTCCGGAGACGCCCACGTCCGTGTTGAAGTAGGCCACGGCATGGTCCATGGTGGCGGCGTGCTGCTCCACCCACTCCGTGGAGCCGATCAGGCCTTCTTCTTCGGCATCCCAACTGCAAAAGACCACGGTTCGCTTGGGCCGCCAGCCTTCCTTCAGCAGCGCGCCCAGGCCGTGCACCGCCTCCAGCATGGCCGCCGTGCCGCTGTTCGGGTCCACCGCGCCATACACCCAGCCGTCGCGATGGTTGCCGGCAATCACCCACTCGTCCGGGAACTCCGAGCCCTTGATTTTGCCAATCACATCCCAGATCACCCGCCGCTCGTAGTCCTGCTTTGAGACAAGGTGCACCTTCACCGCGCCGATTCCGCCCACGTGGTAGCGGAAGGGCAGCGCGCCCTGCCAGCCCTGCGGCACATTCGGTCCCTTCAACCCCCGGAGAATCGGGGCCGCGTCATGGTAGCTGAGGGGAATGGAAATAATGTGCGGCTGGTTGCCCTCTGGATTGATGCGTTTGGAGTCTGGCAGATTCAGCGTGGAAGCCACGCCCGGCGTCTCCGGATCGCCGGGGTACTTGAAGAGGTATTGCACGGAGCCGCGCTGCACCCCCGTAGCCGGACGCCAGGGTCCGTTCGGGTAAGAATCTCCCTTGAAATAGCCGTCGTCCTGCGGGTCTGAGTACAGGAGGACGCCAACCGCGCCGCGCTGCTCGGCCAGGTACACCTTTACGCCGCGGAAATTTGCGCCGTAGCGGGCAATCACAATTTTTCCGTGCAGGTCGACGTGCTCGGCGGCCAGCTTATTAAAGTCTTCCAGACGGCCGTAGTTGGCGTAGACCACCGGCGCGGTCACGTCGCCGGAGCCGGAGGAGCCGTTGAACGGCATCACCACACGCGGATTGTCCTGGAATGGATCGTGCGAGACGTGCTCGCGCGTCGGCCCGGTCATCAGTTGCTTGCCCGCGGCGTCATAGGCTTGCACCTCCACTACCTTGGGCCAGTTCAGCAGCACGCGATAGGGCACAATCTCGGTTTCCAGGCCGGCTTCGCGGAACTTGCGCGCCACATAGAGTGCGGTGTCGTGGTCCTCGGGCGTGGCGGCCATGTGCGGCTGAGCCGTTAGGATTTTCAGCTCCTCACCCGCCAGCCTGGCGCTGGGCACGGCCAGAAATTTCTCTTCCAGTGCGGCCTGCGCGTGGAAATCCTTGTAGCCGAAGGCCGTCGTGGTGGACGCCAGCTCAGCTGGCGGCGCCGGGCGCAAGCCGGGAACGAGCGCGAGCAGCAGAAAAACAGATGCTGAGATGCGAGTGAACATGCAGAGAGCCTCGGAACGGTTGGAGCGTGCAGTGTGGCTAAGTGCGCGCAGCCGCAGGGCCGCACGGCAGGTTAGCCACAGCTTACACCAGCAGAATCAGAGGCGGCACGCCGGAAATTCGCTGAGGAATCCACCGCAAACTTTGGTCGGCGGCGGCTCAGGAGCAGGAGCGGGTGGGCGAGGCTGTCTGCGTTGGTTTCGGCTTACACTAGAGGTTTAACGCGGAGGCGATTTTGGGCGGCCCGATGCAGCCGGAGCGGATGCACCCGGAAAGAGATCCGCACCAAGCGGACGGAATGGCGCTTTCGGAACTGGCGTCGATGCCAGTCGTCGACGAGCGCATGTACTTTCCCGCGCCGATGCGCGCGCTTCGCAACCGCAATTTTCGACTCTTCTGGAGCGGAAATTTCCTGTCGAACATCGGCTCGTGGATGGAAAATGTGGCGCGCGGCTGGCTGGTGCTGCTGCTGACCAACTCGCCTTTCTGGCTGGGGTTTGTAGGCTTCGCCGGGTCTATTCCGTTCCTCTTCTTCACGCTCTTCGGCGGCGTGTTTGCAGACCGGGTGGACAAGCGGCGGCTGCTGCTGGCCACGCAGACGACGATGATGGTGCTGGCCTTTGTGCTGGCCACGCTTGCCTGGCTGAAAGTGATTACGGTTTGGGAGGTGGCGCTGATTGCCTGCCTGAACGGTATCACCATGTCAATGAACGCGCCCAGCTACCAGGCGATGGTGCCGCGGCTGGTGGAGAGCGAGGACCTGACCAACGCCATCGCGCTGAACTCGGCGCAGTTCAACATGTCCCGCATCCTGGGGCCCACGCTGGGCGGCTATGCAATGGCCGTTTTCGGCGTGGCGGGCAACTTCTTCCTGAACGGCGTGAGCTTTCTGGCGGTGATCTGGGCGCTGACGCGCATTCGCTATCCGGAGGAGGAGCGCAGGCAGCACGAAAGCGTATGGAGGAGCCTGCGCAGCGGCTTCGCTTATCTGCACAGCGAGCGGGAGATGCGCGTGCTGGTGTACATGACGGCTGTGGTGAGCTTCTTGGGCATTCCGTTCCTCACCTTCATCCCGTTCTTCGCCAAGGTGCAGTTGAACGTGGGTGCCAGCGGCCTGGGTTGGCTGCTGGCCTGCTCCGGACTGGGCGCGGTACTGGGCGCGATGACCATTGCCGTTTCGGGCGTAATTCGCCGGCGCGGACAGGTGCTGACCGTGTGCGGAATCTTGTTTTTCGCGGCGATTATCGGCTTCTGCTTCTCCCACACCTTTGCGCTGTCTGCGTGTCTGGCCTTCGTGGAGGGCTTCAACGGAATCCTGATGATTTCCTGCTTCAACGTGAGCCTGCAGCATCTTTCCTCCGACGAGATGCGCGGGCGGATGATGAGCATTTATACGACGAGCTTTCTAGGGCTTCCGCCGCTGGGTTCTCTGCTGGCCGCAGAACTGTCGCGCCACATCCCCCCGGGCCACGCGCTGGCGATGATGTCCGGCGCGGCCGCTGTGGGATTCATGGGGTTCTATGCATTTTCACCGTCGCTGCGCGGGCTGGATTGAGCCCGATTTCCTTAAGCGACGAGTTGGGCGCAGTGCGCACAGCGCCGGGCGGCGGCGGGAATTTCGCTGAGGCATTCGCCGCAAACTTTGGTCGGTGGCGGCTCGGGAGCGGGCGGCTGGCGCCGCTTTATGCGCGCGCTCACGGCGTTCATCGGCAGCACAATGGCGAAATAGACGACGCCGGCCACAATGAGGAAGGCGACCACGGCGTTGAGGAAGTTGCCGATTTGGATGACGCCTTTGCCGAGGTGCAGGACGACGGCGCTGAAGTCCGGCTGGCCGATGGTGGCCGCAATCAGCGGGTTGAGTACGTCCTTCACCATGGAGCCGACAATTGCGTTGAAGGCCGTGCCCAGAATGACGGCGACAGCCAGTTCGACCACGTTTCCCCGAAGAATAAAGTCCCGAAACCCCTTCAGCATTGCGTCCTCCCGGTTGGTTCTTTGTTCCAACTCGCCTGCGCCTGCCGGTCTGCATTCCGCCGCAGCAATGGCAGAGGTGGGTGCGGCCGGCTGGGCGAAGTGTGAGCCCATGCTACACTCCCGGGGCCGGTGCAGCGGAAGAGAAAAAGTGAGGGCAGCCGGTGCTCGACATCCGCCCTTCAGGGATAGGCCACCAGGACGCCGATGAGCGTGAGGATTAACAGATCGGTATAGAGCAGCACCAGAACTCCGGCATGGTAAAGGCTCCAGCTGCGCCGAAGGCAGCGCGCTGTTTCGGCCATGCCCCACACGGCCACCAGCAGCACCAGCAACTGCCAGCGCGAGCTGTGCAGGTTCTCGATGTAGGGAAATCCGGCCAGACGCAGGCTGAGGAAAAACGCGCCCACTGAGAGCAGGATGGCGCGAACCAGCGACTTGCTGCGAAGGCGAAAAATGAGCGGACGGGGAAGCACGTCACCTACCACTGTACGGTGCTTCCTTATCCCGCGACCATCTCCATTTGCCGGAGCGATTCGGTGTAGGGTGAGCTCAGCACGCCGCGCTCAGTGAAGATGGCGGTGATGTAGCGGGCCGGGGTCACGTCGAACGCGGGGTTGCAGATGCCCACGCCGTTCGGCGTCAACTGCTTGCCGCCGTGGTGCGTCACCTCTACCGGATTGCGCTCCTCGATGGGAATGGCCGCGCCGGTGGGGGTTGCCGTGTCAATGGTGGACCACGGCGCGGCGACGTAAAAGGGAATGCCGTGCTCCTTGGCCAGGATGGCGACGTTGTAGGTGCCGATCTTATTGGCGGTGTCGCCGTTGGCGGCGATACGGTCCGCGCCGACGACGACGGCCTGGATTTTGCCGGCCTGCATCAGGCTGGCGGCCATGTTGTCGCAGATGACGGTGGTGTCGATGCCGTCGACCATCAGTTCCCATGCGGTGAGGCGAGCGCCCTGCAGAAACGGCCGCGTCTCGTCGGCGTAAACGTGAATTTTCTTGCCCTGCTCAACGGCTGAGCGGATGACGCCGAGCGCGGTTCCGTAACCGCAGGTGGCCAGCGCGCCGGCGTTGCAGTGGGTCAGCACGCCGCCCTCGCTGGGCAGCAGCGCGCCGCCGAAGGCTCCCATGGTTTTGCAGGCGGCGATGTCCTCGTCGTACATGGCGTGGGCTTCGGCCAAAAAGCGGTCCTTGACCGTGTCCATGGAAGCGCCAGCCGCGAGCAGCCCCGCAAATAAGCGCTTCATGCGGTCAATGGCCCAGAAGAGGTTGACCGCGGTGGGCCGGGTGCCGGCCAGCCGTGCGCAAATCCGCTCAAACTCCGGCGCAAATTCTTTGGATGTTGCGGCAGAACTTTTCAGAGCGCCCAGGGCCACGCCGTACGCGGCAGAGACGCCGATGGCCGGTGCGCCCCGGACCACCATGGTGACGATGACTTCAGCCACTTGGTCATAGGTGGTCGCAAGCACGTAGCTCTCTTCCAGCGGGAGCTTGGTCTGATCGATAAAGCGGACGCCTTCCGGGGTCCAGGCAAGGGTAGGAATCATGCACTCTCAGTGTACAAGGCCGCGGGCAGTGCAAGGCTGCCGGGCCTGGTGTGAAAACATTTTCAATTTGCGCTGGACGCACCCGCGTCGCCATCGGTAAAGTATTGCTCGTATAGCAGCGCATTCCCGACTTTCCGCACGAGGTCCCCGCCGCGCAGCCACTGGAGCGTCAGGCGGAACAGCAAGCGGGTCAACCAGCGGATTCACGAGCGGGTAAAGGAAGCGAATCAAGGAGCAGATTTGAAACTCACTTCCGTCGATTGGATCATCATGCTGCTGTACTTCGTGTTTGTGCTGGGCATCGGTTTTGCCCTTAAGCGCTACATGAAGACGAGCAAGGACTTCTTCCAGGCCGGCCGCGCGCTGCCAACCTGGATATGCGGGCTGGCCTTCATCAGTGCCAACCTGGGCGCGCAGGAAGTAATTGGGATGGGCGCCTCGGGCGCCAAGTATGGTCTGGAGACGGCGCAGTTTTACGGCATCGGCGCCATTCCGGCCATGATCTTTGTGGGCATCTTTATGATGCCGTTCTACTACGGCTCGAAGGCCCGTTCGGTGCCGGAGTTCCTGAAGCTCCGCTTCGACGAAAAGACGCGCGCGCTCAATGCCTGCTCCTTCGCTGTGATGACCGTATTCAGCTCCGGCATTTCCATGTACGCAATGGCCCGGCTGATCCAGGTGCTGCATGTCTTTGACGGCCTTTTCCATGCCTTGGGCTGGAACCCGGACGGCATCTTCACCTTCTCCATCGTGCTGTCGGCGGTGATCGTGCTGCTGTATATCTTTCTCGGCGGGCTCACCAGCGCCATTTACAACGAGGTGCTGCAGTTTTTCCTCATCATTGCCGGATTTCTTCCCCTGGTGCTGCTGGGCCTGAGGAACATTGGCGGATGGGCCGGGCTCAAGGCCTCCGTTCCAGTTGCCTACATGCATGAGTGGAAGGGCGTGATGCACGCCAACACCAACCCCATGGGCATCGACATCATTGGCATTGGCATGGGCCTCGGCTTCGTGCTCGGCTCCGGCTACTGGTGCACGGACTTTCTCGTCATCCAGACCGCCATGGCTTCCAAGAACGTGGAATCGGCGCGCCGCGTGCCACTCATCGCCGCCATTCCCAAGATGTTCTTTCCGTTCCTGGTGATTCTTCCCGGCCTGCTGGCCCTTGGCCTGCCCACGCCGCACACCACCACCGTGACGCGCGTGGAGAACGGCGTCATTTATCACGAAACCACCGTCGTCTCAGAGCAAGTGGCGGAGGGCAAGGGGATCATCCCGGCCAAGATCAACCCTGTGACGGGCAAGCTGATGCTGGACGCCAGCGGCAAGCCGCTGCTGGACTACGACATGGCCACGCCCAACCTGCTCCTGCATTATTTCCCCACCGGCATTCTGGGCCTGGGCCTCACGGCGCTGCTGGCCAGCTTTATGAGCGGCATGGCCGGCAACGTCACGGCGTTCAACACGGTGTTCACTTACGACCTGTACCAGTCCTACATTCACAAGAACGCCAGTGACCGGCATTACTTGGCCGTGGGCCGATGGGCTACCGTGGGGGGCATCCTGCTATCCATAGGCACGGCCTACGCAGCCATCAACTTCAACAACATCATGGACACGCTGCAGCTGGTCTTTTCCTTTGTAAATGCGCCGCTGTTTGCCACGTTCCTGCTGGGCATGTTCTGGAAGCGCGCCACCGGACACGGTGCGTTTGCGGGCCTCATCTCCGGAACTGCGGCTGCCATGCTCCACCACGGACTCACGCTGCCCATTGAGGCCGTCGCCGGCGTCCACGGCGGCTGGATCACCGTGCTCCACAACTATCCCAGCGACATGGCGCAGAACTTCTATGGCGCAATCTGGGCCTTCAGCGTGAACTTCATTGTGACGGTGGTGGTGAGCCTGATGACCAAGGCGCATCCGGAGTCGGAACTTGTCGGCCTGGTGCACTCGCTCACGCCCAAGCCTTCGCGCTCACACCTGGCCTGGTGGAAGAGCCCCGAGGCCCTTGCCGTCGCCATCCTTGTGGTGGCCATTGGCTTGAACATATTCTTTGCTTAAGGGAGAGGAGAAACCGATGCGTCTCGATCTGCGTATACCCATGGGATTGATGTTCACGATCACCGGCATGATCCTCACCATCTTCGGCATCGTCACACGGAACGATGCGGCGCTCTACGCAAAGAGCCTGGGCATCAACGCGAACTTCTGGTGGGGCCTGGTGATGCTCGCCTTCGGACTGACCATGTACCTGACCGGCATTCGCGGCCAGCACCGCATGGAAAAGGAGCCGCCTCCGCCGGTGGAAGAGGGCGAAGTGCGGCGCGGCGGACACTGAAGGCGCTATCCCGTTCCCGCAGTCCGCTCGGGAAGCGGAAATCGCGGGCTGTCCCGCCTACCGAAACCTGACGCTCTCCTTACGCCTTCAACGGTAGACTGAAGGCAGCGATGAAGCGAAGAACCATCGAGCATTACGAGATTATCCGCCGCCTGGGGGCGGGCGGCAGCGGCGTGGTCTTCCTGGCCAATGACACGCTGCTGCAGCGGCCGGTGGTGCTGAAGATTCTGCGCGCGGGGCTGATGAGCGCCCAGCAAATGCGCACCACGGTGCTGCGCGAGGCGCGGCTGGCTTCGGCCATCGAGCACCCCAACGTCTGCGCCATTTACGAAGTGGGCGAAGCGGGCGACGAAGGCTACATTGTGATGCAGTATGTGCCCGGCCAGTCGCTGGAGCAGCTCATCGATCGCGGCCCGTCGAGCCCGCAACTGGTGCTCTCTGTCGGCATTCAAATTGCGGACGGCCTGCAGGCGGCGCACCGGCTGGGCATTTTTCATCGCGACCTGAAGCCGCAGAACGTGATGCTCACCGAGGGCGGCCTGGTGAAAATCCTCGACTTCGGCCTCGCCCGCCGCCTGCACCCACAGGATGCCAGCTTCGACCCCGGCAAGCCCGCGCTGGCAAAGGATGCCTCCGTCGCCGCCACGTATACGGCTCGCGGCGGCACCATCCGCTACATGGCGCCGGAGCAGTTCGTCACCGGGCAGTCCAGCGTACAGTCGGACGTGTGGGCGCTGGGCGTGATTCTGTATGAGCTGGTTGCCGGGCGCCATCCGTTTTCCCGTCCCGATGCGGAAGACTTTCAGGCCATCCGCGCCATTCAGTTTTCTGATCCGCCGGACCTTTCGGAGATTGTTCCGGGCGTTTTGCCTGAGCTGAAGAGCGTCATCGCCACCTGTCTTGAAAAGAATCCCGGCGAGCGCTATGCCACTGCCGCTGATGTGCGTGAGGCCCTGAAGACCATCATGAAGGCGCTGCGGATTGAGACCGGGATTATTCCCGGCGAAGCGGCCGCCAACCTGCCCACCACCGGCGCGGAAGCAGAGAAGCGATCCACCGGCATTCTTTCCATGCTGGCTGAGCGATTCCGCGAGTCTGCGCCGGACCGCGCCCCACAGAACTCGCTCGTCGTGTTGCCCTTTACGAACCTGGGCGCGGCAGATGTGGCGCCGCTCTACGGCTACGCCCTGGCGGATGCCATTGCCGCGCGGCTGGCGCGTATTCCCGCGCTCGTGGTGAGGCCCTCGAGTACGCTCATGTCGCTGCCCATCGCGCAGATGGACCCGCTTGCGGTGGGGCAGCGGCTGCTGGTGTCCATGGTGCTGGCCGGCAGTTTTGTCCGGTCGGATTCCGGCTTTGACCTCAACTGGCAACTGCTGGACGTGGCCTCGCAGAGTGTGCGCTCGGGGGGATCCATTCAGGTGGCCTCGTTGGACCTGATCGCCGTGCAGACGGAAATCTCCAACGAGGTTTTTGCCTCGCTGCACGGAGTGAGCGCGGGCGACACGGTGGATGCGCCTCGGCCGCCGCGTGATGGCTCCCTGCCGGGACCGGTGAGCGAAGAGTATCTGCAGGCCCGGGCGCAGCTGAGCAGCTTTATGGTGCGCACCGGCGCGCGCGCGGACCTCGACCGCGCCCATGCGCTGTTTACCAGCGTCACCACCAAGGATCCGGAGTTTCCAGCAGGCTGGACGGGTCTTGGCATTTCCGAATTGCAGTATGTGCGCCACGGCTTCGGCGGGCAGATTCACGTGATGCACGCGCGGCGCGCCTTTGACGAAGCGCTCAAGCTCGATCCGGCTTCGATTGAGGCCAATCTCTACCGCATTTACATGCTGCTCTCGCGCGGCGAGAAGGAATCGGCGCGTCACGGCATTGCCAACCTGCTGAGCACCGCCGCCAATGACTGGAACGTGCACATGGTGGCCGGCCTGGCTCTTCGCGGTGACGGCATGTACCACGAGGCGCTTGCCCACTTTGGCCGCGCCCTCAATCTGAACCCCGCCAACGCGGCAATCCTTTATAACCATCGCGCGCGCGTTTACCAATATCGCAACCAACTGGAACTGGCCGGCAACGAACTGGAGAAAGGCCTGGCGCTGGAGCCGCGCCATCCGCTGCTGCGCACCTCCTCGGCTTACCAGCAGATGCGCGTGGGCGATTTGACGGCGGCGATTGCGACGCTGGAGAAGGTGATTCAGGATGACGAGTCGATGCGCATTGCCGTGCCCACGCTGGCCATGTGTTACGTGCAGGCCGGCGACCGTACCCGCGCCGCCGCGCTGCTGAAGGACGACACCCTGGCCGCCGCCGAAGCCGACAACGAGATGGCCTATCGGCTGGCCACTTACTTCGCCGTCGAGGGCGACTCCAGCGAAGCGCTGCACTGGCTGCGTCGGGCCATCTACCTGGGCAACGAAAACTTTCCCTGGTTCCAGAAGAATCCAGCGTGGAACAACCTGCGCACCAATTCCGACTTTCAGCGCATTCTGGAAGACCTGAAGAAGAGTTTCCGGCGCAACCAGAAGACGTGGAATCGGCTGCTGGGTCAGGTGCCGGCAGAAGAGGAATAAACGTAGCAACCCGCCCCGGCAGGCTGAACCACATTCCGCCACAAGACGCCGTGACCTCCGCCAAGGCGGAGGTCACGAAGCATTGCAGTCCTGAGGTGTAACCGTTAGTTCAAATGCACGGTCTCCTTCAGCGGCAGCTTGTCGGACGAGCCGCCGACCATCAGCGTGTACTCGCCGGGCAAAAGTTGCCAGCCGTTTTTCTCCACGTTGAAGATCGACAGGTATTTGCGGTTGACGTTCACGGTGACGGTCTTCGACTCGCCAGCGGCCAGCGCAACCTTGGTAAAGCCGACGAGCCGCTTGGGAGGCTCCTGGGCTGCGGCCGGCAGCGCCGCGTAGACCTCGGCAATCTCCTCACCGCTGCGCTTGCCGGTGTTGGCCACGGTAAAGCTCACCTGCACGGTGTCGCCCGGCGTCACCTTCAGCGCGGAGTAGCGATAGGTGGTGTAGGAGAGCCCGTAGCCGAAGGGGAAGAGCACCGGTTTGTGCTCGGCGTCATACCACTTGTAGCCCACCTTCACGCCTTCGTCGTAGGTGACGTCGAACGGCGGCAGACCTTTGGCCCACTTCTCCGGAGACATGGGCCCCGAAAAGTGCTCGGAGGCAGGCGGCGGCTTGACGAGATTGGGATGGGGCAGGTCTTCCACGCTCAGCGGGAAGGTGTTGGGCAGTTTGCCGCTGGGGTTGACCGACCCGAAGAGCACATTGCCCAGCGCATCGGCGCCGTCGCTGCCGCCGTACCATGCTTCCAGAATCGCTGCGGGCTGCTTGACCCACGGCATGGTGACGGGGCTGCCCGTCTCCAGCACCACAATGGTGTGCGGATTTGCCTGGGCCACTGCGGAGATGAGGTCGTCCTGGTTGTGGGGCAGCGTCAGGTTGGGCAGATCCATGCCTTCGCTCTCCCACTCGTAGGCGAAGACGATGGCCACGTCGGCTGATTTGGCCAGCGCCGCGGCGGATGCGGGGTCGGTGCCGGGATCGTACTTGACGGTGGCGTGCGGCGCGCGCGCCTCAATCGCCTTCAGCGGCGAGGTGGGGAACCAGATCTCTTCCTGCCAGCGCGTCGCGCCCTTTCCCGGGGGCATAATCGCGTTGCCGCCGATGGGGTCCACCTGCGCGGAACCGCCGCCGGAGATCATGCCCACATCCGAGTGCGAGCCGATGACCGCGATGGTGTGCAGTTTGGCCGCGTCCAGGGGCAGCGCGCCGTGCTCGTTCTTCAAGAGCACAATGCCGCCTTCTTCAATCTGCCGCGCGGTGCGGAAGCCCGCGAAGGGATCGACGACGCTGCGCTGGCGCGGATGGTCGATGACGCCCGCGGCAAACATGGACCGCAAAATCCGGTGCACGTGGTCATCCAGTTCACCGGTTGAAATCCTGCCTGCCTGCACGGCCTCTTTGTACTTGTCGCCGAAGAAGAAGTGGCCCGGCTCCTCGTTATCAAGCCCCGCGGCGGAGGCCTTCTCGGTCGAGTGCGTTCCGCCCCAGTCCGAGAGGACGAACCCGGGGAATTTCCAGTCCTTCTTCAGCACGTCATTCAGCAGCCACTGGTTCTCGCAGGCGAAGTCGCCGTTCACGCGGTTGTAAGAGCACATCACTGCGGCCGGGTGGCCTTCCGTCACGCCGATCTCAAACGCCAGCAGATCGCTTTCGCGCGCGGCACGCTCGCCGATGTGAATGTTGACGGCGTTGCGTCCGCTCTCCTGGTCATTCAGTGCATAGTGTTTGATGTCGCCGATGACGTTTTCCGATTGCGTGCCCTGGATGAGCTGCGCCACCAGCGTGCCGGCCAGCACCGGGTCCTCGCCCAGGTACTCAAAGGTGCGCCCGTTGCGCGGGTCGCGCGTCAGGTCCACG
>DATKTQ010000147.1:0-9959 GCA_035531055.1 Occallatibacter sp. | reverse complement strand
TGCGCTGACGACTCGCTCAAAATATCTGCCGGAGGTTCCGGCGACCTATTTCTTATGGGCGCTGGCGTATGACACGCTGCATGACAAGAAGGCCGCGGCAACCTACTACCACCACTTTCTGGATGCGGCGGGGGGCAAGTTTCCGAACGAGGAGTGGCAGGCACGGCAGCGTCTGCAATTGCTGGAAAAGCGATAAGGAAACGCGCGGGGGCACGCCGAGAGGGACAAGGCGGCGGCAGGCGCGGCCTCAGATCCTATTCACAGGACTGCAAAAGCGCGGTTTCTCCTTGCATTCGCCGGCGAAAGAATCCTATATTTTGGGGGTCTGGGGTGAGGCGGCGCCAGATGTTCGCCGCCTGGCATCCGCAGCGGCGGAGGTCCCTTATGCGCCGTCTGATGTTTGTGGCCGTGTTTTTGTTGTTCCCCACGCTGGTTGTCCCGACGTTTGCGCTCTCGCCGGATGAAGAGAGCGTTCACCAGCAGGCGATTGCGGTGCTGGAACAGCGCATCCGCGAAGCCGAGCCGCGGGAACAGTGCTTCCTGTATGCCCAGCTGATCAACCAAATGACGGAGTTTAGCCGGCACCAATATGCAGCCGGGAACAGCGGAAAAGCCAATGCCCTTCTGCACCAGGTGCAGGGACTGACACAGAAGCTGCACAAGACCGTGTCAGAAAACGACAAGAGATTAAAAAAGGCGGAGATCCTGCTGCGCCGCACCGCCTTTCGACTGAACGAAATGCTGCATGCCTCCAGCTACCCGGATCGGACGCTGCTGCAGGAGACGCTGGCGCAGGTGAACCAAGCTGACAATGACGCCATGCTGCAGGTTTTTAAAAGGTAAAAAGCAAACCGCCGCACGCCGGCTTGCGCTGGCGCTGGGATGCCTGCTGTGCGTGCTGCCCGTGACAGCGCAGCGGCGGCATCACGATCCGCTGACCGGACCCGAGGTGGAAAAGATACGCGAGGCGGGGATTGACCCCTGGTTGCGGATCAAACTCTACACGGAGTTTGTGAACGACCATGTGAACAAGCTGGCGGATCTGGCCAAGCGGACGCCCTCAGTGCAGCGGGACCGGAAGATGGACGCCACGCTGCAGGACATTTCCTCCCTAATGGATGAGCTGGGGTCGAACCTGGACCAATATGGCGACCGCAAGGCGGATCTGCGACCGGGACTGAAGTTGCTGACGAAGGACTCCGAGCGTTGGCTGACGACGCTGCGAGGGATTTCGAAGGCGCCGATCTTCGAGCTTTCGCTGGAGGATGCGACCGATGTCGGCAAGGACATTTCCGACCAGGCCGCGGAGATGCTGAAGAAGCAGACAGAATACTTCAAGCTGCACAAGGACCAGCGCTGGCAGGAACGGGTGGAACCCAAGGATTGAGCCGCCCCCGTGTGCTACATTCCATTGTTGTGGCCGTGGATTTCGTTCTCACTTTCCAGGAGGAGTATCGCGCGCTGCGCCCGCGGGCGCCCATGCCTCCGTTTGTGTTGAAGTTTCGGCGCTTCACGTCACTGAACACGACGATCCGGCTGCGCGAGGGGCGGATTCTGGTGAGCTTGTCTGACCTGCTGGAAGGCGCGCCAGAGAACGTGATCCGGGCGATAGCTCACATCCTGCTGGCCAAACTGTACAAGAAGCCGGTGGAAGCGTTGCATACTGCGCGCTTCAAGCGGTTTGCGAACTCGGCCGCGGTGGCGCGGGAGACGGAGCGGATCCGGCACGCGCGAGGGACCAAGCGGTATTTTGGTCCGGAAGGTCGTTTCTACCATCTGGAAGAGATTTTCGATTCCCTGAATATGCGATTTTTTGGCGGATTGCTGGGCCGGCCGCAGCTGACCTGGAGCGAAAGCGTGGCCAAACGGTCGCTGGGACACTACGATGCGACCCACAACACCATTGTTGTGAGCCGGGTGTTTGACCGGCCTTCCAGCCCGAGGTACGCCATTGAATACCTGCTGTATCACGAAATGCTGCACCTGAAGCATCCGGTAAGGATGCGGGGGCTGCGGCGCTGCGTGCATCCGCCAGCCTTCAAGGAAGAAGAGAGGTTATTCCCGCAACTGCAAGAGGCACTGGCATTTCTGAAGCGGCTCTAGGGGTTTTTGACCACGGAGGTGGCGGCAGGGATGCGGCCCTGCTTCGGCCAGGAACGGAGTTGCCGTGGACCCGGAGATTTCCGGCATCCAGGCCGCGCAATCTTCATGAAAATATCGTCATCCGACAACTTGAACTGAGCGCGTATAGTCGGTTAAGGCGTATGATGTCCGCATGCTGCGGGGAGCAGATTGCCGTTTTGAGCACACTTTCCGCATGGGCCTCCTTCACCCAACTTCTCCGGGTGATGAGAGTCGAGCTTCCTCACCGCGATTCGATTCCTGAATCGGACTTGCCCGGCACGGCGTGCGGCAATCCTGCTCAGCCACTCCCTTGCCGCGCACGTGAAAGGGCACTCTTTTGAAAGTTCACCTTATTAACCCCAGTGATTACTCGTTTGGGACCGCTGTGATTACACCCCGCTGGCTGTTTGTGCTTGCAGCGGCAACGCCGCGGGAGTTCGGCGACCCGGTGCTGGTGGATGAAAGCCTGGAACAGGTGGACCCCGAGACGATCCAGCCTGGCGATGTGGTGGGCATTGGCATCCACACAGGCAATGCACTGCGTGGCTACCAGCTCGGCTGTATTGCGCGGGAGCGCGGCGCCCTGGTTGTGTTTGGCGGGATTCACGCCACGCTGTTTCCGGAGGAATCGTTTGAGCGCGGCGCGGCGCACTCCGTGGTTACGGGCGACGGCGACCTGATTTGGGCAACGGTGCTGCGCGACTGTGCGGCCGGCACTCTGCAGCACAGCTACGCCGGCGGCAAGGTGGACGGCGAGAATTTTCTTTCTGCGCGGTGGGATTTGCTTTCCTCAGAGAAGTACATGTGGGCCAGCGTGCAGACGGTGCGCGGATGCCCCAAGCACTGTTCCTTCTGCTCGGTGTGGCGCACGGATGGTCAGAAGCCGCGCCAGCGCAGCTACAAGCGCGTGATTGAAGAGATCGTCGACCTGCGCCGCAGAGGCTTCCGGTTTATTGCCCTGGCCGACGACAACTTTTACCCGGTGTCGTTTGCCGACCTTCGCCTGGCCAAGGCGCAGAACAACCAGGCGCGCGTGGAGCAGCTTGAACAGCTTCGCGCCGAGCGCTTTCTGCTGATGGAAGAGCTGGCCAAGCTGCCCTCCAACATGGTGTTTTTCACGCAGATCACGATGGAGGCAGCCGAGGACCCGGAATATCTGGACGCCATGAACCGGGCGCACATCAAGGGTGCGCTCGTGGGCGTGGAGGCGGTTACGCCGGAGGGCTTGAAGGCCGTCTACAAGGAATTTAACTTCTCAGGCGACCGGCTGGTGCAGCAGCTCCGCACCTTCCGCGATCACGGCGTTCACGTGCTGGGATCCTTCATTTTTGGCTTGCCCAGCGACAAGCCGGAAACCTTTACGGCCACGGCCGACCTGGCGCTGAGGGCAGTTACGTTTGCCCAGTTTGTGATGATGACTCCCTTCCCCGGCACTGTTGATTTCCAGCATTGGGAGAAGGAGCAGGAGAAGAATCCCACGCTTGTGGGCGGGATACCCATCACCCGCTATTGGCTGATTCCCGCCAGCATTCGGCCCAAAATGTTCACGCCCCATCCGCTGATGAGCACCGACGAAATCCGCGAGCGGACGCAGGGTGTGTGGGATCGTTTTTATACTTTCAGAGCCATCTGGAAGCGATCCAGCTGCACTCCCACGCTGCGCGCACGGCTGGGCTTCATCTTTCTTTCGAAGCTCTATCGCCAGATGTACGCGGGGACCGGCATCTCCACCGACAGCGCGCGCAAGCGCAAGGCGAATCGGTCCGCACGGTTGATTGCGAAATACTGCCGCGGCATCTTCAAGGCCAAGCCCATGCCGGAGTTGCAGACGCCCGTGTGGGATTCAGAACCCGCCACCGCCGGAGCAGGAATCCTGTCGTTCAACGAAACGGATGGGTCACCGCTGCGCGTGATTTCGTAGGGTCTCCCGGCTGCTGAAAGAGGTTGAGCCGAGAAGAGCGACGGGGGGCCGCAGGACGGGTAGCGTGCCTACGCGGTCTTGCTCATTGCGTGTGCTGCCTCTTCCACTCTGGAGTTTTTTCGGACGGCGAGCCAGACCAGCAGCGCGGCTCCAAGGACCATGGAGCCGAGGCTGGCCAGTTGCGCGTTGGATAACCCCCAAAGCACCTTGGGGTTGCGCCGAATGAACTCGACCAGGAAGCGAGCTAGGCCGGTGAGGATGAGATATTCGCCGAGGATCCAGCCGGTGGGCCGGGATTTGCGGCCGCGACTCCAGAGCCACCATCCGATGAGCAGCCCGGCCGCCAACTCGTAGAGCGGAGTGGGATGGACGCGGGAGAAGGTGGGCTCAATGCCGTTGGGAAAGCTCATGCCCCAGGGGAGGTTGGTGGGGATGCCGTAGCAGCCGTCTCCAGAGAGGAAGCAGCCGATGCGGCCGATGCCGTAACCGACGGCGGCAGCGGGAGATGCGAGGTCCAGGATGCGAAGGGCGCCGATGCGCGCGCGCCAGCCCTGAAAAACCAGCGCAGAGATGCCGAAGACGAGGCCGCCGAACCAGGCGAAGCCGGCGGAATCCCAGAGGACGCTCCAGCCCATCTCGCGAAATTCCTGGGGAGTATCCAGCACATGCCAGAACTTGGCGCCCACGATGCCTGCAATTACTGCGATGGCCACCATGCCGACGGCGTCGGCGTCCAGACCGGCGCGGCGAAAGGCGCGGTCCAGCACGAAAGCGCCGGCCACTGCCGCGCACCAGAGCAGCAGTCCGAAGGTGGGAATGTGGAGCCCGAAAATGTGTAGATAGGGAATCATAGCTATCTAAGTATAGACGGCAGGCGAGGGGTTCCGGGTTGTGCGGGAGCGGCTGCACGCGGGGCCTGATTTGCTGAAATTGCCAGGTTTTTCACAGCAGCGCTTGCCTATTCTGCCGGGGTTCGGGTGATACTGAGTGCATGGCCACGATCACCTATCAGGGACTGGAAGTCCTTTACACGCACCAGCAGATCGCCAACCGTGTGGCGGAGATGGGCGCGCAGATTACCCAGGACCTGAGCGGCGAAAAGCTGGTGATGGTGGGCGTGCTGAAGGGCGCGGCGATTTTTCTGGCCGACCTGGCGCGCGCAGTGCGCGTAGACACGACCTTCGACTTTGTGGCCGTCTCCAGCTACGGAAAAGGCCAGCGCTCGTCGGGTGCGGTGAAGCTGATCAAGGATCTGGACGAGCCGATTGAAGGCAAGAATGTGCTGATTGTGGAAGACATTCTGGACACGGGGCTGACGCTGGCGTACCTGCGAAAGATTCTTCTGCAACACCACCCGAAGACGCTGCGCATTGCCGCACTGCTGGACAAGCCGTCGCGACGGATTGAGAAAATTGACGCCGATTACGTTGGCTTTTCGATCCCGAATCTGTTCGTGATTGGCTACGGCATGGACTATGCGGAACGGTACCGCAACCTGCCGGACATCTGCCTGATGGCGCCGGATCACCCGGAGTAAGAGCGGGAACGGCGGCAGCGCTGCGCGGGTTTGGCGACGGTGGAGACGACTCCTTGAATGAGCTGGAACTGTTGACGGCGGCGTATCGGGATTTTAACGCGCGGCGGATGGACGCAGTGCTGGCGCGGATGCATCCGAGCGTGGAATGGGCGAACGGCATGGAAGGCGGGCATGTGCGCGGCGTGGAGGCTGTGCGCGCCTACTGGACGCGGCAATGGGCGATGGTGGACCCGCAGGTGGATCCAGTGAAGATTGAGCCGGAGGGAGAAGGCCGCTTTGTGGTGGAGGTGCACCAGGTGGTGCGCGATTTGAACGGCGCACTGCTAAATGACTCCACGGTGCATCTTGCGTATCGCATACGGTCCGGACTAATTGAGCGCATAGCGCATGGATATTGAGTAAGAAAATACAGAACCTTGCACGGCACTTTGCCGCTTGCTCGGGTGAGGTCTATACTCGTCTTCCGGAAATCCCCGCCGGTATGCCGAGCGGCGCGACGGGACAAAGGAGCCCGAAAGATGACCACAATACCGTCGATTGGCGAAGCGGATCTGGAGTTCGACAACGGCAGCTTTGACGCTGCGGGATTTGCGGCGCAGACGTTGGCGAACTGGCAGGCGCTGGCGGCGGTGATTGACCATACCCTGCTGAAGCCGGAGGCCACGCGGGACCAGGTGGAGAGCCTGTGCGATGAGACCATCCGCTACCGGTTTGCCTGCGCGATGGTGAACCCGGTGTGGGCCTCGACAGCGGTGAACATGCTTGCGGGAACGGGGATTCCGGTGGGCGTGGTGATTGGCTTTCCGCTGGGCGCGTCGCTGGTGTCCACGCTGCGGCAGGAGGCCGCGGCGCTGGCGCGGCTGGGAGCCCGAGAACTGGACATGGTGATTCCGATCGGACTGCTGAAGAGCGGCAATCACCCGGCGGTAGAGCACGCGATTCATGCGGCGGCCACGGTGGCACACCATCACGGGGCGCTGCTGAAGGTGATTCTGGAGACGACGCTGCTCTCAGTGGAAGAGAAGCTGCGCGGGGCGGAACTGGCGATCCAGGCCGGGGCTGATTTTTTGAAGACCTCTACGGGATTTGCCTCAGGCGGCGCAACGGCGGCAGACGTGGCCCTGCTGCGCGGCGTGGCTGGAGCGCGCTGCGGCGTGAAGGCCTCGGGCGGCATCCGCAGACTGGACGATGTGCGCGCGATGCTGGAGGCGGGGGCGAACCGCATTGGAGCCTCGGCATCGGTGGCGATTGTGCGCGAGCTTGGCGCTGAGTGACGGCGAAATTCAAGAAAGCGCGCCGCGACGAATTTGAGCCTGGGAGCGCGGCTTTTTCGACGATTCTCAATCCATGGAACGACGGGGGCGCGGGATACGCTATGATTCCCTTCGAGCCGCATGTCCCTGAATCCCACATCCAAGCCCGGCACCAACGAATTTGAAGGCGATTACCGGCCAGCCGCCTCGGAGAATCCGCACGCCCACGTGGACCCGGGCAACGTGCGCGTGGAACCGTCGGATTTGTCCTACCTGGTGCAGTTGGCCGATGCGCTAAACACGACTCTGGACCTGCAGACGCTGATGGCGCGTACCTCGGAGCTGGTGCGGGAGATTATACCCTACCGCATTTTTGCGATTCTGCTGTTGAATGAGCGCACGAATGAACTGCGGATTCGGTTTCAGATTGGTCATACGGCGGAGGTGCAGCGCATGCGCTTCCCGGTGGGCAAAGGGATTGTGGGCCAGGTGGCGCTGACGCGGCAGCCGATGCTGCTGAACGATGTCAGTGTCGATCCGAATTATTTTCCCGCGAACCCGAATGTGCGTTCGGAGATGGCGGTTCCGCTGATTGCGAAGAATCGCTTGATCGGCGTGATGGATATTGAGAGCGAGGAGGCGGATTACTTTCGCCCCGAGCATCTTCATCTGCTGGTTCTGACGGCGTCGCGCATTGCGCAAGCAATTGAGAATGCGCGGCTGTACGCTCGCGTTTCCCGGCAGGCACAAACGCTGATGGTACTGAATGAGATTTCGGCGGAGCTTACGTCGATTCTGGACGTGGATGCGCTGCTGGCGCGCATCGGCCAACTGCTGCGGCGACTTATCGATTACCAGATGTTCAGCATTATGCTGCTGGATGAGCGAGGCGAGACGCTAATTACGCGTTACGCGTGGCGCTTTGGCTATGCGCACGCGCCGCTGCGGCGGGTTCCGATTACGAGCGGCATTGTGGGCGCGGCGGTGCGGGAATGGCGGCCAATCAACGTGCCCGACGTGCATAAGGATCCGCGCTACCTGGAAATGAACCCGGAGACGCGGTCGGAGCTGATTGTGCCGCTGTTCCATAAGGGACGCACCATCGGCGTGCTGGACCTGGAACACACCCGAACGGGCTTCTTTAACGACGAGCATGAGCGGCTGCTGACGACAATGGCTGCGCAGGTGGCCATCGCACTTGAAAATGCGAGGCTGTACCAGGCGGTGAGCCGGCAGGAAAGGCAGCTGGAACGCGACATGGCCATGGCTCGCGAGGTGCAGCTGCGGCTGCAACCCTCCACGCCGCCGGAACACACAAACGCGGAGATTGCGGCGCTGTTTTTGCCGGCGCGGACGATCGGCGGCGACCTGTACGACTTTGTGGACTATGGGCCGGGCCAGACGGCGATTGTGTTGGGCGATGTGAGCGGCAAGGCGGCGCCAGCGGCTCTGTTTGCAGCACTGGTAAGTGGAATTATGCGCTCGGCTGCGCTGCAGAGACCGTCCCCCGCGGAGATGCTGGCCCTGCTGAACAACTCCCTGCAGGAGCGGAAGCTCGAGTCTCAGTATGTGGTGGTGCTGTTTGCGCTTTGGAATGACGAGAATCGCACGCTGTGTGTGTCGAATTCCGGTTCGGTACAGCCGGTGTTCTGCCGGGCGGGCGAACTTGTGACGGTGCAAGCGGAGGGGCTTCCGCTGGGGCTGTTTCCCGGCGTGACGTACGAAGAGATCCAAGTGGCCACGCAGCCGGGCGACGCGATTGTGTTTGTCTCTGACGGGATTCTGGACGCGGAGAACGAAGCGGGCGAAATGTACGGCGAAGAACGGCTGGCCGCGTTGTTGTGCAGCGTGCACGAGCACTCCGCACGCCAAATTGCAGACACGATTCTGGCGGACGTGACGCGCTTCCAGGCCGCACGGGACCGGTTTGACGACGAGACGATCGTGGTTCTCCGCGTCCGGTAAACTGGAAGAGAAGCCAATTCCTCTGGAGAGCCCTTGCACACCGCCGCACAAGAACGCCTGATCCGTCCTGCCCGGAATATTCTGGGCGCGCTTCGCCTTCCGGGCGATAAATCCATCAGCCATCGCTACGGGATGCTGGCTGCGTTTGCTGAGGGGACGTCGCGCTTCCGCAACTTTTCCACCGGGGCCGACTGCGCCTCCACGCTGGCATGCATGCAGACGCTGGGCGCGACGGTGAGCCGGGAGGAAGACGGCACGGTGCATGTGACCGGCGTGGGCGGACGGGTGACGCCGACGGACGTGCCGCTGGACTGCGGCAACTCAGGCTCCACGATGCGCATGATCAGCGGACTGCTGGCCGCGCAGGAAGGCCGCTTTACGCTGGTTGGCGATGAATCGCTCTCACGGCGGCCGATGGAGCGGATCCGCAAGCCGCTGGTGGCGATGGGTGCGAAGTTGACGCTGACGGATGGCCACGCGCCGATGCACATTGAGGGCGCGCGGCTGGAAGCCATGGACTACACCACGCCGGTGCCGAGCGCGCAGGTGAAGACGTGCGTTCTGCTGGCGGGACTTCAGACCGAGGGCACCACGACGGTGCGCGAGGCAGTGCGGACCCGCGACCACAGTGAGCTGGCGCTGCGGGCCTTTGGCGCGACACTGGAGCGGACGATCGATTCGGTGTCGATACGCGGGCCGCAGACGCTGCACGCGATGGACGCAGTGGTTCCGGGGGACATGTCCTCAGCGGCGTTCTTTCTTTGCGCGGCGGTGCTGTTTCCGGGCTCGTCCCTGGTGCTGGACGCGCTGGGTCTGAACCCGACGCGGGCCACGCTACTGGACGTTCTGACGGCGCTGGGCGCGCACATTGCGGTGCTGAACCTGGAAGAAAAGCACTCCGAGCTGATTGGCACGGTGCAGATCTCCGCGCCGGCGCAGGGGCTGGGATCGACGGAAGTGAGCGGGGCGCTGGCGGCACAACTGATTGACGAGTTGCCGGTGCTGGCCGCGATTGCGCCATTCACGCGCGGCGGCATCCGCATCCGCGACGCCAAGGAACTGCGGGTGAAAGAGTCCGACCGAATTGCACTGGTGGCTCAGAATCTGCGGGCCATGGGCGCCGAGGTCACCGAGTTTGAAGACGGGCTGGACGTGCCGG
>DATKTQ010000146.1:0-13605 GCA_035531055.1 Occallatibacter sp. | reverse complement strand
CAAAAGGTGAAGGCCAGCCTGGGCGATAGCCATTGAATGGTAAACGCTCGCGGTGTATCGCCCAAGCGCGTGACAACGGCAAGCCTCCATAATGTCGTTGCGCGTAGACGGATAGGCGGCATACGTGAATGAGAAACTGGCGACAGGATTCTTGTACAGGTTTTCGTCTTCCGAATAGACCGAGAGAAAGACACGCCGGCGCAGCTCGTCCTCTAAAGTTTGGGTTAGGATCGTGATTCCGCCGATGATTTCTTGCAATGAGGGCTCGGGTTCATCCAATTCTTCTTTTATCCGGTCCAACCGATCCATCGTCGCCGTAAGACTATGATATTTAAGCCACGGTTCCAGATTGGCAAATATGCTCGTGAAGTTTGCGCGGTCGTTGTCCCGTATCTCTGCGGGTCCGTGCGAGATGCTTTTATTCAGAGACCATAGACGAGCCTCAAGATTATCGCGGAGGCTTGTTAAATGTGCGGTTTCCTGAACGAGATTCCAAGCGGTTGTTTCAAGCATTTCCCACAGGCTCCAAAGTTGGTGGGAGCCATTGTCCCAAGGGAACGCGCTTGTTGTCGAGGAGAAGCCGGGATATTGAGATTTATTCATCTTTTCGGCCCAACGCACTTTTCAGACAGCACCGGGGTTTTCCAGGGAAGGTGGCGGGGAACTGCGCAGGGCGGAAAAAGGGCCCCGCGTGGCGGGGCCCCGGGTGGAAGCAGCGGAAGAGTTACTTGCCGGCGGGAGCCTTGGGCGCAGGAGCGGCTACGGGCGGCGCCGGGATGCCGGATTTGGTGTTGTAGGCTTCGACGATTGTCTTCGTGATGTCGTTGGACGGGCTTGCGTAGAGCACGGGAGAGTGCTGCTCGGAGAAGTCCAGCACGAGGCTATAGTTGTGCTCTTTGGCGTAATCCGTCACGACGGTGGCCACCTTGGTGGCGACTCCGTTGAAGGTGTCCTGCAGCTGCTGCTGGAAGTCGCTCTGGGCGTCCTGAGCGGTGCGCTGCATGTCTTTCTGCTTTTCGTCGATGACGCGGGCACGGCTGGCGCGCTCGGCATCACTGAGCGTTGCGCTCTGTGCCTGGAGCTGCTTCTTGAGGGTGTCGATCTCCGCGCTCATGGATTTGAGCTGATCGCGCTTGGGGTCAAACTTCTTTTGCAGATCGGCGTAGTTGCGCTGGAACTCGTTGGTGCGTGCGACGGCGGTCTGGAAGGCGATAACCGCGATCTTGGCAGAACTGGCCGCGGCATGCGTGGCAGTGACGGGTTTGGTTTGAGCGGAGGCGTTCAGGACGAGGCCTGAAGCCAGCAGGACGGCCAGAGCAAGGGTACGTTTCATTCGGGTGAAGGCTCCTTCAAATACTGCTGCGCGCCAGTTTGAACCGCGCGCGAGACTATCCCTGCGTCTCCTGAATAAACCTCACGGTCTCTCTGGAAAGATTCCGCACCGGAAGGGCGGGAACAGGAAAAGACGTGGACGGCGGGGACAGCAGAAACTAAGTGGATTATAGGGGTGCGGGTGGGAGGCGTCAAACGCGGGCGGGGCGCGGGCTGGCCCGCAGAAGGGGCGCAGGGCAGTGCAGAAACGCGAAGGCCGCCCCTGGAGAGAGCGGCCTTTTTGTGCTGCGTAAAGCAGCACTGCGGCTAGAAGGTTGTGGAAACGGTGAGGCGGAAAGTCTTGCGGGGCTCGCGGAAGAGGTTGCGCGCGCCGTAGCCTTCGATCGCTTCCTGATAAGTATAATCGCCCGCGCCGCCCGGGGGGAACATATCGCGGGTGATGAGCTGGGCAGAGCAGCTTTGAACCTTGGTGCCCAGGTTGACGTCGTTGCAGTAGGGCCGCTCATAGAGGCGGAGCGGGTTGTAGGCGTAGTAGAGGCGGAAGGGCGCGTTGACGACGGGCATGACGATGGAGATTTCTCCACCGAGGGACATGCGCGGAACGAAGTTGGCTCCGCTGATGGGACGGATGTCCCTCTGGAAGCCGACCTCCGAGCCGGGGATGCCGCCCTGGCAGGCGCCGTTGTTGTAGACCGGGCAGCCGTAGAGCGGCGCGGTGAGGGTGGCGAAGCCCTGAGGGCTCTGCTTGAGCTGGCCCTTGTTGAGCGCGGCGTCAATGCCAAAGTCGTCAAAGAGCGAGAAGGTGACGGGGCCGATGGGAATGCGGTACTCGGCGTTGGTGGTCAGGTTGGTGTCACCGCCGATGGAGGCGACGCCGTACACGGGGATGGGCACCTGGATGCACTGACCGAGCTGCGGATTGGTTGGATCGCGCGGGACGCAGGTGCCGTCCGGATTGGTGAGCTGGATCATGACCCGGTTGGGTACGTAGCCGTAAGGTGTGGCGCCGCGGACGTCAAAGCCGCGCAGGTCCTGGTCGCCGCCGGTGTAGAAGCGATTGTTGGGCGGCGCAACGTCTCCGCCGAAGCCTTGCACGTACCCTAGCTGAGCGCGCAAGGCCAGCACGTTGTGGCCGTTGGGCGAAAACCTGAGGTAGTGCATGGAGTGGTAGCTCTTGTAGGCCACGAGGGGCGAGAAGTAGCGGAGGTTGCCGCCGATGCCGGCGAACTGGAAGACGGCGGTGATCTCTTTGCCGCCGCGGGGGCGGAGCTGGTCGTTGACGGTGTTGTAGATGTAACTGAACGAGGCCATGCTGTTGATGATCCCGGCCAGCGCGTTGGAGCCCTGGATTCCGGACCGGAAGCTGATGGTCTGGAAGAAGGTTGCCGACGCGGTGCTGAAGGCCGAAATGGTGGAGCGCGTGAGCGAGTAGGTGAAGCCGACGCGCTGGAAGGCATGGCGCTTGAGCGGATAACTGACAGAGAAGTTGAGGCCGGTGGTGGCCTGGTTGTAATTCTGCGTCAGGGACTTCTCGGCTGAAGTGAGATTGACCGACTGTCCGGTGGTGGACTGGTAGTTCTTGGCCGCGTTGTAGTCCTGCTTCTGGTTGAAGATCTGGAAGCCGACCTGGATGGGCCGGTTGCGGATGTAGGGCTGGGTGAAGCCGAAGAGGAACTGGCGGCTGACGTTGCCCAGGTTGGCCTGCACGCTGAGGGTTTCGCCGAGGCCGAGGAAGTTGTTGGTCTGGTAGTTGACGCCGAGGAATGCGCCGTTGAGGCCGCTGACGCCGCCGTTCAGGCCGATGGAGTTCTTGCCCTTCTCCTTGACTTTGAGGAGTAGCTCGACGGTGCCGGCCTCGGGGTTCTGGTGGGCCTCGGAATCCTGGTCGACCTTGAGCGGTTCAAAATACTGGAGCTGGTTGAGGCGGAGCAGGCTGTACTCCCAGAGCTGGGAGTTGTACACCTGGCCCTCCTGCAGGAGCAGTTCGCGGCGGATGACGCGGTCGCGGGTGATGGTGTTGCCCTGGAACTCGATGCGGGAGACGTAGAAGGGCTTGCCTTCGTCAATGTCGACTTCGAGGGAAACGGTCTTGTTCTTCTCATTGAAGATGGGCTTGGGGATGGCGCCGAAGTTGATGTAGCCGAGTGCGCCGTAGGCCTTCTTCAGGTTTTCCAGGCCCTTGCCGATCATGGTTGCGTTGAACCAGTCGCCGTCCTTGATGGCGAAGGTGGCGCGCAGAGCCCTGACGTTGGTGACGGCCTTGTTGCCGGTGAAGGTTATGGTGCCGAGGCGGTAGCGGTCGCCTTCCTCGATGGGCAGCAGAATGTCAATGCGCTTGCCTTTGTTGGGTTGGAAGGTGAACCAGTTGAGGCCGCCCTGGTCGCGGATCTGGGTCTTTGGCTCTTCGACGGCGGCGTTGTAGTAGCCCTTGTCGCGGTAGGCAAAGCGGACGCGCTCGGTGTCATCCTGGAGTTTGGACGAATCGAAGGTGCGCGGGAAGAGATTCTCAAAGATGAGCGAATAGGGGATGCCGATGGGTCGCAGGTCCTTCATGGACCGACGGAGATAACGGCTGGTGAGATGCTGATTGCCGGTGAAGCGGATTCGGCCAACCTTTACGACAGGTCCTTCCTTGATGTTGAAGTTGACCTGGACGTAGGCCGGAGGGATGGTCTTGACATCGGTCTTGATGGTGGCGAACTGGTGGCCGTGCTCGGCAAGGATTTGGCGGATGACGGTTTCTGCCCGCTTGATGCTGGTGGGGTCGTACTGGCCCTCCTGCGAGAGGGGCACTTTTTCCTTCTTGAAGCGGTCCAGGACGTCAGAGACGCTGACGCTGTTGAGGCCCTTGTAATTGATCTCGCGGATGGTGGGCTTTTCGCGGACGAAGATGTTGAGGATGATGCCCTTCGCGCTGTCTTCGCGCTCGATGCGGAGGTCCTCAAAGTATCCGGTGTTCCAGAGGGAGTTGAAGTCGCGCTCAATGGAGACGGGGTCGTAAGTGTCCCCGGGGTGGGTAAAGAGGCGCGCGAGGATGGTCTCCTTAGGGATGCGCCGGTTGCCGATGACGCGGATCTGATCGATGGTCTGGGGTGTCTGCGCAACGGCCATGCCAGCGGTAACAACCAGCAGGAGGACGAGCGCGACGCGGGCCAGGCTGGCCAGGCGGCGCCATGCGCGGGGAGTGGAAACGTGCTTGATCTTCACCGGGTCGATATCCTGCGGCGAGCACAAGTACTGGTGCGGTCCATAGTTAGGCTTCACGGGAAGAATATGCACACCCTCATTGCGTAAAATCTGAAACAGCCTCGCGGAAAGACTGATTTTACCATCCCAGGGGGAGGGCTGGCCGGAGGGGAAGCACAGCGAAACGCGCCGCAGTTGCCCTGCCGAGCCCCGGGCCAAACGACGGCCCGAAAAACACATCCTTCCGAGAAAAACCACATGGCGCGCGGTCCGCAAACGAACCTTGGCCGGACCTGCCCTGCCACCCTCCCGGAAAGCGGACGATGCCCGATGTACCCGTGGCGCACAGAAGGCGTCGCGGGCAAGCCGGAATCCTGAAGAGCCCGGCAAACAGGGACCCCTCCCAGTCTACCGGAAGCGAACGGGTTGGGAGCGCAGTACATCCCCCACCCCGGCCGTTGCATCCCTCTTAGACGCAGTGAGGGCCAACAGGACACTCGGGCGAGCGAGAGGATTTGAGGAAAATGGCGGAGATGACGGGGACCGTATATGACTATCGCGCAACGCTGCTGGACGGGAGCGAGACCGCACTGAGTGCTTATCGGGGCGAGGTGCTGCTGATTGTGAACACGGCGAGCCAATGCGGCTTTACGCCGCAGTACGCGGGGCTGGAGGAGCTGTATCGCACCTACAGGGAGCGCGGGTTTGCGGTGCTGGGCTTTCCCTGCAACCAGTTTGGGCGGCAGGAGCCGGGAACAGCGGAGCAGATTGGCGCCTTCTGCGAGAAGAACTACGGCGTGAGCTTTCCCATGTTTGCCAAAGTGGAGGTGAACGGGGCGGAAACGCATCCGCTGTACCGCTTCCTGAAACGGCAGCGCCGGGGCTTCCTGGGTTCCGAGGGCATCAAGTGGAACTTCACCAAGTTTCTGGTGGACCGGGAGGGCCGGGTGACGGCGCGTTTTGCCTCGCGCGTGGAGCCGCGCAAGTTGACGGGTGCGATTGAGGCGCTGCTGAGCAAGTCGCAGTAGGGTCGCGATGGGGTCGCGATGGCGGGCGCGGATTTTGCGGCGGGGCTACCCGCGTCGCCTGGATTGGGGTATGCTTTGGTTGCCTTTTGCAGAGCGTGCACGGCGTGTGAAAGGCGGTACTCGACCAATCCCCCACCCGAAAGAGGCAGCCGATGCGCCGAAACCTTCCGCTCCTCCTGATTCGCGTGATTGTGGGCGTTGTGTTCCTGAATGAGGGCATCCTGAAGTTTCTGCGCCCGGAGGAGCTGGGCGCGGGACGATTTGCGCGGATTGGGCTGCCGTTTCCTCACCTGCTGGCGCCGTTTGTGGGCGGGGTGGAGATTGTGGGCGGCGCGGCGATGATCCTGGGGCTTTACGCGGGGGAAGCGGCGATTCTGCTGCTGGCCGTGATTACGACGGCGCTGGTGACGACCAAGCTGCCCATCCTGCTGGGGCGCGGAGTGGGGCCGTTCCACGCGGCCAAGATGAGCCACTACGGCGTGCTGCAGTTTGTGCACGAGGCGCGCACAGACCTGAGCATGCTATTTGGCTGCGTGGCGGTGCTGCTGGACCGCGGAACGCAGCTTGGGCGCAAGCGGAAGTGGTATCAGCGGTAGAACGGGCTCAGCTGTCTTTGCGGTAGAGCAGGTCGCGCATGGCCTGGCGGCGAGCGGCGTTCAGCTCGCCCACGGCGCGGGGGTCGACGACGCTGGCGGCGTCGCGGGCTTCGGCGCGCTGCTGCTCCTCTTCCTCAGTGCATGTGGGGCAACGGTTGGCAAAGCCGGGTTTATCGGGACGGAGCTCGAACTCTTCATGGCAAACGACGCAGGTACGAATGGGAAACGGCATAACGAGAATATGGTAAAACGAGCGGGCCCAAAGTGCGAGTGGGAGCGCGAGCGGGGCGGGGCGAGAAATTCCTGCGCCGGAGGGGAAACGGTGGCGTCCAATGGAGCAGGTTCCCGGACTTGACCAGGGCGAGCGAGCTGCAATGAAAGACCCGTTTCATCTGGAGCGGTTTTTGACGGCGCAGGCGGAGGTGTACGCCGGCGCTGTGGAAGAGCTGCGTGAGGGGCACAAGCAGAGCCACTGGATGTGGTTTATTTTTCCGCAGATGAAGGGGTTGGGACGGAGCCCGCAGGCGGACTATTTCGCCATTGGCTCAATGGAAGAGGCGACGGCGTACCTGGAGTATCCGCTGCTGGGGGCGCGGCTGCGGATGTGCACGCGGCTGGTGAACGCGGTGGAGGACCGGTCGGCGCACGAGATCTTTGGCTCGCCAGACGACCTGAAGTTTCACTCGTCGATGACCTTGTTTGACTGCGCCGCGGAGGACGACGCGGAGTTCCAGGCGGCGCTGGACAAGTATTTCCGTGGCGAACCGGACCGGCTGACGCTGGAGCTGCTGAAGTAGCGGCTACTCGATGGCGAAGACGGCGTAGACGGTGGCCTCTTCGCGAATGGTCTGGGGGCGGATTTCCAAGATTGGGGACACTAAGAAGCTCCCCACGCTAGCTGACGAGGTATTCAACACCAAATCCTGCGAGGGATGGGCAAAATAGATTCGCGCGTTGGGTGTTTCATTGCTGGCGTATATCAGGTCGCCGAGCTTCACGTGCAGGCCTTCGGCCATCTGGCCGGCGACGGCGCGTGCTTTGACGAGTGCGGCTTGAGCGGCCTTGGCCTGGAGGGCTTTCCGGTCGGAGAGGCGCCAGTCGATGTTGCCGCTCTGATTGGCCCCGGCGGCGATGGCGACCCGGATGACTTGCGCAGCCTGTTTGGGTGAGACCGAGACGGTCCAGGACTGGTTGAAGATGAACTGGTGCTGGGCACGAAATTCCGCTGTGTCCTTGTCGTCAAAGTTGGTATTGCGCTGGAGGCCCTGGGCAGAGCTTTCGATGCTTTTGTCCTCGATGCCCGCCTTGTGCAGGGCCTGAAGGATTGCCTGCGAAAGCTTGCCGGCGTGCGCGTAAGTGGATTCGGAGTCTGGACCGTAGATCTGAAAGCCCACGGTGATGGCAGCGATGTTGGCGATGGCTGTTGCTTCATCAGCGGTGCTGATGGCGATGGTCTTGTTTTCGCGGTTGATCTGGATGGTTTGCGCCGAGGCGAGGCTTGCGATGGTGACGGCGAGTGCGAGCGAGGTCAGCGATTTGCGCAGTAACATGGGGCCCTCCCGGAATGCAGAGGAAGGGTAGCACAGAGTATGCACAGTCTTCGAGGCGCGAGTCATGAGTCAACTTAGCGAATAACTCCCCTCAGCGGCTAAAGCCGTGCCCACTTACTGCGGTTAAACGGACGGCCTGAAGGCCGTCCCCTTCAAAGCTGCTCAGGACTGGCCCAGTTTCGGCGCATGAGGCTCTTGAGGGCGGGTTACTCGATGGAGAAGACGGCGTAGACGGTGGCCTCGCGGGTGACCTTGTTGGGTTCGACGGCGAGGGACGGTGCGGCTTCGGCCTGGCCGGCGAGGGCGAGGCGGTTGAACATCATGGGGCGCGGGAAGCCTGGCGAAGAGATCTGGTTGCTGACGTAGAGGAGCGCGCCGAGGCGGACGCCCATGCCCTTGGCGAGGGTGGCGGCGTTCTGGCGGGCGCGCTCAGCGGCCTTGTCGAGGGCCTGGGTTTCAAGAGCCTGCTCGTCCTTGACGGTCCACTCGATTTGTCCGCTGGAGTTGGCGCCGGCGGTGATGGCAACGTCGAGGATTTCTGCGGCGCGGTCCGGCGTGGTGCGGACGGTCCACTGCTGGGCGAGGCGGAACTTGTGGGATTTGGGCGCGTAGTCGGGCTGGAGGTATTGCGACTCGCTGCGGATGGCGGAGGCGGGGATGCCGGCCTGCTTTACGGCGTCGAGGATGGTGTTGGAGGTGCGGGCGCCCTCGGCGTAGGCCTCTTTGGCGCTGGCAGGCTGGGTTTGGAAGCCGATGTGGAGGATGGCGAGATCGGGCTCGACAGAGACGGTGCCGGTGGCGGAGACGGAGAGGGTGCGGTTGGCGGAGTCGATTTTGTACTGCGGCTGGCCGGGCTGCTGGGCGACTGCGGCGAGGGAGACGGCCAGGGTGGAGGCTACGAGTGTGCGAAAAAGGGTGGTGCTGAGGGGGCGTGCGATGAGCATGAGCGGGTCCTTTCTGGGAACTGAAGAATCAGGCGCGTCCTTAAATTAGACACGCAGGCGGCGGAAAGCGGGCAATGAGGATGATGCGCGGGGAAACTTTGTTTCTGGGGCGTGCGTGCATGTGGCCGCAAGCAATCCCTCAGAGGCTGAAGCCTCCGTTGCTTGCCGAAGCTACACGTACGGGCTGAAGCCCGTACCCTTCACGCGATTTTGAACTTGACCCATTGCCACTATTGAGATTTGCCGTATTTCTGGCCGAACTGGCGGAGCTTGGCGAGGGTGGCGGCGGCCTGGCCGGAGTCAATGGCTTCGGCGCCGAGGGCGACGCCTTCCTTGAGGTCTGTGGCGAGGCCCGCAGCGACGAGGGCGGCGGCAGCGTTGAGCAGGACGATGTCGCGCCGGGCGCCGGGGATGCCGGTGATCACGTCGTACAGCAGCGAGGTGTTAGTGGCGACATCTCCACCGGTGAACTGGTCCAGCGTGGTGCGGAAGAGGCCGGCCATCTCCGGGGTGATGCGTGCGGCCTTGAGCGCGGGCGTGCCGCCGGATTCGGGCTCCTCAATGCGGGCGACGATGGACTCGCCGGTGAGGGTGAGCTCGTCGATTCCGTCGGTGCCGTGGACGACGAAGGCGCGCCTGGCGCCGAGTGCGGCGAGGGTGCGGCCGACGAGAAGGACGCGGCTAGGCGCGAGGACGCCGATGACCTGGGCGCGTGCTCCGGCGGGGTTGGAGAGCGGGCCGCAGAGGTTGAAGATGGTGCGGAAGCCGAGGGCGCGGCGCAGGGGGCCGACGACCTTCATGGCGGGGTGGTAAAGCGGCGCGAAGAGGAACATGAAGCCGGTTTCGCGCAGGCACTGGGCGGCGAGGTCTGGGCCAAGCTCGATGGGTACGCCGAGGGCTTCGAGGACGTCTGCCGAACCGGCTTGCGAGGTGACGGCGCGGTTTCCGTGCTTGGCGACGCGGGCACCGGCAGTGGCTGCGACGAGCGCGGCGCCGGTGGAGATGTTGAAGGTGAGCGGACCTCCGCCGCCGGTGCCGCAGGTGTCCACGAGGGTGTTGCGCTCCTCATCGGTGAGTGGGAGAGGCGTGGCGCGGGCGCGCATGGTATCCACAAAGCCGGCGAGCTCGGGGGCCTGCTCGCCGCGCGTGGCCAGGACGGCGAGCAGTGCGGCGATTTCAACTTCAGGCGCTTTGCCTTCGAGGATCTGAACAAGGACTTCGGCGGCCTGCTCGCGAGTGAGCGCGGCGCCGTCTTCGGCCAGCAGCTTGAGGAGATCTTTCAGGGCGACCATATCTACATATGGTAACGGGGCGACGCGGCGGGGAGCGTGGCGCGGGTAGAGGATCAGTTTTGAAAGAATAAGTGGAGCTTACACTTTGCGTCTCCCGCGCCAGCGCAGAAGTAGAACCAACGGAATCGCGTACAGAGCTGCATTCGCGACCATAATTAACAGGTCGCTGAATACTGTTCCGCTGGTGTAGAAACCTCGAGTGGCAAAATCAAGAATTAGTCCAGGCATCGACCAATAAAGGCATCCGTTGCCAAGAGGGGTGACCCATGGACTGTTGAGCAACGCTTGGAAGATGCGCCCCTGCGCAAATAACAATGCGAGAGCGGACACAAAGAAAGTGCATGTAAAAGCCAAGCCGAACGCTTTAACTGTTGGTCCCACATCTTCCCTCAAGTCATCTCTATGATGAACTCACCACTTGGCTAAGGCAATGCCACTGTGGATTCAAACTGATCCACTGCCGTGGTGTGGAGAAGGCGCCGGTTTGCCGCTCCTTCGTGGTGCAAGATACTATGGGACTGTTGCATTTGCGGCTGTAATTTGGCTGCATTTCTCGGGTTTAGACCTTTCGACCCCAATCTCACCGGACGTGGCGGTTCCTACCAATATGAAAATTCACGAGTATCAGGCAAAGGAAATCCTGGCGAAGTACGGCGTGGCCGTGCCCCGGGGCGAGGTGGCCAACACGCCGGAAGAAGCGGCGGCGGTGGCCCGCAAACTGTTTGCCGAGGGCGCTGGCGGCGTCGTCGTGAAAGCGCAGATTCACGCCGGAGGCCGGGGAAAAGGCGGCGGCGTGAAGGTGGCTCGCAGTCGCGAGGAAGCCGACGAGCACGTGAAGAACATTCTGGGCATGCAGCTGGTGACGCACCAAACGGGTCCGCAGGGCCAGAAGGTGCAGCGGCTGCTGGTGGAAGAGACGGCGGCGATTGACCGCGAGCTGTACCTGGGCATTGTGCTGGATCGCGTAACGGGTCAGCTGGTGTTTATGGCGTCGCAGGCCGGCGGCATGGAGATTGAGGAAGTTGCGGCGAAGACGCCGGAGGCCATCTATAAAGAGGCGATTGATCCGGCGGTGGGCTTTGGCGCATGGCAGGCGCGCAAGCTGGCCTTTGCGCTGGGGCTGAAGCCGACGCAGATCAACCAGGCGGTGACGTTTCTGCAGGCTCTCTACAAGGCATTTGTGGAGACGGACGCGTCGCTGCTGGAGATTAATCCCTTCATCACGACCAAGGACGACAAGCTGTTTGCGCTGGACGCGAAGATGAACTTCGACGACAACGCACTGTTCCGTCACGCGGACATCAAGGCGCTGCGCGATGTGGCGGAGGAAGATCCGCTGGAAGTGGAAGCGAGCAAGTACGCGCTGAACTACATCAAGCTGGACGGGTCGATTGCGTGCATGGTGAACGGCGCGGGCCTGGCGATGGCGACGATGGACATTATCCAGTACGCGGGGGGAAGCCCGGCGAATTTTCTGGACGTGGGCGGCGGCGCGACGCAGGAGCAGATTGAGCATGCGTTTGAAATTCTGCTATCGGACGCGAATGTGAAGGCGATTTTCATCAATATTTTTGGCGGCATTCTGCGCGTGGACCGGCTGGCGACGGGCGTGGTGGCGGCGGCGAAGAACCTGAAGGTGAAGGTGCCGATTGTGCTGCGGCTGGAAGGTACGAACGTGGAGGAAGGCCGGAAGATTCTGAAAGAATCCGGGCTGGACTTCCAGGTGGGCGCAACGATGAAGGAAGCCGCGGAATTAGTGGTGGCGGCAGCTGCAAAGGCGGTGGCATAAGATGGCTGTTTTGGTAACGAAAGAAACTCGGCTCATTGTGCAGGGCCTGACGGGCAAGGAAGGCACGTTCCACGCCAAGGGCTGCGCGGAGTACGGCACCAACGTGGTGGGCGGCGTGACGCCGGGCAAGGGCGGAACCACGCACGAAGGCTGGCCGGTGTTCAACACCGTGACCGACGCGGTGGAGAAGACGGGCGCGAATGCGACGATGATTTTTGTGCCGCCTCCGTTTGCCGCCGATGCGATTCTGGAGGCCGAGGACGCAGGGGTTCCGCTGATTGTGTGCATCACGGAGGGGATTCCGACGCTGGACATGGTGAAGGTATGGGCCAAGCTGAAGAACTCGACGTCGCGGTTGATTGGGCCGAACTGCCCGGGCGTGATTTCGCCGGGCAAAGCGAAGATCGGCATCATGCCGGGGCGGATTCACAAGGAAGGCTCGATCGGGATTGTGTCGCGCTCAGGCACGCTGACCTATGAGGCAGTGCACCAGCTCACGCAGCGCGGCATCGGGCAGTCCACGGCCATCGGCATTGGCGGCGACCCGATTATCGGCACCACACACATTGATGCGTTGCGGCTGCTGAACGACGATCCGGAGACCGAGGCGATCATCATGATCGGCGAGATTGGCGGATCGGCCGAGGAAGCGGCGGCGGAGTTTGTGAAGCAGCACGTGAAGAAGCCGGTGGTGGGCTTTATCGCCGGGCAGACGGCGCCTCCGGGACGCCGCATGGGCCACGCGGGCGCCATCATCAGCGGCGGGCAGGGCACAGCCGCCGACAAGATGAAGGCGATGGAGGCTGCGGGAATTCACGTGGTGGTTTCGCCGGCAGAGATTGGCGGAATGCTGGCGAAGGTGATTGGGAAGTGAGACAGCTAACAGCTGACAGCTGATAGTGAAAAGTAGAAAAGCGAAGGCCCACCGGATGGTGGGCCTTTCTTGTTGCTGCGCGGCGACTGATTTGTGCGGGGCTACCAGACGCGGCAGATGGGATGGGCGACCATGGGTGAGTCCTTCTTGCAGCGGAAGCTTTTGGCGAAGTCGGGCAGGTCGCTGAGGACAGTGTTGGCGCGGAACTCGTCGGGCGCGTGTGGGTCGGTTTGCGCCTGGGTGCGCAGCTGTTCGGGGCGGGTCTGCGTGCACCACTGCTGGGCGTAGGCGATCCAGAAGCGCTGGTCGGGTGTGTAGCCGTCCATCTTCGCGTTCATGTCCTCGTGCTCGGCGTGGGCGCGCTCCTGCCAAGCCATCCAGGTGAGCCAGGTGCCGCCCAGGTCGGCGAGATTTTCGCCGAGGGTGAGCTTGCCGTTGAGGTGCACGCCGGGGACGGCTTCGATGGCGTCGTACTGCTTGACCATGCATTCGGCGCGCTGGTTGAACTTGGTCTCGTCATCCTTTGTCCACCAGTCTTTGAGGTTGCCGTCCTTGTCGTACTGGCGGCCTTCGTCGTCAAAGCCGTGGGTGAGCTCGTGGCCGATGGTGGAGCCCATGTCTCCGTAGTTGGCCGCGTCGTCCTCCTTGTCACTGAAGAAGGGCGGCTGAAAGTAGCCGGCGGGGAAGTTGACGTTGTTCATCTGCGGGTCGTAGTAGGCGTTGACGGTGGGCGGTGACATGAACCACTCGTCCTTGTCGACGGGCTTGCCGATTTTGGCCAGGTCGCGGGCAAAGTTGAACTCGCGCACGCGCTCGAGGTTGCCCAGCGAATCGCCGCGCACGATCTGGAGCTTGGAGTAGTCGCGCCACTTGTTGGGGTAGCCGATTTTGTTCATTACGGCGTGGAGTTTTTCTTTGGCTTTGACCTTGGTTTCCGGGCTCATCCAGTCGAGCGAGTCGATGTCGCGGCCCATGGCCTGCTCAATGGAGAGAGTCATTTCGAGCGCGTGCTGC
>DATKTQ010000145.1:0-26403 GCA_035531055.1 Occallatibacter sp. | reverse complement strand
CTGCTGGGCTCGTGCGCCTGGAATTTCGAGAGATGGAATTCCTATCCCAAGTCTTAACTCTCTCGTACCGCAATGGATGGCCGTAGGATTTTGAGTCCGATTTCAGCCTGCGTGGCTGTGTCTTTCGGGCTGGGTCAAGGCGCTTCCGGACCTCAATGAGTGTTTTAGCGATAATTCGTTCCTCGATGTCATCCAGGGCCCAAACTTCCGCATTTCAGGCAATCTGCTGCCGGACGGATTTCCTCGAAGACCCGATGATAGGCCCCTTAAACTGCTTCAGCGAATCAGGGCCTCAAACTCAACTTCGCATGGCAGGCGCAACATCGTAAACGCTGCGAATTTGAAGCTTACTGCGAAACTCGAAGGGGGGCATCGGCTTGTCCAGCACGATCGCAATCTCAGCTGCCCGGTCCCGGCGCAAATCGACAAAATTGTCTGAATAGGTGGCATCTGTATCCTGCACATCGGCCCACACCCAAAGGGCCGGAACGTCGGTTTCGATGACCACGCGATAGTGCGTTTCGCCACCCCTGGCACGAACCGTCAGCCTGGGTTGCTTAAGCTTTAACCCTTTCGGCCGTCCGAAGAGCAGAGTGTTTTGTGCCACCGTTCGTCCGTCGATGGCCACTTCAGGCCAGACCAGCAAATTCTCAGCGCCGTGTGCTTTCGCAAGGTCGGAGAGATCGAGCTCTTCCGCTCGCCAGCTCGTTCGTGCCGGTATTTCGATCTGCTTTGCCCCCTGCCGCAGCACTTCACCGGCAAGGTTGGTTACGCTCCACAGCAATTCACCGGATATATCCGTCTGACCATCGCTCGTGACGTAGATATCTGCCTGCCCGCTTTGTGGATCGGGCAGCCCGCTCACCAGAACCGGAGCAAAGAAGTGCCTCGATTGGTAAAGCAGCGCCTTCGCGCGCCGGAAATAGTCCACCATCGCCCAAGTGGAGCACGGCCAGCAGTCGTTGTACTGCCAGATCACAGCCGCCATGGAGCGCGGCATGTCGCGCCGCCAATGTTCCACGGCATAACGAATCATCCATGCCTGGTTCAGATCAGTGAGCCAGAGTGTGTCGTCGAAGTTCTTCGGCGCCCTGCCGAAGTTCGCCTCCGTGTAATCCATGATGATCTTGATACCGTGCCCACTGCCGTCCAGTTCGTGATACTGCATCACGGGCGAAAACACATCCGTGGGATCGGCTGTATCGGCAAAAGCGTGGACCGTCCTAGGGACTGGTGTGGACTGCATGCCGAATTCAGTCACGAACCCCTCAATCTTGCTGTAACTCTCCACGGGTTGATTCCCATGCCATACACCCCAGGAGTGAATGTCCCCGCTGCCGTGCGCACCGCTGCCGACTTCATAGAACACACCCGGCACAAGGCGATTCACAATTCCGCCAATGAAATCCCTAAATAGCTGGTCGTATCCTTTGAAGAACTCGATTTCGTTATTCCCGCTCCAGATCACAATCGAAGGATGGTTCCGGCACCGGCGTGTCTGCTGTTCAATTTCCAGGCGAAGATTCTCCATCCACGATTCGTCCTGGACGGGATAACTGGCATTGGCAAACTTGAACTCGAACTGCAGCATCAGCCCCAGCTCGTCACACAGGTCAAACAGTTCGTCTTCCTCGTAATAGCCCCCGCCCCACAGCCGGATGAAATTGAAATTGCATTCCGCCGCCTTGGACATATACCAACGCAATATTTCCGGCGTGACGCGTGTGGGCATGTTGTCGGCAGGAATCCAATCTGCCCCCTTTGCGAATACCGGCACACCGTTCACGCGCACATGCAGAGCCTTATCCGCACTGGGCGGCACTACCTCAATCGTTCGCAATCCAATGCGGCGCGTTGCCGTGTCCAGACTCTTCTCGTCCGCATCCTTCAATTGCACGGTCACGGTGTAAAGAGGCTGGTTACCCATGCCGTTTGGCCACCAGAGCTGCGGCTTCGCAATGGCCGCATGCAGAGTAGTCATGCCTTGATCTACAGCACTCTTCGCCGTTGCTACCACCTCGCCGGCCAACGCGACCTGCGCTTCCAGGTGACCACTGGAAGCCCCCCCAGCGACCGTGGTATGAATCTCCAGCTTCACGCTTCCATCCGGTTGATGGCTTTGGAAGACACCCACGTCGGCAATACGAACGTCGTAGCCGAGAACCTCAATCTTCTTCCAGATGCCCTGGGTGAGAATAGGACGGCACCAGTCCCATCCCCACATGTAAGGCGCTTTGCGAACCCAGGAGCGTTGGTTCGCGAGGTCGATGCCGTACTTTTGCTGATAGGCGGCACGCTGCTGCTGGACATAAGAAGTCAATGGGTCAAAGCGAATTCGCAGGTGATTGGTTCCCCTGCTCAGGTGAGGCTTTATATCAAATGTCCACGTTCGGAACATGTTGTTGCTTCTGCCGAGGCTGTGACCATTCAGCCAGATGGTGGCAAGCGTATCGAGTCCATGACAAACCAGTTCCACATGCTGCTTCTCATGCAAGTCATCCGGAGCCTGGAAGCTGCGCTCGAAGGACCACGTTTTCTCCGCGACCCATTGCACTTTTCCATTGTTTTCCTCAACAAAAGGATCGGGAATTGTGTGGGCTGCAAGAAGATTCGTGTAGGTGCTGCCGGGAATCAATGCTGGAGTCGGCCCAGGTTTACCTTCCTCGCTCATGGTCCACATGTCGCCGCCTAAGTCGAGCGCAATCGGGCCGGCTCCCTCGGCGTTCAGGGCAAAGCCAGATTTGTCCAGCATCAGCGCTATTCCCAGCCCCGCAGTTCCTTGAAGCATCTTGCGCCTTGTCAAGGGTGGCATGATGAATGGATACAGATTTTTCGACACGGTTCAGCTCCTTCCGGCAACCACAGCCATTGAAACAGAATCGAAGTCCTGGTTGCTCCTGGCCTGTGGGCAATTTTAATCATTGATGCTCAGGGGCCTCCCTGAAGGCCTTATTCGCATCGGAAGTTCCGCGCATCCTGCGTGTCACCGGTTCCGATGTATTGCGCGTGCCTGGGGTATGCGCACAAAGGGCGGCTGCGCCCAGGGAATGCCTTACCCGTTGCGATAACGGACTCGGGCGCCGTGCCTTTCTCGACCCAGTTGACCACGGCGCTGAGCATGTCGAAGTGATCGAGAGAGGGTCCGCCACCGCAGTGAGTCATGCCGGGGACGAGGAAGATGCGGCTCCATTCGGCGACCTTGTCGGGGCCGCCGTTTGTTGCGGCAAGCGATTTGTAATAGCCGAGCGTATCGAGCGGCGAGAACCACGGATCACTGTCGCCATGGAAGAAGATGAGCTTGCCACCACTCAGCGAGAAAGTAGAAAGGTTTGTGGATGCAGGCTCGACAAGTGGATCGGAGGCATGCAGGGCCGCCTTATCGACATCCAGTTCTGTTGCGGTAGTGTAGGGTCCGAAAAGGCCGTTCTTTCCCAGCGCAAGAAGACCGGATACGGGGCCTTCCATTGTGATGCCTGCATCGTAAAGAAATCCGGGATAGATCTGGGCGCCATATGCATTCTTCGGTCCAGCGAAGGCTTTCTTGATGGCGGCGATCTTCTCCGGTGCGATGCATGCATCTGACTGACCGGATTTGCAGGCGAGATCCGCTGGATCGAAGTTGCAGCCGAGGGGATCAAAGATCATGCCATCAGCTACTCCGTCCTTCGCATCGCACTGTTTCATGAGCGCATCCATGAAGAGTTTGCGATCAGCGTCAGTGAGGAACTTGTCGATCTCCGGCTTGCCGGCTGCATCTTTGGGAGAAGCCTGGTTGTAAGCCACAGGAATCCATTGAGCAATGGCAAGGTTGGAGAGACCGGTGCGCATAGCCGGATCGCCTGAGACGATGCCGTTGAATGCCGTGGGATAGCGCTGGGAGAGGATCATGCCTTCGCGCCCGCCCGTCGAGCAGCCGACAAAATACGAGTGAGCTGCAGGCTTGGCATAGTACTGCGCGATGATCTGCTTAGCGACTGCAGCGACTTCAGCGTTAGCGAGGAAGGCAAAGTCCAGGTAGGCCTGCTGGTCGCGCATGAAAGAGAAATCGAAGGGCCCAGTCTTCGCTTTATGCCCTGTGTCGGTGCTGGCCACTACGAATCCGCGGACAAGCGCCGGCTTGTCACCTGCGTAGCTGGCGCCTGTGGGATAGGCTACTATCCCATTGCCGCCTCCGCCCCCTTGCATCATGAAGTCCCCGTTCCACGCATTGGGTTGCGGGAGAGCGATTGCAAATCCAATCCCGAATTCCTGTCCGTCAACGCCCTTGCGGCGGTTCATTACGCCGTCGATCCGGCAATGCGCAGGTAGTGGGCCAATCGAAGCCGCCCCTGGATAAGGCGGGGGGATCACAGTGCCGGCAGGGACAGCTTCGGCTTTTGTAATCTCGACACCGCTGAGCTTTACGTTCGTGAGATCGGTGCAAGAGTTCGCGGCGTTTGCGCTGGCTGCGGAACTCCCGATACTCGCGTTGACGTGGCGAGCCTGCGCCGCAACGAGAAGTGGCGAAGTGAGCAGTAAGGCGCCACACAGTGACGGAAGCGACGAGAGCGTTTTGGGGATTTCAATGTTTCTGAACGAGAGCAGCATTCGATTTCTCCATATTCAGCGCCGAATGTTGCCGTTGTGACTTGCCAGGACGCGGCGCGTGGATTCTTCCGTCCGATCGCAAACCACGGAGTTGCCCACCTTCCCGTGGACCTGTCGACTATACAAAGGCCGGGCCGCGGCAAACAACATAAATAAATCGCTTTATTCTATGTCGGCAGGTAGATTACTATGCCCGTGACCGAAAGAGGCGGGGGATTCTGTTGGGAAACTGCTCTGCCTCGAGGCACATCATGGGCGGAGGCACGCAATGAGATTGATTGGAATCCTCGCTTTGTTGTTCGCGAGCTCCTGTATAGCGCAGAATCAGAATGACTTCAAACCCGCCTCGTCCAATGTTCTGGATGCGCAGTATCCGAAGGTCGACAGTCAGTCGCGGGTCGAGATTCGGTTTAGAGCGGCAGACGCAGCGAAGGTCCGAGTCAACTTCTGGAGTGGCCCCAAGGCCGATATGGACAAACGGTCGGACGGGTTCTGGACATTCACAACGCCGCCAATGGCTCCCGGGCTGCATTACTACACCATCATTGTGGATGGCGCGGAGGTGAGCGATCCGGGCAGCACTGCTTATTTTGGCGGGAGCAAGTGGGCCAGTGCAGTGGAAGTGCCGGAGGCAGGAGCGGATTATTACTTGCCCCAAGACGTCCCGCACGGTCAGGTGCGCGAGATTTGGTATCACTCTAACGTGACGGGAACATGGCGTCACGCGCTGGCATATCTGCCACCGGACTATGACTCGCAGACGAAGACTCGGTATCCGGTGCTCTATCTCCAGCACGGCGGAGGCGAGGATGAAACCGGATGGATCCGCCAGGGCAAGGCGAATTTCATCCTCGACAACCTGATCGCCAGAAGAAAAGCGAAACCGATGATCGTCGTGATGGCAAATGGCTACGCCAGCCGCGCCGGGTACCAGGTTCCCGACCTGACTGGACAGCCATTCGGCTCTCCTATGTTCCTCAAGGTGATGCAGGAGCGGATGAGCGCATTCGAAGACGACTTCACTCAAGTCCTGATTCCATTCATTGACAAGACATTCCGCACGATTCCCGATCGCGATCACCGTGCCATGGCGGGCCTCTCCATGGGTGGCATGCAGACATTCCAGGTGACGTTCGATCACCTCGACCTGTTCTCCTACATCGGAGGATTCAGCGGAGCGGTGAATGTGTTCCAGATGGGGAATAACAAGCTGAATACGAAGACGGCGTTTCACGGCGCGATGGCTGATCCAAGAGCGTTCGCCAAACGGGTACACTTGCTTTGGATCGGTGTAGGAACGGACGAGCCTGACCGCATGAAGTCAGGACTCGAAGGTCTGCACGCATCTCTGGACGAAGCGAAGATTCAACACGTCTTCTACCAGTCGCCCGGCACCTCCCATGAGTGGCAGACATGGCGCCGCGACTTGAAGGACTTCGCACCGCGGCTATTCCAGTCGACTGTTCAATAGCCAATCCGTTGCAATGGAATGAGAACAAAGCTGGCAAGGCAGAAAGAATAGGGTAGGGATGAAAACGAATCTTGTACGTTTGCTTACACTCGCGGTCCTTGTGATTTGCGCAGGATTCACGATGGCGCAACCGGCTGGAGCAGGCTCCACTTCTGCGCCTTCACGGCCGAAGGGCCCGTGCGACATTTACGCGGCGGCAGGAGACCCCTGTGTGGCAGCCCACAGCACGACGCGGGCACTGTATGCCAGCTATAACGGACCGCTCTACCAGGTGCTGCGCCAGTCGGACGGCAAGACTCTGAATATCGAGGTTGTCCAGCCCTCCGATTCGCCTGTCCCAGATCCAGGTGGCTATGCCAACGCGGCCGCGCAGGACAGCTTCTGCGCCAACACGTATTGCTGGATTACGACCATCTACGATCAGTCCGGCAAGCACAACGATCTGACGCAGGCACCGCGCGGCGGCTTTAGCGGTCCGGCACTCGGCGGCTTCAATAACCTTCCGCTTGCCGACATGGCTCCGATCACCATCATGGGCCACAAAGTCTATGGCGTCTTCATCGAACCGGGCATGGGCCTCCGCATCGACGATGCAAAGGGAACTGCGGTCGACGACCAGGCGGAGGGACAGTACTGGGTAATCAATGGCCTGCACTTCAACTCCGGCTGCTGCTTCGACTACGGCAACGCCGAAATCGATAGCCGCGATGACGACAACGGCACGATGGAAACCGCCTACTTCGGCAACGCGCCGTGGTGGTTTCATGGGAATGCCCACGGTCCGTGGATCATGACAGATCAGGAGAACAACCTGGTAGGGTGTGTCAACGCAGATGGATCGAAGCAATGCCAGTTGCCGGACATCCACTGGCGATTCGTGACCGCAATCGCAAAGGGAGAACCTCACCACTGGAGTTCGCTGGGGGGTGATGCGCAGCAGGGGCCGCTGCAGGTGATGTTTAGCGGGCCACGCGTCAACGCCACGTATGATCCGATGCGCAAGCAGGGAGCAATCCTCTTAGGCAACGGAGGCGACAACAGCAATGGCTCGCAGGGCACATTCTACGAAGGTGCCATGACGGCCGCGGGGACTTTCCCGACAGATGCGACGGACCAACTCGTACAGGCGAATGTCGCCGCAGCCAGATATGACGTACAGTCGCTCAGCGTCGCGCCGGAATCGGCAACTGCCACTCCGCCTGGGCTTCAGATCTTCTCTCCGGGCTCATCGGAGAACACCACGGTGACCTTCACAAATACCACCGGATCGCCTGCTGCCGATGTCGGGCTCAGTATCTCTGTACCCAACGATCAGTGGACCTCGGTTGTTTCGGGCACGGCCGAGACTGCGAAAACCTTCGCTGAGCCGGTGGCGCCGGGAGCAAGCGTGAGCGCCACATTCAAAGTGACGTCTGGGCCAGTTCCCTTCAATGGAGATTTGGTGGGCAGGGTGTCGTGGAAAAATCAGGCCACGGGAGCGAATCAATCCAGCATGACCGCCGAAAAGGTGCGCAACGTAAGCACGGTCAAGATCAACGAATTTCGCATCAGCTCCGGGTCGCCTGCAAACTCGACTGACTCGTTCATCGAGATCTATAACGCGGGTTCAGGGAGCGTCGATATCTCCAACTGGACGCTCACCGTGCATCCCACGCAGCAGGCCATTTTCTCAGAGGTCAAGATCCCGTCCGGAACGAAGCTAGCGGCCGGTGGCTTTTATCTGCTCGGACTTTCCAACTCAGGTCTGGCGGTACAGGCGCGTGCGGGCGATGCCACGATTCATGTGCGGAGCACCGCGGGCATGAAGTCCGGCGATACGATCCGCATCGGCAGCGGTTCCAACGCAGAGACGCGGAAGATCGTGAAAGTTGGTACCGCGGCTACGAATCCTACGACGCTGTGGCAACCTCTTCCCGAGGGTCCGGTGATTACGGTACCAGCCGGTTCAACAAACTTGCCGGTGATGAGTACGGCGGGCTTCACGGTTGGCCAGAAGATCGCTCTCGGCTACGGCGCAACTTACCCTTCTGTCGCCAAAGACACCGAGCGGTACGAAGTCGCTACAGTCACTGTGGTTGGCAAGTCGGGCACACAAGCTTACCTAGCTACAGACGCTGCCGCTGGGGCAAACAACATCAAGGTGACCTCAGTCTCTGACATTACTGCAGGTGACAATATCCGGCTGGATATCGATAGCGTCGGCCATGGGATTGAATCGGTCACGGTCTCGCACGTCGGCACGCAGGCAACCAAGACAAATCTGGCAGCCGATGCCGATGAAGGCGCAACCAGGATCAAGGTTCGCCAGGTCAATGGTTTTGCGGTCGGTGAGAAGATCATGGTCGGAACGCCGGCAAACCAGGAAACCGCTACCATTGCAGCAGTTGGTACCTCAGGCCCGAACGGCTCCGGAATTGAGTTCTCGCCGGCTCTGGCTAAAACGCACATCCGCGACGAGTGGGTGGTCACTCCTGGAACGGGTCTGGACTTGGCCGCGCCCCTGAAATTTAATCATGCAGCGAACCTGCCTTTCAGCGATCGTGGAACTGGAATCAGCTTCGAACCGGCAACTGCATTTCCTCACTCAAGCAACGAGCCCGTGCAGGCGCTGGGCACTGGAATCACAGTTGACCAGCCACTTGCCAAGGACCATTCGATCCACGCGGTTGTGCACGATGCTGCAGTCACGATTGCCGGCTACCAGGGGTCGCCTGCACCAAACCAGTGGTTCGGTGGCCCAGAGCTCACTACCAAGTCTCCACTCTTTGGACACATCATCCCTGTCACCCAAGGCAGCATGGTGCTGCGCGACGCATCCGGCCTTGTCGTGGATAGTCTCAATTACGGTGGTCTCGTCGATCCATGGGCTGCCGAAGGCTACCAGGCAACTTCCGGAATGGAAGAAAATGGCTGCTTTGCTCCTGCTCCTGTACAGTCCGGTGTATTCGATCCGTCGTCTGCCAGGACCACGGATTCAAGCGCGGGCCGCTTCCCGGATGGCGTAGACACTGGCAGCAACTGCAACGACTTCAGAACACAGGCTGCCACGACTTTGCCCGTTGCAGCGGCGGCAGGCACAACCAATATCAAGGTCGCGGGCGTCGTGGGCTTCGGCCCGGATCAGACGATCCTGATTGACACAGGCGCCAATCAGGAGACCGCCGTTATCGCAACCGTGGGTACAGCAGGAGCCACCACAATGAGCGCTGCTACGCCAGCGGGCACAAAGGTCATCTCCGTTGCCAACGCTTCTGGCTTCCATGAAAGCCAGACCATCCTCATTGGCAACGGCGCGGACTCTGAGAGGGCGACTATCGCCGTCGTCACACCATGGGACCGCACGATCACAGTCACTGTGCCGCTCGCACATGCGCATGCGGCCAACGACCAGGTCTCTGGCACCGGAATCACAATTACCTCGCCTTTGACCCACGCGCACAGCAGTGGTGCGCAAGTCACCGACAACATGCCTACGCCTGGCAAACCGAACAGATATCAAGGGAAACGCTGATCCACTTGTACGACAGAATGTGATTCCTGGCCTGTGCATGGGCAGGCCAGGAAAGCTTGAAGCGATTTCATTAAAAAGAATCTAAAGAAAGCGGGTGAAATTCCCGTCTCCATAGCCGAGTTGATACTGCAAATCGCGCGAGCGCTCACCGATCACCTTCGCCGGAACACCTCCAACAAGAGCGTAGGGGGGAACAGACTTGGTGACCAGCGCGCCTGCGGCAACAACGGCGCCTTCGCCGATGGTGACCCCTGGAAGCAGGACGCAGCGGAAACTCAGCCAGGCATGATCGCCAATCTCAACTGGCCCGGATACATAGCCGAATTCAGGCGATTGCCAATCGTGCTGGCCGGTCCAAATGGCAACCTGCGAGGACAACAACACATTCGCGCCGATGCTCAGACCGCCGCGCGCATCCAAAATGGCGTGGTCGCCGACAACAGAATTGACTCCGATGCTGAGCCGCCAGGGAGCCTGAACCCAGAAGCCGTGGTGCACCAGCACTCCCGGCGCAATCTTCATCCCCGCTGCGCGCAAGATCATCTTCCGGCCAGCCTGGGATGGGATGTATCCTCCCATCTTCAGACCGCATTCCAGGGCCGAGCGAAGGTAGACGCGAAAGATTTTCCTGTTTGACATTCTAATTTTCCCTTCAGGCGTTGCTCGATCCGCTTGATAGTTCACTCGCTGTTTCGGACGCAGGGCTTCTCGGTGCTCGATGCACAAATAGGCGGTAGAAGGACTGGAGTTTTCCACCTGTTTCTTCGGGAATGGAGCGCTCCGCGGCGCCAGCCCGCAGCAGGAGGACAAAGACTAAGGTGAACGGGACCTCGAAAACGTACATGCCGTTGGTGAAGGGTAAAGCGCTAAACAGTAGAATGCCTTTTGCGGCATCGAATAATGGTGAAGAAACAGGAAATGGAATCTTTCTTGCGGCGCGCAAGGCGAACCAGAACTGGATTCCAAAGACGAGCAAACCTGCAACGCCGCACTCGTAGAGGACACCTAGAATCGCCACGTCATCCGGATAGAAAAGGACTCCTCTGACATTCTCTGCCCCACCCTCCCATTGATTACTCAGCCTGCCATTGCCTAAAATTGGGTGCTTCGCGATTGCGGGAATTGCATAAAGGGCCTCAATGAAGTGTGTATTTGCAGACGAGTCATTTGTTGCCTTTCCGGTGAATACCACGGTAAACGCGTCCCCGAGCATCTCAATTCGATTTGTCGCTTCCTGTGGTATCACGAGGAACAGAGTTGCACAGACGAGAGCAAGGCCTACGAATAGTTTTGGAAGGAATAACAGAACTCGTTTTGCCCTGCCCCAACGAAAGACTAGAAGCAAGAAAGTTGCAAAGAAGCCAACGATCGTCGTGCGCCCGGTTTGCCCAAGGGATCCAGCGAGGAGAACCAAGCCGAGAATATAGTCTCGTGCACGCTGGTTACGAAAGCCCCTAAAAACATAGTAAAAAGCTCCTACGATCAGATAGTCCGGCTGCAAAAGAAACTGGGCCGGGGCACCGCCCACCGATGGGGAGACAAAGCCTTTCTTGTAAGTTGCGAAGAGAGCTGGATTCAACCCGAGGCGCATGAAGAGATATAGGAACCAGAGCCCCCAGAAAAGAACAACAAACGATTTCTCAACGTCCTCTAAGGCTATCGTCTTGTTGCGAAGAGCGCGCGACAGGTATAGCAGCCCACTTATGACTGCCAGATTCCTCAGGGCGAGAAGTCCGTAAATAAGGGGCTGACCAAACTCATCTCGCGCGCTGAAGGCCATCCAGAAAGGAACAATAATCATCAAGGCAATCATGTAATACTCGAACATCGATGCCTTCTGGTGCCTTGCTGACCTCAACCAGGGATAAAGGAAGAAGAGATAAAGCACGCACCAGACGTTCCATCCCTCGTAGAATGGCTGTCCCCCGGGAAACAGACTGAACGTGCCAGCCGTCAGAAGCAGGACGCTGGCAATCAGGACCGACTTAACTGATGCCGGGAGATGAAGCGCACTCGTCAACACCAACCTCCAACCAAAACCTCCTCGGGTCGCCGCGGAGAATCGCTTTGCGGAGAACCGCGAAACCGAAGGAGCCAAACTGGCACCACCGCCGCGCACGCGTACAAGATGACCTGAGGACCTGCCACGAAGACAGCCGGAAGCCCCCAGAAGAGGAGTCCGATCACAATGTATGTGTTCAGAGACATTCGGCTCATTGCGCAATCATCTCCTGAAGAGTGCGCGAGGCATTCTGAATATACGTTTCGGCAGCAGCGCGGGCGCCGGTGATGGGGGCACGGACGGCTCGAATGCAAACGTCAGCCAAGGTGATGGGGTCGATGGGCCAGTCAACGTAGGCCACTTGATCGGGAAATGCTGCGGCCAACGTTGCATCTGCGCCCCAGCGGGTGGTAATCAAGACTTTTCCGGCAACCAGCGTTTCCACCGACTTGATTTTGACGCCGGTGGATGGACCGACGGGATTCACCGTCGCTCTGATCTGCCGGTAGTAGTCCGCGGTTGAACGCACGCGGCCGAGGATGCGCGCACCTCCGGCGCGCAGTGCGGCTGAGACAGAGGGATCGATCGTGGCGCAGATTCCACCCGCCACCGCCAACTCGAATCCCGCCGCCCGGAGAGCATTGAGGAATTCCGGCCGCGCCAGCAGGCGAACTATCTCCTCGTTCACATAGCTTGGCGCGCCCATGAAGCCGACGCACGCCGGAGCCGGAACCGATGCGACCTCCAGCAGTTGCTTATGCTCCGGCGGCACAAACGAAATCACACGCGGACGCGTGGCGTAGAGTCTCTCAAACTCATCCGCATCATCGCGCGAGACCGCCAGGCAGCGGGCTTCCGAAGTCAATACCGCTTTTTCGTCGCCTGCCCTCAGGCTGATCCAGCGTCGCACCCCGATCCGCTCGTGGCGGTCAGCCATAATGTCGCCGGTATCTACGACGACTTTGCCTCCGGCCCGGTCGAGACGCAGCAGATGGTAAGGCCAAACATAATAGGCGACGATCCGATCGTACAGATCAATCCAGGACTGCGGCAAAGGCGTGGCGACAGGGAAGTAAAACCGCTTCATCCATCGCAACTTGTTGCAAACCACCACGCCGCCTCCATACCAGGCGATGCAATTCACGCAGGCAAGCAATGGATAAGAGCCGTCGAGTACGCGCACCTGCAGTCCAACATTGCGCAGCCATTTGCGAGCGACCGAAGGAAAGGCCCCCAGGGAAAGGAGATCCACGGATTCCCCATGAACCGCCACGAGCGCTTCAAGCAGTTGTTGCTGTCCCTGGGCCATGCCGTTCTGCGCGCGCATGTCGGTGGTGGAAATATAGAGTGTTCGCCCCTTCGCCATAGCGACCGTCTTCAATTCCTCCGCTGGCCTTGATCTTCTGGCCCCGTGGTATGCTTCTCCCATTTCGCTTATCCCCTTTGCCGCTCGGACCGCCGCGACAACTCGCGCATGCGAAAAGGGAACTCGTTATCGAACTTGCCCAACAGACCGTCCTTGAACGCCTTAAGCAGAATACCTATCCGCAGGCCCAAATCCTGCCGGTCAATCACGCAGGTCCTCAACAGCATGCGGAACATCTTTCTGCCGAGCCAAAAAATCCTAGCCGGCCGAAGCCCCTGATCATGGGTCTCGATCCAGATCCGGTTGCGCCAAAGAAAATAGAAATGGAAGCAGAACTGGTCAGTGGGATATATCGTGAATGGGCGGCCAAAGCGCTGCACGGTCGCAATGGGCCGCCGGACCTCCTTATGCACCAGAACTGCATCTTCCGCAAAAACGATGTGGCCGGCTCGGTGCAAGCGCCGGCAGTATTCGGTATCGTCACCCTGAAGAAACAGCTCCGCCTTTGGGAAACCAATTTTCTCTACCACGCGTCGGTGAATCATCAATCCCACAAAAGAAGAAAAGCTCAAGAGGGCCGGGCCGCCATTCTGCAGCCTCGCTCCAGTGCGCTCCAGATGACCCTCGTCGAGGGTGCCGTCGAGCCTAATCTTGGAATTGGCAATTGCTGCCACGCCCGGTTCAGCGGTCCACTGAATCATCTGCTGCAGAGCGTCAGGGTGAGCAATGGCATCGTCATCCATGATCCAGATCCAGTCGAAGCCGCCGAGAAACGCCGATTCCACCCCACGGTGAAACCCCCCGGCGCCGCCGGAGTTAACCTCCGAGCGAAGATAGCAAATCTGATCCAGGTCGCGATAACCTTTCTGTTGCAGCATCTCGGCGGTCCCATCCGAGCTCGCCTGGTCGATGACCAGGATCATATCCAGGGGTCTCGTCTGCTGAAGAAGAGCATCAAGGCACTCAGCCAAAAGCGCCTTGCGATTAAAAGTTACAACGACAGCAGCGATGGTCATTTCGGAATCCACCTTGCCGCTTTCCCGGACCGCAAAGCTGGTAGAAGAATTGAGAATTCGCATCTTGTGGTCGTCCAACCTTCGCGGCCTCGTAAAGTCAACTTGCTGCTCAATCGCCCTGTGAAAAGCGGTTCACACTGCTACGGCTTTCGATCGAACCAGATGGATGCCGTGCTTGTTTAACACCGCGAACATGCCACAAATAACCAAGATCTCTGTGGCTAACACCGAGATTCCTGCCCCCACAGCTCCATAAAAATGAATAAGTGGAATCGCCATTGCTAAATTGAAAAGGCCAGCCATCACGAGGATCCAGCTGAATTGCTTATCAAGTCCAAAAGGCACCATCGTCTGAATTCCAAGGACGTTGCTGATCGCGATTAGGAAGGGCAGGAACGCGATCCAGCGGATGACGGGAACACTGGCCGTCGCGCCATGGCCAAAGAACAGTAAGACAATCGGGCCGGCAAAGACGAGAGTAGCCACCGAGGGGATGAGCGTGATGGCGCCCAGCCAACGCAGTGTCCTTGAGGCCAGGTAGAGCGCCTCTTTGCGTGACCGCTCCAGCAACCCGCTCATGTGGGGGAACACGGCCTGGGTTACCGGCGCGCTCAGCCCCTGCATGGCGCGAATCAGCTTCTCTGCCGCACTGAAGTAGCCCGCCTCCAAGTTGCCGGCCATAATTCCCACAAGAAAAACATTGGTGTTCGTATAGAGGCTGATAGCCGCGGTCGAAATGAAGAGGTGTGCCCCGTCCTTTGATGCATCGACAATTTCGGCTCGCGTTGGCCGCATTAACCGCACTCCCAGTCCGCGAATGGAGACCCAAAGCCCCGCGATCCCGCACGCCACCTGTGCCAAGGATAAGATGAGCAGGGCCAGCATGGCGTCCTGTGCGCCCCGAACGAAGAGAAACAGCGCAATGGCGGCCGCCAGCCGGGTGGCACCGGCGATGAGCGAGATAAACCGCATCTTTTCCACACCCTGAAAGTACCAGGTCGGAAATAGCACATTGCCCAGAACCGCAAGATAGGCTGCGTAAAAGAAGCTGGCATTTTGATGAAAGCGTGGAACGACCCAGACGATCGCGGAGAGTAGCAGGAATCCAAAGGCCAGCAGCACCAACTTAACGAAGAGGATGGTGGAGAAAGCGCGAGAAACAGCCAGTGCATCGTTGCGGAGGCGCGCGATGGCGCGGGTTCCAGAGAAATTGAAACCGTAATCCGTGAGCAGATTGAAGTATTGCGCAAGCGACTGTGCAAAGGCGATCAAGCCATACTGCTCCATTCCGACAACGCGGACAAGATATGGCAATATGGCCAGCGGAACGACATAGTTGACGCCTTGCAGAATGTACAGCGCGAAAATGTTAGACGCTAATCGACCGCGGTGGTGTCCGTTGTCCAGTTCAGCAATGCTTTCCTGCCCTTCCTGTGCGGTCTCGGCGAGGAAGCCGGACCCCTCTGGTTTTGCTTTTCTCGTCATACATCGTCACTTCCAACTATCACTTTTGCTGGTCTGGTTGCGTCATTTTATCCGAAGACAAAGAAATGGAGCCTTTGGTTCGCGTCAGCGCCGGGTTTAGAACCGGTTCAGGAATCAGATCTTGAGGAGCGAGTCCCAAATCGGGATGGCTTCAACAGATTGCCCAACATGGTCAACTTAGCATTCAATTCTGGCCTGTCCTTCAATTTCTCAACAGCGGCCCTGGATAGCGCCACCAGAATACCCAGGAAGAACCCTACGATCGTTGAGACGAGGACGATCAACGTTCGCTTTGGAAATGACTTCCGGTCTGGCGTGACGGCGGGATCCACGACCTGAATCAGGGCGCCTTCCCGGGCTTCATCCAGCTTGGCGAGTTCATATTGCCGGGCGAGGATTTCAAAAATTGCTTCGTAATATTTGACGTTGCGCAGCTTGCGCGCATATTCCAAGCCGGCTTGCGGCACCTGGCCTTTGGGTACGATCAGACTGTCAGAGAGATCTTCAGATCCCCCCAGTTTGGCGAGTTGAGCGCGCATCGCGTCCAACTCCCGCTCGGTCTGAATCAGTTGTGAATTCTCCCCGGTTGCATAGGAGCGTATGCCCTGGAGCTGCACTTCCTTGGCGGAGATTTGTGCGCGTAGCGTGGCAGCCGATTCGATGAGGGCTCGCGCTTGACTGTCCAACTGGATCACACCGGTCTTCTGTTCCGTTTTCTTTAACGCTTCCTCAGCGTTCCCGAGATTATCTTTGGCCTGCTGCAATTGTTGCTCAAAAAAGAGCCGACGTTGCGAGGCTTCACTGATGGCCAAATGTTCCGAGAGGATACGAAATTGCTCAACGTACCCGTTGGCCATCTTCGCGGCTCGAACGGGATCGCGATCTTCAACCGAAATGTGGATTAGGCCATCCTTGCTGCTGCTATCAACTTCAAAGTGTTTTTCGAAATCTTTCCGCGCATCCGACAGATATCGGTCGCGATATTCCGCCATCAGTCCAAAGCGCTTCACCATTGAGTCTTCTACAGTGCGACTCTTGAACATGGCCACATACATATCATTGGGATTCTTCAGTCCCAGGGCACCGCCCGCCAGTGCGGCCATGCTGCCCCCGAGGCCTCCCAACTGCGCGCTCAGGATGGAACTCATCGACTGACTCTGCTGCGGCGGAAGCAACGTTATTGTTGCGGTGTAGCGATTCGGCAGCAGTAGCGACACGATGACCGCCAGAACTGCGCAGGCCGCCGTGACCGTGATTATGATTCTCTTCCTCTCTGAGAGTACGATAAGCAGGTCGACGAGAGAGATTTCCGGGGCATTTTCCGGCGTATCCAAAGGCAGGGCCCCAGGCGTGGCCGGTGAACCAGACCTCTCGTGCAATTCAGAGTCGCGCGCATCCATTGGCATGACTTCCTCACACTACAAAGCCGGAACGGCACCAACTGTTCCAGCGATAGAACGCATCCTTCCTAAATCTTATCGATCGCTGCCACACCCCATCCTTCTCAGCTGCGCGAGCATCGGACTGACGCCGCGCTTTACGCAGCATAAATGGTCAACTTTGGGTATGTGTCCAGCCTTTGCCGGGAAACATGCAGATTTCAAATTTCTGGCTATTAAGTCGAAGGAGCCTCATGACTCGCGGCCGAAACATCTCCCATGTAGCATTGGAGGCGTACGGGCTGAGTTTAGCATAATGACCTTTCTTGCGATTTATAGGCTAAAGCCCGGCTTTATGCTGCAGGGCCTCCCTGTGCATGGCTTGCATTTTTTAGTTCAAGGGAACCTCTGCGCAGGTGCGCAATTTTGCGGCGACCAATCGATCGACGTTGGTTCTCTTGATTTTGACGCATTTTATCGCCAGAATAGCGGGCTGCTACCTGTCATTTTGATCTCTTGAGGCCGACTTCCGGCCTCCGGAGACACTGCGTCCTTTGCGGAGCCAGGCGGCCGTTACTGGAGCAGCACATCCGGCAATCTTTCACTTTGGAGATTGCTTTTGACTAGAAATACGACGGTCCTCAGTTTCCCCCAGCTTGTCGGCGCCGCGGTAGTTGCGGGACTGGCGGGTTGGACTCTGAAGCATATTTACGATTTGCGGAACGCGGCCAAATCCCTCACTTGCGTATCGGCGGATCCATCCGGTTTGCCATCCCTCTCGAAGACCAGCGTGCAGGCGCCAGCATGATCCCGCTTATAGTTCATCCGCCGCTCCAACAAGTCGTCAGTCATGGGCAATTCTCGTTCTTTGAAGTCCTTTAGTCTGAAACCCCATTGCTTTACTTTCGACTGCAGCTTTAATAGCTTTCTCTTCGCGTCGATATCGGCCCATTCGAGATGCATTGCCTCCTGTTCGAAAACGCCCGTCTGGAGAAGGAACCGAAAGAGCAGGTTCTCTCTCGGAGATGCCACAGCCTCAAACAGGGCGTTTAGTTCCTTCTCGGTAAAGATCTCCGGCCTGGTCTTATCATATCGAGGCGGCTCGGCAGGCCTTTCAGGTCGTGTCTCAGAAATCTCAAAGACGTCTTCCCATTCGAATGGCGGTTGCTTACCGACCTTGCGCTGACGCCGCGCTCGGTCAACGCCTAATGGAATTTCGCAACGTCTTCCGAAAGGATCTCGTCATCGTATTGCCGACCGATGACGTCGAGAAACTCGCAGCAGGCCAGCCGCCGGGAATCCATACTAGAGAAACGTGATGCTGCCGGGGCTGCCGACGGCGGTGTATTGGCCGGTGAAGCTGAGGCGGCCGGTGGTGCGGTGGATGCGGAAGGTGGTGATGGAGTCGCTGCGGCGGTTGCAGGCGTAGAGGAAGCGGCCATCGGGCGCGATGCGGCACTGCGAGGGGTAGTCGCCGAGGGTGGGGACCTGCTGAAGGTGGGTGAGGCGGCCGGTGGCGGCGATGGCGAAGACGGCGATGGAGTTGTGGAGGCGGTTGGCTGCGTAGAGGAAGCGGCCGTCGGGAGAGATCAAAATTTCAGACGCGAAGCTGGTGCCGGCAAATCCGGCGGGGAGCGCGGAGACGGTCTGCTGCTCGGCGAGTGCGCCGGTGGCGGAGTCGTAAAGGAAGAAGACGACGGTGGAGGCCTCCTCCTGAATGGAGTAAAGCCAGCGGCCGTTGGGGTGGAAGGCGAAGTGGCGGGGGCCGTCGCCGGCGGGCAGGGAGACGAAGGGCGCGGCGGCGGGCGGAGTGAGGCGGCCGGTAGCGTCGTCGAAGCGGTAGGTGTAAATGCGGTCCTGGCCGAGGTCGGTGGCGAGGACGAAGTGGCCCTGGGGGTCTGGGGCAATCATGTGCGCGTGGGGCGCATCATGCCCGCTGATGGCGAAGCTGCCGGGGGGCGCGCTGGTGGCGCGGGTGCTGCCGATGGAGCCGAGGTCGCGGTGGACGTCGACGGCGGGGACGAGGCGGCCATCGGGCAGGATGGGGAGGACGGCGATGCTGCCGCCACCGTAGTTGGCGACGAAGGCGAAGCGGCCTGCGGCGTCGAGGCTGAGGAAAGCGGGGCCGGCGCCCTGGGAGCTGACGGTGTTGAGTGGGGTGAGGCGGGCGGTGGCGGGGTCACTGGTGGGATCGAGGGCGAAGGCGCTGACGGATCCCTTGCCACCCTGGAAGTTGGCGACCTCATTGACGGCGTACAGGAATCGGCGCGAGGGGTGGAGGACGATCCAGGAGGGATTGGGCGTGGCGGCAACGAGAGTGCGCTGGGTAAGCTGGCCGGTGATGGGATTGACGCGGAAGAGATAAATGCCCTCGCCGTTGCCGCCGGCGCCTGGTGCGTCGTTGTAAGTGCCGACAAAAGCAAATGAGGCGGGCGTGGAGTGTGGCGCGGCCGCGGCGAGCCGGGAGGCTGCGGGCAGCGCGGCGAGAGCTGTGGCGGAGAGGAGAAAATGCCTGCGCGACCAGGGCTGCGAACAGGGGTGCGGTGGGGGCGGGTTGGTCATGGCGACCTCCTGAGGAGAATGACGGAACGGCGGTGGAACGCGGGCCGGGCTAAAGAGCGAACGAGAGGGCGAGGGCGAAGAGAAGGCCGGAAACGGAGATGATGGTCTCGCAGACGGACCAGGTTTTGATGGTTTGCGGAACGCTCATGTTGAGGTACTCCTTGACGAGCCAGAAGCCGCCGCCGTTGACGTGCGAGAAGATGAGGGAGCCGGCGCCGGTGGCGATGGCGAGCAGCTCCGGGTGGACGCCGGCGGTGTGCAGGGCGATGGGGGCGATGATGCCGGCGGCAGTGGTCATGGCGACGGTGGCCGAGCCGGTGGCGAGGCGGAGGAGCGCTGCGAGCAGCCAGGCGAGCAGGAGCAGCGGGAGGTGCGCCTGGAGGGCGACGCCGATGAGGGCGTGGGCAACGCCGCTATCCTGCAGGACGCGTCCGAAGCCGCCGCCGGCGCCGACCAGCAGCGTGATGGTGGCGGTGGGCGCGAGGCACTCATTGCTGAAGCGCAGGATGGCCTGACGGGAGAAGCCGCGCAGCTTGCCGAGGGTGAAAAAGCTGACGAGAGCGCCGATGAGCAGCGCCATGTCGTCATTGCCGACGAGGCGAAGGGACTGGTTCCACACGGTGCCGGGGGCTGAGACCGCGTTTGCCGAGCTGCCGACGAGCATGAGGACGACGGGGAGCAGGATGGTGAACAGCGTGATGGGAAAGCTGGGCAGGCTCTGCTCGGCGCCGTGGTCCACGAAGTCGGCGGCCATTGGGTTCTCATCAGAAAGCTGAACGTGCGGGGCGATGAAGCGCGCATAAAGCGGGCCGGCAAGCACGGCGGTGGGCAGACCGACGAGCAGGGCGAAGAAGATGGTGCGGCCCACGTCGGCGTGGTAAATGGTGACGGCGAGCAGCGCGGCGGGATGCGGCGGCACGAGGCCGTGCACCACGGAGAGGCCCGCGACCATGGGCAGCGCGACGAGGATGAGCGAGGTGCGCGTGCGGCGGGCTACGGTGAAGGCGATGGGGATGAGCAGGACGAAGCCCACCTCAAAAAACGCGGGGAGGCCGACGACGAGTCCGATGACCATCATGGCCCAGGGGACGCGCTTTGGGCCGAAGAGGCGGATGAGGGTATTGGCGATCTGATCGGCACCGCCGGACTCTGCCATCATTTTGCCGAGGATGGTGCCGAGGGCGACGACGATCGCGATGTGGCCGAGGGTTGCGCCGAGGCCCGCCTCAAAGGAATGAATGCCCGCGGAGAAGGGCATGCCCGCGGCGATAGCGAGGGCCAGCGAAACCAGAAAGAGCGTGATGAAGGGATTGAGCTTGGCGACGGCGATGAGCACGATGAGGCCAAGGACGGCGGCCAGCGCCGAGAGCAGCAGAAACAGGCTGTGCGGGTCGATCATGGGCTCGCATGGTGCGCCGCGAAGGGCGCGGGTTGGTGGAGCGGACAGGAGACGGAGGCAGCGTGCGCGGCCTTAGTCGGGGGATTTGTAGGCGACGCAATCGATTTCGACCTTGCAATCGACGACCATGCTGGAGATGACGCAGGAGCGGGCTGGCGGATGGGCGCCGAAGTACTCGCGAAAGACGGCGTTGAAGGCTGGGAAGTCGCGCGGGTCGTCGAGCCAGACGCCGCAGCGGACAACATGCTCGGGACCGTAGCCGGCTTCGGCGAGAATCGCGAGCAAATTGTGAATTGCCTGCTGCGACTGGGCGGTGATATTGCCTGCGAGGACTTCGCCGTTGACCATGGGAACCTGGCCGGAGACGTAGAGCCAGCCCGCAGCCTTGACCGCGCGCGCAAAGGGAAGGTGCTGGCCTCCAGTGCCGGTGCCGCCTTCCACGCCAAATCGTTGCATGCTCATGATGAGTTCCTTTCGGGTTGAGTTACTGAACCCACTGTGTGCGAGCGCGAGGAAGAAAGCGGCCCGCGCGATGGCCTGTGGCGCCCAGTGCCGTGTATGCGAGTTGGCCGTTAACCCAGACGGAACGGATACCCTGTGCGGGCTGCACGGGATCCGCAAAGGTGGCCGTGTCACGGACGCGCGCGGGGTCAAAGAGAACGAGGTCCGCGTGAAAGCCCTCGCGGAGGATGCCACGGCCGGCGAGGCCGAAGCGCTGCGCGGGCATGGATGTCATTTTGCGAATGGCCTCGGGCAGTGAGAAGAGCTTTTCTTCGCGCGTATAGCGGCCAAGGACGCGCGGAAAGGTGCCCCAGAGGCGCGGATGGGGGCGCGGGTCGTTGGGCAGCCCGTCAGAGCCAATCATGGTGGCGGGATGGGCGAGAATGCGGCGCATGTCGTCTTCGTGGAGGCTATGATAAATGGCGCCGGCGGGCTGCAGGCGGCGAGCGGCGTCGAGTTGCGAGGTGCTCCAGGACTGGGCGATTTGCGCGAGGGATTGGCCAGCCACCTCAGGATGCGGCGTGCTCCAGGTGATGGTGATTTCCACGCGCGGGTCGACCTGGCGCAGATCAAGCGTGCTGGAACCGGCGGCGTAGGGATAGCAGTCGCAGGCGGCGGGCTGCGCGGAGCGCGCGGCTTCCAGAGCCTGCAGCACTTCTCCGCTGCGTCCCCAGTTGGCAATGCCCGCGCATTTGAGATGGGAAAGGATGACGGGCACGTGAGACTGGCCGCCGATGACGAATGCCTCTTCCATGGCGTCGAGAATAGCGTCGCCTTCCGTACGCATGTGCGTCACGTAGACGGCGCCGGCAGCGGCGAGGGGCTGCGCGAGCGAGAGAACCTCCGCGGTGGAAGCGGCGTTTGCGGATAGATAAGCAAGGCCGGAGCTGAGCCCCAGCGCGCCGTGGGCCAGCGCGTCCGCGAGCTGCGCCCGCATGGCGGCGACTTCCGCATCCGTGGCAACGCGGTCCAAGCGGTCCATGTGGTTGTTGCGCAGGGCGGTGTGGCCCACCAGCGCGGCGACATTGATGGCGGGCTGAGCCTGCTGCACGGCTTCGACATACGCGGCGAAGGTGGGATAGCGAAAGGCTGCTGCGTCGCCTAGGAGGTTCATGGGGTCAGGCGGATTGCCGCGCAGGGTGGCAGGCGAAGCGCTGATGCCGCAGTTGCCGACGATGACGGTGGTGACGCCCTGGGAGAGCTTGGGCAGCATGGCGGGCCGGCCGAGTACGGCGATATCGTCATGGGTGTGGACATCAATGAATCCGGGGGCGAGGGCGAGTCCTTCGGCATCGAGGACGTGATCGGCAGCGAAGTGGAGCGCGGGACCGACGCTGTGGATGTGGCCGTCGTGGATCGCGACGTCGGCCTGTGTGGAGGCGGCGCCTGTGCCGTCCAGCAGGGTGGCGTTGCGAATGAGCGTGGAGGAAAGGGACATACCGGCTGGTACAGACTATAGACTATGGGCGGTATCGTTTCCATCCCTTTGCAGGAGGAGCGATGGCGGACGGGAGGTGGACAGGTTGCTCGAGGATCGGCGAGGCAAGGGGACAGACGAGGACGCGATTGGCGCGCTGAACAAGGGCCTGGGCCGCATGGACCGCGCGACGGAAGCGGGAGAGTTGCGTGCGCAGGGATGGAACCTGCTGCGCGAGGACCTGAGCCTGCCGGCGGCTGTGCTGTATGAGGATCGGCTGCAACACAACCTGCAATGGATGCGGCAATTCGTGGATGCCTACGGTCTGAAGCTGGCTCCGCACGGAAAGACGACGATGGCGCCAAAACTGTTTGCCATGCAGCTGGACGCGGGCGCGTGGGGCATTACGCTGGCAACCTCGCACCAGACGCAGGTGGCGTATGCACACGGGGTGCGCCGCGCGCTGATGGCGAATCAACTGGTGGGCCGGGAGAACATGGCCGTGATTGCGCGGCTGCTGCGCGATGAGATGTTTGAGTATTTTTGCCTGGTGGATTCTGCGGCGCAGGTGGACCAGCTGGGCGCGTTCTTTGGCGGGCAGGGACTGCGGCTGCGGGTGCTGCTGGAGTTGGGCGTGGCGGGTGGACGGACCGGTGTGCGCGACGAAGCGCAGCTGGCCGCAGTGCTGGACGCGCTGGCCCGTTGGAGCGGCGCGGTGCAGCTGTGCGGCGTGGAGTTGTATGAGGGAGTACTCACGGAGGAAGCTGAGATTCGGCAGTTCTTGCGGCGCGCGGTGGAGGTGACGCGGCGGCTGGCGGCAGAGAAGCGCTTTGCGCGGAAGCCGGCGCTGCTGTCCGGCGCCGGTTCGGCGTGGTATGACGTGGTGGCGGAGGAGTTTGCCGCAGCGGACTTTGGCGATGGGGTGGATCTGGTGCTGCGGCCGGGCTGCTATTTGACGCATGATGTGGGTGCGTATCGCGTGGCGCAGGAGCGGATTTTGGCAGCCAACCCGGTGGCACGACGAATGAACGAGGGTCTGCGACCGGCTCTGCAGGTGTGGGCTTATGTGCAGTCGCGGCCGGAGGCGGAAAAGGCGATTGTGGCGATGGGCAAGCGGGATGCGGCGTTCGACTCCGGACTTCCGAGGCCAGCGATGCACTATCGGCCGGGCGATGCGGAGCCGAAGGCGGCCGCGGCACACTGGACAGTGACGAAGATGATGGACCAGCATGCGTACCTGCAGATTGAAGCGGGAGATGACTTGCGCGTGGGCGACATGATTGGGTTCGACATTGTGCACCCTTGCCTGACGTTTGACAAGTGGCGTACGTTGGCGGTGTTGAACGCACGGTATGACGTGGTGGATGTGGTGAAGACGTTTTTTTGATTCCTCCCGAGTTGGAGCGTGACATGGGGAAAAGCGATGAAGCGATTTCTCTTTGAGCTGTGCGCGGAGACGCTCGATGCGGCACAGGCCGCGGAGCGCGGCGGGGCTGACCGCATTGAACTGTGCAGCCAGCTGGAGATTGGCGGCGTGACGCCGGACGACGCGCTGCTGAAAACGGTGCTGGCGGAGTTGACAATTCCGGTGCATGTGCTGATCCGGCCGCGAGGCGGGGACTTTGTGTACTCCGCTGCGGAGTTTGCGCAGATACGAAGAGAGATTGCGCACGCGAAGGAGGCCGGCGCGGCGGCCGCAGTGGCGGGCGTGCTTCAGGGGGACGGGCGCGTGGACGTGGCGCGCAGTCGGGTGTTGGTGGAGGATGCGCGACCGATGCGGTTCACCTTTCACCGCGCCTTTGACGTGACGCGGGAACTGCACGAGGCGCTGGAGGCGGTGATTGCGACGGGGGCGGATTGCCTGCTGACTTCCGGCGGCGCGCCGGACGTGTTGACGGGAGCGGATGCGCTGGCGCGGCTGGTAGCCCAGGCCGGCGATCGCATTGACATTCTTGCTGGAGGCGGGATGCGCCTGGCAACGCTGGGCGAACTGCTGAGACGGACAGGTGTGCGCTGGGTGCACGGCTCGCTGACGTGCAGAGATAGCGATGCAACGATGGAAGACGACGTGCGCACCGTGATGTGGGTGCTGCGGCAACACGAGGAGGCGGAGCGCGAGCACCGAGGCGATGCGTAGGATATGCTCAGGGATGCGAAAGAGAAGAAGCCCGCGGCAAGCGGCAGGGTGCAGGAACGGATGAACGAGACTTCGAGTTTTCCCCATGAGATGTTGCGAGAGATTTATGAGCAGCCGGAGGCGCTGCGCCGCACGCTGGTGCGCTATCTTGCCGACGGACAGCTGCTCCCGGAGATATCGGACCGTATGGCGGAGTGGGCTCATCCGGCAGGCGAGGTGCTGATTGCCGCGAGCGGATCGAGCCGACACAGCGGACTGGCGGCGGAGATTCTGCTGGAGGACCTTTGCGGGCTGGCAGTGGACGTGGAGTACTCGAGCGAGTATAGCTGCCGCGGAGGCAGCGACCCGCGCAGGCCGGCGGTGATTGTGATTTCGCAGTCGGGCGAGACGACAGACACGCTGGCGGCGCTGCGCGTGGTGCAGGCTCGCGGACAGTCCACGCTGGCGATTACGAACGCGGCCGGCTCCACGATGGCACGTGAAGCGCTGCTTTCCATGCCACTTGAGGCGGGCAGGGAGCGCGCAATTCCGGCGACAAAAAGTTTCACGTGCCAGCTTGCGGTGCTTTATCTGTTGGCGCTCTACGAAGGTGCGCGGAATGGGCAGATGAATGCCTCGACGCTGCGCGGCTACATTCAACGGCTGGAGGCTCTGCCTGACGCAATGGCGGCCCAGCTGGACGGATGGCGCGCGCAGTTGGAGGCGCTGGCGGCGAAGTACAGCGGCGCGAACACGTTTCTGTTTCTGGGTCGGGGCATTCACTTTGCAATTGCACGCGAGGGCGCGCTGAAACTGAAGGAAGCCTCCTATGTGCATGCGGAGGGTTATCCGACAGGTGAGCTAAAGCACGGCCCGAATGCGCTGGTGAGCGACACGGTGCCTCTGGTGGTGCTGGCGACGGTGGACCGGGAGCAGGAAGACTCCGTGCTGCGCTACGAGAAGACGCTGCAACTGCTGGTGGACATGAAAGCGCAGGGCGCGCGCGTGATTGCACTGGCAAACGCCGGAGACAACGAAGTGGCTGCGCTAGTCAGCGACTGCATCGCGGTGCAGCCGGCGAATGAGTACTTGCTGCCAATTCTGGAAGTAGTTCCTCTGCAGCTATTCGCGTACTTTATGGCGCTGGAGCACGGCGTGGACGTGGACCGTCCGAGAAACCTTTCCAAGGCCGTTGTGGAGCCGTAGGGCGCGAGACGCGCAGCCGAGCTAATAGAGAAGATACTTTGCGCGCACGAAGTTGAAGCGCGTAATGGCGTCCTGCCAGTCCTCCTGGATGCGGCGCGGATCTTCGCCAGCCTCGAGTGCATCGAGTGTTGCCTTGTTTCGCATGAGCCAGTCGATCTTGTCGAGCTTGTACTCGGCTGGATACAGGCGGTGCAGGGCCGCAGCGATTTCGATGCCGAGTTCCGGCGCGTCCAACGATTCCCGATAGGTGAGGATGAGGCTCACGCCGCCGCAGCTTTGGCCCGCGTAGACAGAGGCTGCGGGAGTAAAGCGGATGGGGACAAAGCGAACGCCGTCGATGCCGCGCTGATTGAGCGCGCCTGCGAGCTCTACTGGATCAATCCAG